>DATBCW010000144.1:0-67896 GCA_036270255.1 Chthoniobacterales bacterium
TGTGCTGGCGTGCTCCGCTGATCTGGATAGTTTGCGCAGGCATACGGACGACAAATGTCGAACCTGTCAGTCAAGCATAACCGTTCCATTTCTCCACCCGAAAGCGCCGATCATGAGTGAAAACGACCGCAGCATTTCCCAAGAAGAATTGGTCCAGTTGCAGAAGAAATTCAGCGAGATCAAGCACGCGATAAATAACGCGCTCGCGGTGATGATGGCGCTCTCCGAGATGTCGCAACGGCGTCCGGATTATTCCGAGAAACTCGCCAGCACTGTCCTGACGAAAGCGCCGCAGATCGTGTCCGGTCTGCAGGAGTTCACCCAAGCCTTGAACGAGAAGGCCGGGCCGAAACCGGAAGCGGTGCCGTAGGCTGGCGACGATTCCACGCTATAATAAGACGCGTGTCATCCCGAGGCTGGCGCAGCGCGCCGAGGGATCTTCCAAGCGGTCAAACGCTCCCGCGAATTGTCAGGTGTCTTCGTCGGCTCACGCGGAGCTCTTGCTTGCGTGACGCAAACTGCGGCTGCGAGGTTCCTCGCCGTCTTCGCGGCTCGGAATGACCTTTCTTCTACCGTTTCGGTGACGCGGAGGGCGCTGCCGTCGCTTGGGGCGACGCGGCTGGAATGCTCGCGGCAGGAGCAACCGAAACGCTCGCCGTTGGCACGGCCGAATTCGCAACGGATGGCGCTGGGCTGACGCTCACGCCAGGAGCCGGGGTCGCAGAACCGGCCGGAGTGCCGCTGGGCGTAGTCGAACTCGCCGGCGCTGGCGAAACAGATATTCCGGGGACCGGCGTCGCCGAAACCACAGGCGCTGGCGTTGCCCCTTTCGTCAGTTCGCGACTTAAATTGCTAGAGGGAGTGTTTTTATGCGCGTAGAGGATCGAAAGGATAAAGGTGAGGAGGAAGAAAATCGCGGCCAGCCAGCCGGTGACCTTGGTGAGGACGTTGGTCGTCTGAGCGCCGAAAATATTCTCAGTCACGCCGCCGCCGAAAGCTGCGCCGAGGCCTTCGCTTTTCGGGCGTTGCATCAGGATGACGAGCATCATGAGCAAAGCGTCAAAGACGTAAACGCCGATGAGAATGTTGGTCAGCAGGTCCATTTGGGACGGGCAATATCCCTAAACAAGAGTCAGAAGCAAACGCGGACAGGGACGAAGAAAACGCCAAACGCCGAACGTCCAACGCCCAATGTCGAAGTCAGATCCGCCCCTGAAACAAGATTCGGGGTTCGAGATTGGGCGTTCAGCGTTGGGCGTTCGGCGTTTTCTTCAATGAATTCCAAATTTCATCCAGCTCTTCGAGGTTCGCGTCTCCCAGGCGTTTGCCCTGGCTCCGAAGCTCGTCTTCGACCCGATTAAACCGCGTCACGAATTTTTCCGTCGCGCTTTGCAGCGTCTCCTCCGCATCGAGGCCGGTCTTGCGCGCGAGATTCACGACGGCAAACAATAGGTCGCCTATCTCATCCGCAATTTCGGCTGAATCGCCGCCTGCGATCGCTTCTTTCGACTCGCTCAGTTCTTCATCCACCTTCGCGACGACGTCGGACAATTGCGTCCAATCGAAATTGACCCGCGCCGCTTTCTTCTGCGCTTTCTGGGCCCGCATCAGGGCGGGCAACGCGGCCGGCAGTCCGGCGAGATAATGTCCGCCGCCGCCCCCTTTTTTTTCCTCGTGCTTGATCGCTTCCCACTGTTTGAGCACGCCTTCGGCATCGTTGACTTCGCTCTTCGCAAAAACGTGCGGATGGCGCCGAATCAATTTCGCCGTCACCTCGTCCAGGACTGCTTCGATGCTAAAGCGGCGAGTCTCGTTGGCGATCTCCGCGTGCATCACGGCCAGCAAAATGACGTCGCCCAGTTCTTCCCGGAGATTAGCGTCGTCTTTCGCGCGGATCGCGCCGGCTGCTTCGTATGCTTCTTCAATCAGCGGCGGCAGAAGCGATTCGTTCGTCTGTTCGCGGTCCCACGGACAGCCGCCGGGGGCGCGGAGTTGCGCCACGATTTCGCAGAGCTTCGCGAAACTCGCCGTTGCTCGCTTTAAATCTTCCACAGCGACCGGTGAGTCCGAAATTCCGATACTTCGCCGGTCGTCTTTTTGCCGACGTAAATGGTGATCCCGATGACGCTGACCAGCGTGCCGACGAAGATGAAGGCCACCAGCCACGACGGGATATGGCCCACCCGCAACGCTCGATAAAACGCCGGGACGCCGTCCAAAGTCATCGAGGCGTGCAGAAAAATCTTCGTCACCCACGCCACCATGATGAGGATGAAAATGAAAACGTAATTCCGTTTCAGCCGCCGGCCGACCGCCTCGAGCCGCGAAATTTTGAACGACGGCAGAATCAAATCCTCACAGACCAGCTTCTTCCATTCGCCCTGAAGGAGCTCGCGATTTTCCATCACCATCGGGACGAGGAAATGCGCTTCGAGCATGCGGACGCGGGCGCGGAAAGCGTCGTAGAAACGGTAACGCCTGGCTTCGATCCAAAGCATAACCCAGACGATGGCGAGGTTGAAAAAGAAAATGATGTGGGGGACATCGCGATTCGAAAACGCGATCGTAATAATCGCCGTGCTGCTGGTGATGGCCCAGTTCGTCGTGATGTCGAGGCGCTGCCGCCAAATCATGATGCGGCTCAGCTCGCCGCGATAGAAATGCGACATCGCGTTGACATAGCCAGGATCGTAAATGCTTTTTTGCCACGAGATCGTCGCTTCGTCCGACGTGCCACCGGGATTGTTTTGGGTTGCCACGAGCCTGAATAATTCGATAACTCGGATTGCCTCGTCAATCCAATCAAACACTCAGCGTCGTTCATGGCCGCGCGCCTTTCTGAAATTCTCGATCCGAAACTGGTGGTGCTCGAATTGCGCGAGCAAACCGCCGCCGAGGCGATCCTCGAAATCGTGGAACGCCTGCGCGACCACGGGCTCGTTGAGGATTTCTACAAATTGGCGGACGCCGTCATGGAGCGCGAAGGCCGGACCTCGACGAACACAGGTGAAGGCGTCGCCTTTCCCCATGCCCGGACGGAGTTGGTCGATCGGCTGGTCCTGGGAATTGGGCGGAGCAAAGCGGGAATTCCGTTCGGTTATTCCAGCGAACTGGTGCACCTGATTTTTCTCGTCGGCGTGCCGCAACGGATGGTGACCGATTACCTCGTTTGCGTTGGAGGGTTGGCGCGAGTGGTCAGAGACAAGGCGCGGCGTGATGCTTTGATGGCGGCGGCGACGGATGAGGAATTCGTCGGGCTCCTGCGGGAAGGCTCATTGGCGGTGGAATGACCGAGCGTCATCCCGAGCCGCGAAGACGGCGAGGGACCTCTCAGTTGCAAAATCGGCTAGCGCCAAACATTTCGTAAATAACGACGGCGTGCGCGTTTTGTTGCGCGCAAGCGGATGAGCGCTCGAGAGGTCCTTCGGCGCGCTTCGCCAGCCTCAGGATGACCACGTTGTTTGGCGTGACGGGTTTACTGCGGCTCTTTTAAGAGACGATTCCGAGCCCGATCGAGCGCCTTCCGTTCGGACGCAGTCAGACTGTTGATTCCATGCTTTGAGATCTTCTCGAGCACCGGGTCGATGGACTCGTGAATATTTTCCGGCTCCACGCTGCTCCGGCGCGACGCCTCCCGCTGGACGATGTGGAATTTCGGCTTCGGCCGGAGGCGTGCCTTGAAATCACTCCACCATTCCAATTCCGGTCCCGCGCCGCGGAGGCGAACAAAACCGACCGCGGTGATTACCGTTGTCCACAAAACGATCAGGTCAGCCCAATTGTGATTGGCCAGGTCGGCCAGGGTTACGATCGCGATAAGAATGAGCGCGATCCATTTCATCTGGATGCGCAACAGCATTTCCACGTTGGGATAGAGGGTCGCGAACGCGATGAAGATGCCGAGGTGAAGCGTGGCCGAGCCGGCGATGCCGACGCGGGTCCACAAGCCGACCGCGGTCAGGAACAGCGTCGGCACGCAGAGGAGGAGCAGATAAAAAAGCATGAAAGCGCGCCGGCCGAAATAGCGTTCCACTTCACGGCCGAACGCAAAAAGCATGTACATCTCGACCGCAAACCAAAGCAGCGCGCCGGCCGAATAAGGCAGATGAACAAACGCGTAGGTCGCGATTTGCCAGACCCGGCCTAACGACAAGACCTGGGCGCTATCGAAAATCATCGCGCCCAAAAACCCGGCGGCGCCGAGCGCGGAAAGGAAGCAAACGACCACCATCAGGAAGACATGGAGCGCGACGAGCAGCGTCGTGACGTGGACCGGGTGGCGGCCTACCCAGGTCACCGGCTGGTAGTCATCCGAGGTGGTGACTCCGAACATGGGGCAATTAACTGCGCGCGCCCATGGCGTGCAAGCGGCGTTGGGGGTTTGCGGCCCCCGCGAAAATTTGCTTGGACAAGCGTCCGAAGCGGCGAAAATGACAATCCGCTCCACGCCTTTCGCGAACGTTCCATGGATAATCTAGCGCCTGCCATCTCGCCGCCCGCCGGAATCGGCGATGCCCAGCCCACGAACCGGGCCGTGCTCGATTGGGTCCAGGACGTGGCGAAGCTGACCGAGCCCGAAAACATTTTCTGGTGCGACGGTTCAGAGAAAGAAAACGCATGGCTCCTGGAACAGGCGCAGCGGCTCGGCGTGGTCTTGAAGTTGAACGAGGAAAAAAAGCCGGCGTCGTATTTGCACCGGTCGAATCCGAACGACGTGGCGCGGGTCGAGCAGTTCACGTTGATCTGCACCCCGACGAAAGAAGAAGCGGGCCCGACGAATCATTGGGCCGCGCCCGACGAGACTTACTCGAAGCTGCACGGGATGCTGCGCGGCGCGATGCGGGGACGAACGATGTTCGTCATTCCCTACATCATGGGTCCGCCGGATTCGAAGCTGACGAAAGTCGGATTCGAGATCACCGATTCCATCTACGTCGTGCTTAGCATGCGGATCATGACGCGGATGGGAAGCATCGCGGTAAAGCGGCTCGGTGACGATCCGAAGGGCGAATGGAATCGCGGAGTGCATTCGCTCCTCGATGTGAATCCCGAGCGCCGCTGGATCTGCCATTTTCCACAGGACAACGCGATCATCTCGGTCGGCTCCGGCTACGGCGGCAACGTCCTGTTGAGCAAGAAATGCCTGGCCCTTCGAATCGGTTCCTACCTGGCGCGGAAACAAGGATGGCTTGCCGAGCACATGCTGATTCTCGGCGTCGAAGCGCCGGACGGCCGGAAACATTACGTTGCGGCCGCGTTCCCGAGCGCCTGCGGCAAAACAAATTTCGCGATGCTGATTCCGCCGGCGCATTTCAAAGGCTGGAAGGTCACGACGATCGGCGACGACATCGCCTGGATGCAGATCGGGAAAGACGGCCGGCTTTACGCGGTGAATCCGGAGAACGGCTATTTCGGCGTCGTGCCTGGGACGAGTTACAAATCGAATCCGAACGCGATGAAATCGATCGAGCACGACACGTTATTTACGAACGTCGCCTTGACCGACGACGGTGATGTTTGGTGGGAAGGCAAGGATGGCGCGCCGCCTTCGCACGTGATCGATTGGAAGGGGAACGATTGGTCGCCGGATTCGAAGGAAAAAGCGGCGCATCCGAACAGCCGGTTCGCCGTGCCAATGCGCAACAATCCGGTGCTCGATCCCGACGTCGAGAAAGGCGAGGGCGTTCCGATTAGCGCCATCATTTTCGGCGGGCGCCGAAGCGACACCATGCCGCTCATCTTTCAGGCGCGCGATTGGGTCCACGGCGTTTATGTCGGCGCCACCATGGCGTCGGAGACTACTGCGGCTGCGACCGGTGCGGTCGGCCAGGTCCGGCGCGATCCGATGGCGATGCTCCCATTTTGCGGATACAGCATGGGAAATTATTTCCGGCACTGGCTCGAGATTGGTCCGCGCCTGAAAAATCCACCGCTAATTTTCCACGTGAACTGGTTCCGCAAAGGCGCGGACGGAAAATTCTTGTGGCCGGGGTTTGGTGAAAACATGCGCGCATTGAAATGGATCATCGACCGCTGTGAGGGCCACGGCGGCGGCGCGGAAACGGAAATCGGCACTATCCCGCGTCCGGACGATTTCGATCTTGCGGAAATCGACATCACGCGCGAGACGATGCGTGAACTATTCTCAATCAAACCCGACGAGTGGAAGAAGGAACTCGAAGGCCAGGTTGAGTTCTTCAAGACGCTCGAGCCCGACATGCCCGAACGGTTGCTGGCCGAGCGGGACAAAGTGGCGAAGCGTTTCGCCAGTTAACGCTTGTCATCCCGAGGCTGGCGCAGCGCGCCGAGGGATCTCTCAAGCGGGAATTCGCTTCCGCGCGGCATTCAGCGTCATCGGCGCGATTGGCGTAAATTTTCGCGGAAGCGGAATACACGACTGTGAGGTCCCTCGGCGTGCTACGCCAGCCTCGGGATGACCTGTTTTTCGCTCGAAAATTTGCGAACGGGTTCCGGCAATCGGATAGTCTCCGGTGGGTTCAACGACCGCCGAAAAACCTTGTGTCACCGCGCCGCCTGAGAGCGGGTGCGTCGAGATTCGCGGCGCCCGCCAGAACAATCTCAAGGGGATCGATCTTGATCTGCCGCTGGGAGAATTGACCGTCATCACGGGTCCGAGCGGGAGCGGCAAATCGAGCCTGGCCTTCGACACGATCTACGCTGAGGGGCAGCGGCGGTACGTCGAAACGTTTAGTCCCTACATGCGGCAATTCCTCGATCGCATGGATAAACCGCGCGTCGATGAGATCCGCGGCATCCCGCCCGCCATCGCGATCGAGCAGGCGAACCCGGTGAAAAGCTCGCGGTCGACCGTCGGCACGATGACCGAGATCAACGATTACCTGAAGCTGCTCATGCCGCGGATCGCGCGCGCCTTCTGTCCGAATTGTAGCCGCGAAATCCGGCCCGAGACCGCCCGCTCCATCACGGACCACGTCCTCCAGGAGCTTTCTGACCAGACTGCCCTGATCACGTTCTGGGTTGCCGTTCCACCAAAAACAGAGCCACGCACCTTCTTCGATTTCATTCAGCAACAAGGTTATCTCCGCATTTGGATCGACAACGAAATCGTCCGGGTAGATTCCGACAAAAAAATCAAACGCCTCGGCGCCCGCGTCCAGGTCATCCAGGACCGAATCGCGGTCACGCAAGCGAACCGCACGCGACTCGTTGAAGCGATTGAAACCGCGCTTCGTTTTGGCAAGGACAAGATCAACGTCATCCCGATTCCTCCTTCCGCCTTCCTCCCTCATCCTTATTCGACCGGCTGGCATTGCGCGCATTGCGACCTAGATATCCGTCCGCCGACGCCCGGGCTTTTCAGTTTTAACAACCCCCTCGGCGCCTGCCCGGAATGCCGCGGGTTCGGCCGCACGATCGCGATCGATTTAAATAAAGCGATTCCGGACCGCTCGCTTTCCATCTCGCAAGGCGCGGTTCGCGTTTTCCGCGGCGAAGAAATGGGCGAATCGCAGCGCGACCTGATGCGGGCCTGCGCGCGGAACGAGATCCACGTCCGCGTCCCGTTCGAAGATTTGCCGAAGGCTGACCAGGATTTCGTGATCAACGGTGAAGCGCGCGATGAAGACACGGACGTCGAGGAGCTGGCCGAGAACGATCGCTGGTACGGCGTCCGCGGATTTTTCAAGTGGCTCGAGAGCAAGACCTACAAAATGCATGTCCGCGTTTTGCTCAGCCGCTATCGCGCATATACGACGTGTCCGTCATGTAAAGGCGGCCGTTTCCAGCCCGAGACGCTGAATTATCGAATCGTCTCACCGCCCCCTGTAGCGGCGGTCTATGACCGCCGAAATGGAGAAAAGAACATCGGCGCTGTCGGCGCTCATAGACTGCCGCTACAGGAGCGCGAAGTGGCGCGAAGCTTACCGGAGATTGCGCTGCTTTCGATTATCGACGCGCGAAATCTTTTCGCCGGCCTGGCCCTGCCGGCTAACGACTCAACCGCCGAGATGCTTCGAAACGAAGTCGTAGCGCGGCTCCGTTATCTTTGCGAAGTCGGGCTCGGTTATCTCACGCTCGATCGTTCGACCCGCACCTTAAGCGGCGGCGAAGTGCAACGGGTGAATCTGACGACCTGTCTGGGCGCGTCACTCGTGAACACGCTCTTCGTCATGGACGAACCGAGCGTAGGCCTGCATCCGCGCGATATCGGCCGGCTCGTCCGCGTGATGCACGACTTGCGGGATAAGGGGAACACGTTGCTCGTCGTCGAGCATGAAGAAGCGATCATTCGCGCCTCCGACAACATCGTCGACATCGGGCCGGGCCGTGGCGAGTACGGCGGGCAGCTGGTTTTCAACGGCCCGCTGGCAGAATTTGTAGGGCAGGCGCACCGCCTGCCAAATCGAAAAACGGCAAGCGGTGCGCTTGCCCTACAGGAATCACTTACCCAGGATTATCTCTCCGGTGCGAAGCGCATATCGATTCCCAAATCGCGCCGAAAATCCTCCAGCTCGATCCGAATCACCGGCGCGAAAGAGCACAATCTTAAAAATCTTGACGTTGAAATTCCGCTCGGAATTTTCAACTGCGTCACCGGCGTTTCCGGTTCCGGCAAATCCACTTTGATCCACGACGTGCTCTACCGGCATCTAATGCTGGCGAAGGGTCAATCAAACGATCAGGAACCGGGCGCGTGCAAATCAGTCACGGGCGCCCATCGCGTGGGCGAAGTAGTGATGGTCGATCAAACCCAGCTCGCGCGCACTCCGCGCTCGACGCCGATTCTCTATCTCGGACTTTACGATCGGGTTCGGGAAATGTTCGCAGCGCAGACGGAAGCGATGGCACAGGGGCTCACCGCGAGCGCGTTCTCGTTCAACTCCGGCAGCGGCCGTTGCGAGCGTTGTTGCGGAACCGGCTTCGAGAAGATCGAGATGCAATTCCTGAGCGATCTTTATGTGCGTTGCGCCGAATGCGAAGGCCGCCGGTTCCAGCCGCACGTTTTGCGAGTGAAAGTCTACGGCAAGTCGATTCACGACGTTCTCGAGCTGACGGTGAGTGAAGCGATCCAGTTTTTCGCGCAGATCGGCGAATCAAAATCGCTCGGAGACAAGCTCGACGTGCTGGATGAAGTCGGGCTCGGGTATCTACGACTCGGTCAGCCACTCAACACGCTTTCGGGCGGCGAATCCCAGCGGCTGAAGCTGGTGCGGCACCTGACCGAAATCGGAGACGCGAACGCGGAGAACGGAAAGTTGTTCATCTTCGATGAGCCGACCACGGGTCTGCATTTCGACGATGTCGCGATCCTGATGCGGCTTTTTCAGCGGCTGGTCGATGGCGGCAACACGATCGTCGTCATTGAGCATAATTTGGAAGTCATTAAGTGCGCCGATTGGATCATCGATCTCGGCCCGGAAGCGGGAGAAGACGGCGGACAGTTAGTCGCGGCGGGAACGCCGGAAGCGCTGGCGAAAATTGAAGCGTCGCACACGGGCCAATATTTGAGATCCGTCATCCCGACTGCAATCGAAGGACCTCGTGGAAAGTCGATCGTCGCTCGACGGGGTCCTTCGACTCCGCTGCGCTTTGCTCAGGATGACGAATCGTTAGCGCGCGCGGCTGAAACGCCTGGAAACTACCGCGCAAATGGTAATGGAACCGCATCTCGCGCCATCCAAATCCACGGGGCGCGGGAGCACAATCTCAAGGACATCTCGCTTGCCATTCCACGCGACCAGATGGTCGTGATCACTGGGTTGAGCGGCTCGGGAAAGTCGACGGTCGCCTTCGATATTCTCTTCGCCGAAGGGCAGCGCCGGTTTCTCGACAGCATGTCGCCGTATGCGCGGCAGTTCGTCGAGCAACTGGAGAAACCCGACGTCGATCTCGTCGAAGGCGTGCCGCCAAGCGTTGCGATTGAGCAGCGGGTCACGCGCGGCGGCGGCAAGTCGACCGTCGCTACCGTCACCGAGGTTTACCATTTTCTTCGGCTCCTCTTCGCGAAAACCGGAACCCAATTTTGCCCGGACTGCGATCTGCCGGTCGAAAAACAGAGTGTCGCCGCGATTGTCCGCCAGCTTGAGACCGCGGTGAAACGCGGGCCGCTCAAGGTTCTCGCGCCGCTGGTGAAAGCGCGAAAAGGTTTTCACACCGATGTGGCGCGCTGGGCGGAACGCCAGGGATTCGACACGCTCTTCGTCGATGGCCAGCTGATTCCCGTCGCGCAGTTTCGAAAACTCGAGCGGTTCAAGGAGCACACGATCGATGTCGTGGTCGGCGCGATCGACGCGAAACGAATTTTGAAAGCGCGCAACCTCATCCAGCGTGCGCTCGACATCGGCCGCGGCACGGCGCATCTGCTCGATTCCAAACAGCGTCTCACCGTGATGAGCACGGAAATGAGTTGTCCCGGGTGCGGCCGGGCCTTCGAGGAGCTCGATCCGCGTCTATTCTCTTTTAACTCCCCCCATGGCGCGTGCGAGGAATGCGGCGGTTTCGGAGAAATTTGGGACCGCGACAAACAGACCGGAAACGAGGATACCGGTGATTCCGTGCTCGAAAACGAACTGGCGGCGGAACGCGAATCGGAATGGATCGATGAAGAGGAAGCGGTTCCATGTCCGGCGTGCCTCGGGTCGCGGCTGAACGCGATTGCGCGGCACGTGCGGCTCCAGGGCCACACGATCGATAATTTCACGGCGCTTTCGGCGGGCGAAGCGTCGCAGCTTATCAGCAAGCTAAAGTTTCGCGGGAATCAGAAGACCGTGGCGGACGATCTCGTGCCGGAAATTTCGCAACGCCTCCGGTTCATGCAAAACGTCGGGCTCGGTTATCTGGCGCTCGGGCGTTCGGCAAAGACATTGAGCGGCGGCGAATCGCAGCGGATCCGGCTGGCGGCGCAGCTGGGCTCGAATTTGCGCGGGGTTCTCTACGTTTTGGACGAACCGACGATTGGCCTGCATCCGCGCGATAATTTGCGCCTGCTCGAAACGCTGACGGCGTTACGGGAAAAAGGGAACTCGCTCGTGATCGTCGAGCACGATGAAGAAACGATGCGGCGCGCCGATCACATCATCGATCTCGGACCGGGCGCCGGCGTGCATGGCGGCGAAGTCGTGGTCCAGGGGACGCTCGCTGATATCGAGAAGCACGGCGGCTCGGAGACCGGGCGTTGCCTGAAAAATCCGCTCTGCCATCCGACGCGGACGGAGCGCCGGTCGTTAGGCGAGGTCGAGCAATGGATTGAGATTCGCGGCGCGCGCGCGAACAATTTGAAGAACGTCGATGTCCGGTTTCCGGTCGAGCGGCTTTCGGTCATCACAGGAATCTCCGGTTCGGGCAAATCGACCTTGATGCGTTCGGTCCTTTTGCCGGCGGTGAAAGAAGCGCTAAAAAGAAAACACGGCGCGCAACGGGAGTTAGTTTCGACAATCTCCGGCGCGGAATTTTTCGAAACGGTTTACGAGGTCGACCAGTCGCCGATCGGCAAAACTTCGCGCTCCACCCCGGCGACGTACATCAAGGTTTTCGACGAGATCCGGAAGCTGTACGGACAACTGCCGGTCTCGCGCGTACGTGGCTACACCCCGAGCCGGTTCTCGTTCAACACCGAGGGCGGCCGTTGCGAAACGTGCGCCGGCCAGGGCGCGATCAAGCTGGAGATGAGTTTTCTGCCGAGCAGTTATGTGCCCTGCGAGGATTGCGGCGGCCGGCGCTACAACGCGCAAACCCTCGAAGTTCTCTACAACGGAAAAAGCATCGGCGACATCATGGAGATGACGATCGAACAGGCGGCCGCGTTCTTTGCCGCGAACCAAAAAATTGCGCGACCGCTTTCACTCCTCGTGGACACCGGTCTGGGCTATCTGAAGCTCGGCCAGCCGAGTCCAACCTTGAGCGGCGGCGAAGCGCAGAGATTGAAACTGGCGACGGAACTCACCCGCGGAATCGGTCGCGCCCAGAACGAGCGGATCCGGAAAATGCGCAAACCGAAATCGACGCTCTATCTCTTGGAGGAACCGACCATCGGCCTACACATGGCCGACGTGGAACTGCTCCTGAAGGTGCTTCACCGGTTGGTCGACGAAGGGCATACCGTGATCGTCATTGAGCACAACGTCAGCATCATGGGCGAAGCCGATTACATCGTCGACATGGGCCCGGAAGCCGGCGCTGAGGGAGGCGAAGTCGTCGCCAGTGGCACGCCTGAGGACATCGCCAAGAGTCGAACCAGCCGCACCGCGCCCTTCTTGCGCGAAGTGTTGAAAACGAAGCGGCGAAAAAACGGCCTGTCGACGCGAGCCGCTTAGTTGTAGCGACGGCGCTCTGTCGCCCTGCCAGGCATTCGGACGGCAACAGAGCGCCGTCGCTACAACAAGCAGGTTGCTGCCTCCAGCATTATCGTCGAACATCGCTCGCCCAAAATGCTCGGCTATTACTTGCACAACCTCGATCCGTTCATCTTCCGAATTTCCGGCAACATCGGACCGCGCTGGTACGGGATGGCTTACGTGTTGGCGTTCGTCTTCGCCTATCTGCTTCTCCGCGTCTTGTCGAAACGCGGCTATCTCGATCTGCCGGTTTCGGCGCTCAGCGATTTCGTCACGTGGGTAGCGTTTTTCGGCGTCATGGTCGGGGGCCGAATCGGCTACGTCCTCTTTTACAAGCCCGAGATGCTGCGCGATCCACTCTCGATCCTTCGTGTCTGGGAAGGTGGCATGTCGAGCCACGGCGGAATTATTGGCGTGGTCGTCTTCACCCTGATCTATTCCCGCCGCCACAAATTGCCGTGGACGAATCCGGGCGACAATCTTTGTGTCGTTGCCCCGATCGGATTGTTCCTCGGCCGGTGCGCCAACTTCATAAACGGTGAGCTCTATGGCCGCGTCACGACTGTTCCGTGGGCAATGCAATTTCCGAAGGAGCTGTTGGACCCGGCTAACGCCGCCCAGGCGAATAGCACCCTCGCAAACTGTCAGTATATCGATCCTTCAATCAGGTCGATCGAATCGATGATCGACGCCGTGCGGACGAACCCGAAAATCGCCGATATCCTCCGCGGCGTTCTCACGCCGCGCCACCCCTCTCAACTTTACGAAGCCGCGCTCGAAGGGGTGGTTCTTTTCTCGATCCTCTGGTTCGTCCGGACGCGCTTCCGCACCCCAAACGGTTTCATCACCGGTTTGTTTCTCATCGTTTACTCGGTCCTCCGGATCATCGTGGAAAATTTTCGGGAACCGGACGCGCCGTTGGTCGGAATGTTTACCCGCGGCCAATTCTTTTCCCTGTTCACCGTCGTGATCGGGATCGGGTTCATCGTGGTCTCGCGGCGCAATCCCAGTTATCCGCGGGCGCTGAAGAAAAATCCTCGGAAAAAATAGAGGCGGGTCGACGAAGCGCTTTTCCTTTCGCCAAAACTCTCGTATTACTTCCGGGAGTTGGCGCACATGCTCCTGGCGATAATTCTGGCGACCGGCGGTCTGACCTTCGCGTTCGAACACTCGACCATCGCCGGCAAGATCGTTCTCAGCCTGCTCGCGGTGGTTTCGATTTTCAGTTGGTCGATCATGATCACGAAGCTGCGCGTGGTCCGGTTTGCCCAAAAACAGAGGGCGCGATTCCGGGCTGCGTTCCGGAAAGATCGCCAGCCGCTGCGGCTTTTCGAAAACCGGGCAAATTTTTCCGGTTCGCCCATCTTCAACGTTTACCAGGCCGGCTGCGAGGAAATGACGTTTCAATTGCTCGGCTCCGCCGAGGTTGACGAAACTTTCAAGGCGCGTCTTGGGACCGCGGAGAAAATTGCGCCGGCGCAAATGCACGCGGTCAATGCCGCCATGGAGCGCGCCGTCGGCGAGACCGCGCTCAAATTGGAATCGCAGATGATCCTGCTGGCCACGGCGGTGAGCGGCGCGCCTTTTCTCGGATTGCTCGGCACGGTCTGGGGCGTGATGGACACGTTCACGGATGTCGCGGTTGCCGGTTCGCCAAACCTGACGACGATGGCGCCCGGCATTTCCGGCGCGCTCATCACCACCGTGACCGCGCTCTGCGTCGCGATCCCGGCGATGTTCGGTTACAATTTTTTGGTCACGAGCATCCGCGGCATCATCGTCGAGATGGATAACTTCGCCGCTGAATTGGCCTCAGAGTTCGAGCACAAATACGTCGATCATTCGGTGCGCGCGACGGAAATCCCGCGATGAGACGCTATTCACAGCGGCACAATCTTTCGACGCTCTCGGAGATCAACATCACGCCCCTGCTCGATCTCGCGTTTGTTTTGCTGATCATTTTCATGATCACGACGCCGCTCCTCGAAAACAGCATGAACCTGATCATTCCTTCGAGCGGCGCGGCCAATGCGCCAGTGAAGGCGGGGCAGGTCCAGACCATCTCGATCGACCGGCGCGAGACGATAAAGATTAACGACCGGACCGTGCCGTCCGCCGACCTGGTCGCGCGGCTGACCGAATTGAAGCGAGCGAATCCCGATGTTGCGATCGTGATTCGGCCGGACCGCGAATTGCCGGTCCAGAAACTGGTCTCGCTGATGGATGCTTTGCAACGGGCGCAGATCAACAAGGTCGGGATCGCGACGAAGGCGGAAACGAAACAGTGAGGCCACGAGACGCGCGCTTCTGGCGGAACGCCGCCCTGGTCGCGGTCGTTCATCTCGTCGTTTTTCTCGCACTGGCCCGTGGGAGTCGTGAGGCAACCCCCACGAATTTGCAGACAGTTGTTTGGATGAACAGCGAGGTGTCCGCGGCCTCAGAGCCGAAAACGGCACCGGCTCCTTCGCCGACTCCCGTGGAGATCGCGGAACCGGCGCCGAGCGTGGTGGTCGCGAAGAGTGAAATTCAAATGCCTTCGCCGACGCCAACTCCGACGATCGCGCCGAAGCCGACCGTAACACCGAAGCCAAGCGCAACGCCCACGCCAAAGAGTTCGCCGAAGCCGACAGCGAAACCGACTCCCAAAGCCACTGCAAAGAAAAGCGCGGAGCCCAAGGAAACGCCGAAGCCCGCGAAGGAAAAAGATGAGAAAAAATCTACAACGGCAAAGAAAGATTCGAGCACGTCCTCGAATCAAACCGTTGAAAAGTCTGATTCCTCCAAAGGTTCAGGGACGGGGACGACGCAGGCCTCGGAGTACGCGTGGTATGGGACCATGCTTCACGATCGTTTTCACAAGGCATGGGAACAGCCCAAGAGCATCGTCGCGACCGGCGCGAAGATGTCTGCCATCGTGAAAATCCGGATCGAGAAAGACGGCAGAGTCACAAAGTTCACGATCGTGAAGCCGTCCGGAAACGTGGCGGTGGATGAATCGGTGGCCGCCATCGCGCAACGCGTCACCCAGGTGGATCCGTTGCCCGAAGGACTGACGCAGAAGAGCTATTACGAGGTGAAAATCGACTTCGAATTGAATGCGGAGAAATAATTCTTCTGTAGCCGTCGCCCTGTGGGCGACGTGCGTGGAGGCGTCATCGATCTCGCGCTTCGCACAGCGAAGCGGCTACAGAAAACGCGTCAGAGGAGCGCCAGCGACTTTCCCTCGCGGTGCTCCACCTGATCCATGGTGCATTGGCGAGGCGCCTTGTCGGGACGGTAACGAACGATCTTCGTGCCGTGGCGAAACCGTCCGCCGGTAAAATGATCGTAGGTCACCTCAACGACGATCTTCGGATTGACCGGTTCCCATTCCCCGCTCCGCTCCGTACTCCAACGGCTGGGACCGCCGGGCGCGTTGCCGGTAAATCCCGGCGCCTTTCGAAGCGCTTCGAATTTTTTCGTGAGCGCGGGACGCTCGCTTGCCTTGAACGCGGAAGTGAACCCGACGTGATGGAGCAGGCCATCGTCGTCGTAGAGGCCGAGGAGCAACGATCCGAGCACAGGCGCGCCGGCCGCGTAACGAAATCCGCCCACGACACAATCGGCCGTGCGAATTTGTTTCACCTTCACCATCGCGGTGCGCTCACCCGAAGCGTAGGGCGCGTCGAGCAGCTTCGCGATCACGCCGTCAAGATCGCCGCCGACTTTGTCGAACCACTTCTTCGCTTTTGCCAGGTCGGTCGTCGCGGGGGACAGACGGACGGCGCTTTTCGACTTCAGATTCTGTTTCGCGAAACCTTCGAGTAATTTCCGGCGATCGCGGAGTGGCAAACCCAGCAGCGATTTGCCAGCGGTGTCCGCGAGCAGGTCGAACACGATGAACAGGGCAGGGTGCGCCGCGGCTAGTTTTTGAACACGGCTGGCGGCGGGATGGAGACGGAGTTGCAACTCGTCGAAGACAAGTGCGCCCTTCACCGGGATCGCGAGTTCCCCGTCGAGAACAAAGCGTTTTGCCGCAATCTGTTCGAGCGCCTCGACGATGTCGGGAAAATAACGGGCGAGTGGCTGGCCGGCCTTGGATTGCAGGAAAACTTTGCTGCCGTCACGAAAAGCGATGCAGCGAAAGCCGTCCCATTTCGGCTCGTATTGCCATTCGTCGCCGATGGGGATTTCGTCGATGGAGCGGGCTTCCATGGGAGGAATGGGCGGTTTAAGGGCGAGCGTCATGAGTTGTCATCCCGAGGCTGGCGCAGCGCGCCGAGGGACCTCGCAGGCGCTCCCATCGCTTCCGCGAAACATTGTGCGTTTGCCGCCAGTGTGCGCACCGCCCTTCGCGCAAGCGGAAATTGCAACTGTGAGGTCCCTCGTCGTCTGCGCGACTCGGGATGACACCTATTGAACGTACCGATCAAATTCATTTTCCACCATATCTTCGCGGCTCGAGCTTCGGCGGGCGCTTTCCTTTTCGCACGGCGCCGGCGACGGAAATGTAATTCAGCTCGGAGCGATCGACGGCGCAACGGAGGAGCAAGCCTCCGCGGCTCATGTCGCCGCGCCCAACAAAATCGGCGGGGAAACAGAGACGCTGACCGAAATGTTCGAGAAGGACGTCGACGTATTTCGCGGTGGCGATGCTGCCGAGCAGAACAACCTCAGCGTTCGCCGGTAATTTTTTCGCCAGGCGTTGGACGTCGCGCTCGAGAGGTTCGCGATAACGAGGATCATTTTCGTGAATGTCGACTTCGGCGAATTCGCTGAGATCGGCGAGCCCAACTGGAGTAACGGCCGGAACAAGACCGCGCGTCGGCGTGATGACGAGGACGGCTGAGCGTTTACGTCGAGGTGGAACGAACGCGTTCGCATAAGCGAGTTTTCCCCGGAAATAGAGACCGCTGAGGAATGCGAAGACCTCGCCCAGGCTCGGCGGCTTTTCACTGCGGAGCCGCCGGGCAAGGTCGAACTGCGCGCGTTCGCTCATCAGCATGCGAGCGCGCTGGCCGCCGGCGAAGGCTGGAGAAAGCAGGAAAACGCGAGTCATCCGTTGAAAGAATCGCGCTTTGGCGGCGTGATCAAGCGCTGTAGCCGCGGCGCTGCGCCGCCGCGTTTCGGGAGGCACGCCGACACAGCGGCGTGGCTACAGCGCTTGCATGAATCGCTTTTCCCGAGGACGCTTCGTTCCCGTGAAAATCCTCGTCGTCGGCGGCGGTGGCCGCGAACACGCGCTGGCTTGGAAACTGAAGCAATCGCCCGGTCTGGATCGAATTTTTTGCGCACCGGGAAATGCCGGGACTGAAGCGGTCGGAGAAAACGTCGCGATTAAGGCGAGCGATCTGCCGGGGCTGGCGCGGTTTGCGAAAGAAAATCGGATCGAGCTGACTGTCGTCGGGCCGGACGATCCGCTAGCGGCGGGAATCGTCGATCTTTTCGAAAGCGAAGAACTCCGGATTTTCGGGCCAACGAAATCAGCCGCGCGATTGGAGTCCTCGAAAATTTTCGCGAAGGAATTGATGCGAGCGAAGCAGATCCCGACCGCGCGGGCGGCGACTTTCGAGAAACAGGAGGCGGCTTTTGCCTTTCTCCACGAATCGCATTTCCCGATCGTGATCAAGGCCGATGGGTTGGCTCTGGGTAAGGGAGTGATCGTCGCGAAAGACTTGGGCGAAGCGGAACAAGCGGTGAAGGAGATGCTGAGCGAAGGGCGCTTTGGCGACGCGGGTCGGCGTCTCTTGATCGAAGAATGTTTGGCAGGAACGGAGTGTTCGTTACACGCGTTGGTCGACGGGAGAAATTTTCGGATGCTGGCCAGCGCGCGCGATCACAAACGAGCCTTCGACGGCGACACGGGGCCGAACACCGGAGGGATGGGCGCGTTTAGTCCGGCGAACAATTTCGATCTGGCAATGGCGGACCGTTTCGAGGTCGAAGTAATGCGCCCCCTCCTCGATGCGCTGCGTGAGAGCAACGTGACATTTCGCGGTCTGCTTTTCCCCGGTCTGATGATCACGGCGGAGGGCCCGCGTGTGCTCGAGTTCAATTGCCGGTTCGGCGATCCGGAGACACAGGCAATTTTACCCCGGCTAAAGTCCGATCTGTTGCCGCTGCTCGAGGCAACCATCGACGGAACGCTAAGCAACGCGGTGATCGAATGGGATGCGCGACCGGCGGTGACCGTCGTCATGGCTTCCGGCGGATATCCGGACAAATATGAGACCGGCAGACCGATTTCCGGTCTGTCGGCTGCTGCCTCGAATGATGTGCAAATCTTTCATGCCGGCACGAGGCGGGAAAATGGAGAAATCGTGGCGAGTGGCGGGCGGGTTCTCGCCGTGACAGCGCTTGGTGAAACTATCGCGGCCGCGCGCGTTCGCGCCTACGACGCTGTCTCGCGAATCCATTTCGAGGGCTGCCATTATCGCCGGGATATTGCTCTGAGCGTGACGGACGATAAGATCGTGGGACACTGATGTCGCGCCTCGCCTTGCTCATTACTAATTTTTGCTGCTGGGCTGCGCTCGCCCAATTGCACGCGCAAGCGCCCGCGAAATCCTCGCCGGCGCCAACCACGGCTCCGGAACCGTCCGCGACGCCCACGACGCGTGCTTTGATCGACTCGATGGATTCCGCCGATCTGAAGGAAGCGATCCAGTTGTTGAAGAACAATTACATCAAACCGGAAGCGTTGAGCGAAACGGAATTGAGCCGCGCGGCGTTCGAAGGAATTCTCACCCGGCTCGGGCGCGGCGTCGTTTTGCTTTCGAGCGCGAATGCCGAGCCGTCGGAACCGGCCGTGCCAGCCTACTCCGAAATTCTGGACGGCCACGTCGGTTATCTGCGCCTGGGCGTGTTGAACAAAGGTAACCTCGAGGCCCTCGACTCGAGCCTGCAAACGCTGGCGGGAAAAAAGGTGGATGCGGTGGTGCTCGACTTCCGCGCGAGTCCGGCAACGAACGATTTCCCGGTCGCGGCTGAATTCGCAAAACGGTTTTGCCCGAAGGACAAACCGCTCTTTACGCTGCGAAAGACGACGGCGCGCCAGGAAAAAGCTTTCACATCCGACCGCGACCCGTCTTATCAAGGACTCCTGATCATTCTCGCCGACAGCGACACGGCGGGCGCGGCGGAGGCGGTTGCTGGGGTCATCCATCTTTACGATAAAGCCGTCGTCATCGGGCAGCCCACGGCGGGTCGCGCAGTGGAATATTCCGATTTGAAATTGCCCAGTGGAAAACTGCTTCGAGTTGCGGTCGGCGAAGCGGTTTTGCCGCAAGGGCGTCCGCTTTTTCCCGGTGGATTGAAACCGGACGTCGCGGTGGAGATGCCGGGGGTAGATAAGCGCGAGGTGTTTCAAGCCAGCCGCGAGAAAGGGATGACGCCCTTCATCGCGGAGAATTCGCGGCCGCATTTGAATGAAGCGGCCCTCATTTCCGGCAAGAACCCGGAGCTGGAAGCGATGGAAGCGGCGCAGAAGAGGAAAACGGCCCCGGAAAAAGGCGGCGTGCATGACCCCGTGTTGCAGCGCGCGCTGGATCTGGTGACGTCGATCGGGATTTTCGAGAAGAAATAGGTCCTATAGGACACATATGACTCATGTTAGAATTTCGCTCGGGTGAATCCGCTCGAAGAACGCATCGGCTACAAGTTCCGAAATTCGTTGTTGCTGGCGGAAGCGCTCACCCATCCAAGCTTGCGGCACGAGACGCATCGGAGCCATTTCGATAATCAGCGGCTGGAATTTCTGGGCGACGCCGTTTTGCAGCTGGTCATCACCGAACATCTCTACGGCTATTTCACCGCGGAAGCGGAAGGGAAGTTGACGAAGCTCCGGGCGCGGCTGGTTTCGCGGGAAGCGCTGGCGCTGCATGCGGCGGCCATCGACTTGGGAAAATATTTAATGATGGGCCGCGGAGAAGAAGCCAGTGGCGGACGGGTGCGCAACTCGACTCTGGCCGATGCGTTCGAAGCGCTGGTGGGCGCGATCTATCTCGACAGCGATCTCGAGGCAGCGCGGAAATTTATTCTGGAACAAGCCGCGGCAGAATTGGCGCAGATGGTCGAAGAGCCGGTCGACGTGAATCCGAAGGGCCAGCTCCAGGAATTGCTCCAGGCGATTTCGCCGCGGAGCCCGGTCTACGAGGTGATGTCGCAAAGCGGGCCCGAGCATTCGAAGACATTTTCCGTACGGGCGTTGTGGGAAGGCATCGAGCTTGGGAAGGGGACTGGGAAAAGTAAGAAACAGGCAGAGACAGCAGCGGCGATCGAAGCGATGCGCGAGCGGCGGTGGGAGAAGAATTCTGAATTGGTAGGGCGAGACTCTGTCGAGCCGTAGACTGCGGCGGCTCGACAGAGTCTCGCCCTACCAGGTGCGCAGGGAATGATTCAGGGCGTGGATTTCATTCCAGGCGTGATGCTGGGCGATCGTTGCCGAGACGAATTCCTTGGCGCGCCTGACGGATTCTTCGAGCGGCAAACCCATCGCGAGGCCGGCGGTAATCGCGGCCGAATAGGTGCAGCCGGTTCCATGCGTCGCGATGCCGCGCGAGAACGGGGCGGAGAATTCGATGATGTTCCCGTTCAAAAACAGGAGATCAATTGCCTGATCGCCCGTGAGATGCCCGCCTTTCAACAAAATCGAGACGCCGTATTTGTTCGCCAGGATTTCGCCGGCTTCGCGCATCGCTCGCAGGTCGCCGATCGGTTTGCCGATTAGGCACGCCGCTTCATCGAGATTCGGTGTGATCAGAGCGGCGTGCGGAAACAATTCCTGCTCGTAACTTCCGATTGCGTCATCCTGCAGCAGGGGATCGCCGCCCGTGGCCACCATCACGGGATCGATGACGAGCGGAATCGACCGATGCTCCCGAAGCGCGCGCGCGATCTCACGGATAATCTCGGAGGAAAACAGAAGCCCGGTCTTGATCGCCCCGACCGGAAAGCTACGCAGGAGCACTTTGATCTGTTCGTGGACCAACGCCGCGCTCACCGGCTCGATCTTCGAAACGCGGCCCGGCGTTTCCGCGACCACACAGGTCACCGCCGTCAATCCGTACACGCCCAGCGCGCTGAATGTTTTCAGGTCGGCTTGAATGCCGGCGCCGGCGCTACTGTCCGAGCCGGCGATGCTGAGGGCGACCGGGATTTGTCCCATGAGACGTGGGACGAATCGGATTAATTACCCGCCGTCGGCGCCGATCGCTTCAACAGGGCAACCTTCCATCGCTTCCTTGCAAAGCGCTTCTTCCTCGGGGCTCTCCGGTTGTTTGTAAACGAAGGAGTGGCCGCCGTCGTCGTTGCGTTTGTAATTCGCCGGCGCCGTTTCACGGCAGAGATCGCAGTCGATGCATTGGTCATCGACGTAATAAGGTCCGGCAACGTTCTCGGGATATTTATTGGCAGCGTCAGCCATATTCTTCCGCTAAAAGCGAACTCGAACGTAGAAAGAAACCCCTCGGGCGCAAATAGAAATCTGTTGCGCATCGCAGAGCGGCGCGGCCAATCTTATTACCGGCAGCGATGTGTGAGAGATGGCTCGCAAATCCGTAACGAACAAGGAGAAATCAAAGACGTTCCGAGCGTTCCTCATTGAGCTCGTGATCTACATCGTTTTCGTGACGGTGTATTTCTTTCTCGTCCTCCATTTCCTGGCCGGTTGGCTCCAGGATTTGTACCTGCATCACCTGAGCCTTTACGCGCTCATGGCGATCGTCCTGATCATCGGACAGGCAGTGTTGCTGGAAAGTATAACGACCGCGCTGCTGCGTTTCCTGCGCGGCCGCGCCCAATAAACCATGTTCTTCCCAATCTCGAATTCACACATCAGTCCGGTCTATCTGGTGATCGTCGGGTTTATCATCGGAATCCTGGGCGGGTTTTTTGGAGTGGGGGGGAGTTTTATCGCGGGACCCGCGCTGCGGGCGGTGGGGTTGGATTGGAGTTTCGCGGTCGGCACTGATCTCGCCCACATCGTGGGCAAATCAGTCGTCGCTGCAAGACGGCATCGCGCGCTGGGAAACGTCGACCTGAAGCTGGGCCTGATCATGGCCGTCGGCACGATGGGCGGCGCGGAAGTTGGCGCGCAATTGATTCAGATGCTGAAGCGAGCCGGAAATATTAACTCCGTCGTCAGCATGGTCTCGATTGCGATCTACATCAGCATCTCGAGCTTTATGATCTGGGAAGCGTGGCGGACGCTGCGCTACCAGAAAAGGCGCGGGCCGCGCAGCAAAACGCCGGGGACCGCGAGAAAAGACGAATCGTCTTTTAGTCATCGGACCGCAGCGATCCAGCGCCTGAAACTTTGGCCGATGATTTCGCTGCCCGCGTCCGGGGTGAAAGCGATCTCGCTCTGGGTCATCGTCGTGGTGTCGTTCATTGGCGGTTTGTTCAGTGGGTTCCTCGGTGGCGGCGCCGGCTACATTCGAATGCCGATGCTTGTTTATGTTCTCGGCATTCCCACCCACCTCGCGGTGGGAACCGATCTTTTTGAAATCATTATCTCGGCCAGCTATGGGACGTTCAGCCACGCGCTCAAGGGTAACGTCGACATTTTGATCGCGCTCGTCATGCACACCGGGGCGGCGATCGGCGCGCAGATCGGGGCCATCTCCACTCAATATTTTGCGGGCCCGAAAATTCGAATGGCGTTCGTGCCGCTGCCATTGATCGGCGCCGCCATCGTGATCTACACGATGGTCACCGGCCACAAACTCTAGTTTATGCGCATTCTCATTTGCAGCGACGGCACCGATCCCGCGGATAAGCCCGTTCTTCTGGCCGGACTCGTGGCGGCTCCGACCAAGGCTGAAACCACTCTGCTTGGAATTGCGGAAACATCCGGTGACGACAAGCCGCTTCGCGACGCGCTCGATGCCGAAGCAGAAAAGCTCCGGCGCTTCGACGTTTCCCCTGAAATCGTGGTGCGCGCCGGCGAACCGATCCGAGAGATTTTGGAACAAACGAAAAACGCCCGATACGACATAACGATTATCGGGGCGCGACGCAAAACGAGCAGCGGGCCTTATTGGCGTTCCGGAAAAACCTACGAGGTCATTAAGGCCATCCCAACTCCGGTGCTCCTGGCGACCGGTATTTGCGAGACGTTGAAGAGTTTCATTGTTTGCACGGGCGGAAAAAAATACATCGACGCCGCGGTGGAATTGACCGGCAAACTCGCCGCCGCTGTCGGCGCGTCCGTCACCCTTCTCCATGTCATGGCCGAACCGCCGGCAATTTACGCTGACCTGATGCGGCTCGAAGAAGACGTCGAACGTTTGCTGCGATCCGGATCGGAGCTCGGCCGCAAT
This sequence comes from Chthoniobacterales bacterium, assembly GCA_036270255.1. Classification (GTDB taxonomy): domain Bacteria; phylum Verrucomicrobiota; class Verrucomicrobiia; order Chthoniobacterales; family UBA10450; genus AV80. The sequence goes on from DATBCW010000144.1 coordinate 23,615, forward strand.
TTGCTCGCGCAAAAACAGAGCCTGGAAAAGCTGGGCATTCTTGTCGAAGTGCGCGTCCGCCACGGATTCGTGCTCGACCAGATTTTCGCGGACGTGAGCGAACGCGGCCACGATTTGATTGTGACGGGTTCGTCGCCGACGCGTGGGCCTCTCGGTCACTACATCATGGGCGACGTGACGCGTGAAATCGTGAATCGCGCGAACGTTCCAGTGCTCGTTGCGCGATCGGCGAAAAACGCCGGAGCGCCGGGCGGAATCTGGAGCACCTTGAAGCAACTGGTGGCTTCGAGCTGGGGCGAGGGGTAGGGCCGTTGGGAAATCCCAAATCCCAAGAATCCAAGCTCCAAACAAGGTTCAAATATCAAATCCAAGAAACTGTCCACCCGCCAACCGACTAGCGTTGCAAACACAATTGTGAGTTGGAATTTGCGGTTTGTTTGGGATTTGGGATTTCGACAGGATTAGCCGCCGTTTCTTTGCAGTAGTCCGCCTTGTCCGCGCATCAAGGCTTCGCCGATCAAGACGGCATCTACTCCGCAGGCTTTGATTCGTGAAAGATCTTCCGCTGTGCGGATTCCGCTTTCGCTCACGAGCACAATCTCGTCAGGCACTTGTTCGCTCAGCGTCTCCGTCACGGCCAGATCGACTTCGAACGTGGCAAGGTTGCGGTTGTTGATGCCGATCACGCGCGCATCCGTTTCGAGGGCGCGATCAAGTTCGGTGAGGGTATGCACTTCCACCAGTGCATCGAGTTGATATAGCGCGGCAGTTTCGAGTAACGACACGAGCTGCTCCTGTTCGAGCGCGGCGACGATGAGCAGGATCGCGTCCGCGCCCGCGCCGGCTGCTTCCATGATCTGAAGCGGATCAAGAACGAAATCTTTTCGCAGCAGCGGCTGCGGCACCTGCTCGCGAATCAATTGCAAATAGTCGAGGTGTCCTTGAAAAAATCTTTCGTCGGTCAGAACGGAAATCGCCTCGACGCCAGCGCGCGCGTAATTCTTCGCAATCGCAACCGGATCGAATGATTCCACGATCACTCCCGCAGAGGGTGACGCTTTCTTAACTTCGGCAATCAACGCCAGCTTTCCTTCCCCCTGCTGCAACGCGAAAGCGAAGTCGCGCACGTCATTCCGCAGCAAGGCGGCGCGATGCAATTCATCGCGGCGCGGCCGGAGCCGCTCGATCTCGTCGCGTTTGAGCTGCAAAATTTCATCGAGCCGGCTCATTTGGGTTGCGCATTCTGTAACGCCTAATCATGCCGGTTGCACGCGGGCGCGCGGATGGCATGTTCCCGCCGCCCTTTTTCCCGCCGACGTAGCTCAGCTGGTAGAGCAACGGTTTCGTAAACCGTAGGTCACCGGTTCAATCCCGGTCGTCGGCTCCAGAATTTCGGTTCACGCAATTCACTTCGCGCCGATTTCTTCGCGCATTGAACTAAAAAAAATCCGGGTAGTTCGTCGTTACGCGGGAAAAGCACGCCGGGGCCTTTTTCTAACTGGCTTCGTGGTGTTTACAGTTTCGGCAGCGGCGCGGGAGTTGTCCGACCCAAGCGGCGAACCTGTGTTCATTACGGAAATGTAAGCATCCAGTCGCCGAGCATTTCCGAATTAACAGCATCCCTGTCCATTCCAATTCGGGAAGGATCCAAAAACTATGCGAACAAAATCCGCTTCCAAATCTGGCGTTATCAATCCGCGCCTCATTTTAACTGTTGCTCTTTTCGCCGTCGGCGGCTCGCTCGGCTTCCTAAGTTGGGCCTCGACTCCGCCAACGAGCAACATCACCGTCCCGAGCAGCGCCGGACAAAAAGTAGAAGTCACATGGTCGGGCGAAATCCCGCCGGGCGCCAACGCAACGAGCGATTGCACCAATCTGGCCGATACGCCGCTCGCCGATCAGCACGTTTCCACGGTCAACGTTCCGGCGAATGTTTATAACTCCGTCAACGCGAAGTTCACCTTTCACATCGAGTGGGATCCAAATGCGGGTAATGACGAGATTCTCACCGTGCTTAAGCCCGACGGCACGACGCTGGATTCCTCCGACACCAGCAATCCTGCCGAAGAAGTCACGGCGACCAATCTTCCCGCGGGAGCATACAAAATCATTGCGTGTGGATTTACGAGCGCCCCGACAGCGCAAGCCTATGTCGGCCGACTAACCATCGACACTTCTGCCGGCGGCCCACCGCCCGCGCCCCCGACGCCAACTCCCGCACCAGCCGCGCCCGGCGTTCCGCGTTATTACAATTACGCTCCTCCGCCGGCCATGGGTGAAGCGTCCGGCGAACCTTCCATCGGTTACAATCTAACGACTCATAAGGTGATGTACATCGCCGGCCTCCAAACTCTGCGGGTAACGTTCCCGGAAGCGATCAGCCCCGCTGGGTCCGTCCCGGCGGCGTGCGACGCGTTGTGGGAAGATGTGTCGTATCTCGTCACCAAAACCAAGTCGCTCGATCCGATTCTTTTCACCGATCAACTAACCGGGCGCACTTTTGTTTCGCAGTTAGATAGCGTTGTGCCGCCGGCCTCACCGGTCTTGATCGGGCTCAATAGCTTGATGGCGTACACGGACGACGACGGCGCCACCTGGACCCCGGCACAGGTCAATCCTCCCGATGGCAGTTACGACCACCAAAGCGTCGGCGCGGGTCCGTATCCGGCGTCGCTGCCGCTCGGCAATCCTTTGAACAAAGGCAGCGCGGTTTATTATTGCTCGCAAGCTGGTGTCACGGCGTTTTGTTCGCGGAGCGATGACGGCGGCCTGAACTTCAATCGGCCGACCTCGCCTTATAATGCCGCGACCGACGGTTGCGGCGGCATTCATGGCCACGTGAAGGTCGCGCCGGACGGCACGGTGTATCTGCCGAACCGAGGCTGCTCCGGCGAGCAAGCCGTCGCCGTCTCTGAAGACGCGGGAACGACGTGGACCGTGCGCCATGTGAAGAGTGACAAATTCACCGCCGCCGCGCCTCCGGTGATTCTCGATCCGTCCGTCGGGATCGCGAGTGATGGGACGGTTTACTTTTCCTACATCAACGCCGACGGCCACGCGCATGTTGCCGTCAGCCACGATAAAGGCGTGACCTGGGTGAACGACGCCGACATCGGCGCGAGCCAGAACATTGGGAACGCGGTCTTCATCGAAGCCGTAGCGGGCGATCCGGATCGCGCCGCGGTTGGTTTCATTGGCACGACTCAAACCGGCAATCATGAAGCGCCGGATTTCAACGGAACCTGGTACGCGTACCTCGCGCACACTTATGATGGCGGCGCGCATTGGACCACGGTCAACGCTACCCCGGACGACCCGGTCCAGAAGGAAGCCTGTATTTGGAACGAAGGCGGCGCGAACCAGTGCCGCAATCTTCTCGACTTCAATGAAATTACGAAGGATGAAAAGGGCCGCGTCATCTACGCATATGCCGACGGTTGCATCGATGAATGCGTCGCAGGCGGGCCGAACTCATTCAGCTCGAAGGCAACTATCGCTCGCCAATCCGGCGGCAAAGGTGTCCTCGCCCAGTTCGACCCGGTTGAGCCGGTGGCGCCGCAGGCGGCTTGTCTCTCCGGACACCGCGACGATCTCGCTTCCTATTTGAAGTGGGTAACGCCAGACAATGGCGGAAGCGACATCGCCGCTTACAAGATCTATCGCGGCACCACCGTGAATAACCTGGTCCTGATCGGCCAGCAGGTCGGGAATAAAAACACCTACAACGATCGCACCGCCGATCCTGGGGTAGCGATTTATACCTACAAAATTCGCGCTGTGAATGCGCTCGGTGAAGGCGTCTTCAGCAACATCCTTACCTTGCCTCTCGGCCAGCGGGTCGAGAGGACCGGTTCATGCAGCGCCCCGGGCCAAACCATTCTCACCGATCCGGTCGGCGATGAATCGGACGGCGTGACCGAACACGACATCACTTCGATCTCGATGGCCGAACCGGTGTCCAATCCGCAGACCGGCGCGGCGGACAACATTATCTTCACGATGAAAGTCGTCGACCTGACAACGGTGCCGCCCGGCTGGCGCTGGTCGGTCCGCTTCAGCGTGCCCGGGTATAATCCGCCGGCTGCCCCGATCGTCGGTGCGCAGGAAGACTGGTTCGTCTCGATGCTCTCATCGGATAACGCGGCCCCGACGTTCACCTACGGCACGACCGGAGTGTTCCAGGGCGCGGCCAGGTTCTTCAGCACCATTGGGAATCTCGATGCTTCGAGCACCTTCAACGCTGATGGCACGATTACGCTCGTGTTGCCGAAAGAAACATTCCGCAGCATGGCGGTTTGCAGTGGGACTTGCGCCCCGCTCGCACCGAACACGCCGATAAATGTATCGCTCGGCTCCGTTCGCTTCTCACCGCCGTCGGAAGTGCCTGGCAGTGGCGGCACAAACGAAACCATTCCCGACAGCACCGGCTCCTCCACCTATACGTTGCGCGCAGCGAATCTCTGTTTGCCGAACACCGCACCGGTGGCGCGACTCGTCGCTGATAAGTCCAGCGGAACTGCTCCCGTGACGGTGACGTTGAACGGCACCCAGTCGTCGGACGATGACGCGATCGACTCGATCGCGACCTACACGTTCAACTTCAATGATGGCAGCGACGACGTGGTGCAGAATACGCCGATCCTCGTCCATACCTTTACCCAGGGCGGCCTTTACGATGTGAAACTCGTGGTGACGGATTCGCGAGGCAAGGTGAGCTCGAATACGGCCCACGCCATCGTGGAAGTAGAACAGACAGGCTCACCCAGCGCGGCCCAGTTGCTCAACATTTCGAGCCGGCTGCGAGTGGAGACGGGCGATAATACGCTCTTCGGTGGTTTCATTGTCGACGGAACCGACGCGAAGAAGGTTTGTCTGCGCGCTCTCGGGCCTTCGATCAATCTGCCCGGCGTCGTCGCCGATCCTACTCTCGAGTTGCGCGATAGCACTGGCGCGCTCGTGACCAGCAACGACAACTGGGGCGACTCGCCAGAGGCGTCGCAGATTCAGCAGGCTGGCTTGGCTCCGGGGAATGCAAACGAATCGGCAATCCTGCGGACCTTAAATCCGGGTATTTACACCGCTGTTGTGCGAGGTAAGAACAACAGCGTCGGCACTGCCGTGGTGGAAGCGTACGACCTCGATCCGACGAACAACGCGAAGCTCGCGAACCTAAGTACGCGCGGCTTTGTCCAGACGGGCGATAACATTCTCATCGCCGGCTTCATTGCCGGAAATCGGAATGCGAACATTAACGTGCTGATACGCGCGATCGGGCCATCGCTGGCCGGCGTGGTGCCCAGCGTGCTGGCTGATCCGAATCTGGAACTGCACAATGGCAACGGCACCACCATCGCCACGAACGATAATTGGCAGGACAGCCAGAAGACCGAAATCGAACAGACCGGGATTCCGCCGACTAATGTGAAGGAATCCGCGATCGTCTCGAGCCTGCCGCCCGACACTTACACCGCGATCGTGCGTGGCGTGGACAACGGCGTCGGTAACGCTGTCGTCGAAGTTTATAACCTGCCTTGACCTATCCGTGACCGCGCGCCGGTGGCCTCGTTAGCTGCCGGCGCGCGTCCTGCCGACATGCCGGACGGTTGCTTGTGAGAGGCGGAACAAGCATTGACCCCACCGAGTGAAATCATAGGGTCAGCGCACCGATGAGTCACGGTTTGCGCATTGTTCTTATCGCGGCTTTGCTCGCTGGTCTGGGAGCGTGGCTGAGTCCGCGGCGTTGGTGGCGTGCCGTCTGGGGCCGCATCGCGCCGGTGGTCCATTGGCTGAGGGCCGATACGCCGCGGAGCCGCGCGATCGTGTTCATCCTGATCTGGCTGGTGGCGCTGATTCCGATGCTACACCTGACTTATCTGGTCCGGCTATACGGGGTGGAAGTCCCCACTCTCGACGATTGGGAAATGGCGCCGTTGATCGTAGAAGCACACACGGGCCATTTCAATTGGGCCCACATTTTCGAACAGCAACAAGAGGCTCGGACAGTCTTGCCCAAACTGATTTTCATTTTGTCGGCGGCGAATGGCCACTGGGACGTGCGCGACCAAATGATGCTCTCAGTCGTTTGTTGTTGGCTCATCGCGGCTGGCGTTTTCATTTTGTTGCGCCGATCGGGTCTGGGCCCGGGCGCGATCGCGGTTTGCTTCTGGCTCGCCGTATTGACGATTTTTACCCCGGCTCAGTTTGAGCTTTGGATTTTCGCCTCGGGTTTCCCGTCGTTTTTTCCCGCACTCTTTCTGGTCGCGGCGCTCGTCGTTATCGGGGCGGACAGCGTCACTACGGTTTGGAAATTTGTTCTCTGCGTGGTTCTGGCGGTAGCGAGCAGTTTCAGTTTGGCGAACGGCTTGCTCGCGTGGGGCCTGACCTTTCCCACGCTGCTGCTCATGCGCGCGGTTCCGCGCTGGTGGTCATGGCTCATCGCATGGGTGGCTGCCTGCGTGCTTTGCGCCACCGCGTATTTCTGGGGGTTTCAAAAAGCCCCGGGACTGACGGCGTTCGCTCCGTCGATTTCGTGGACTGAGTACGCTGCTTTCATTCTCGAGTTCCTCGGTGGCGGCCTGGCCTACGCCTGGAAAAATCATTCCAGCTTTTCGGCTGGTACATTTGGCCTCGTGCTAATCGTGATGTTTTGCGTCGCGATCGCTTACTGCTTCCGGCGAATCGGCGACCGCGTATTCCTGGCGAAAGCGCTTCCGTGGTTCGCCCTGGGCGCCTATTCCATTGGAAGCTCGGTTCTCGCAGCTTTAGGCCGCGTTGGTTATGGCGCCGCCTATGCGCTCGCTTCTCGTTACGTGACGTTTTCGATTTACCTAACGATCGCGGTCATCGGACTCGTGGCTTTGATTGTTCGCGACAATTTCGAGCCGGGCCGCGCTCGCCGTTCGCTTAACTGGTCGTTCGCGATCTGCGTCGTCTTAGTCGCGGCGTATCTCATTCCTTACAAAACGTGCGCTTATAACACGCGCTTCTTTCTCCGCGCTTGGTCCGCGAAAGATCGGATCGCCCGCGTCGCCGTACTTTTTTGCCGGGCCATCGACACGTCAGAGGTGATCAAAAAGACCACTTATCCGAATAATGCTCGGCCGGTGACAGAAGGGGCCGATGCGCTCGATAGGTTAAAGCTGCTTCGTCCGCCTCTAATTCGCACGAACCACGTCGAGGAGTTGCCTCACGAAATTGCTGACGGCAACCGCGCCTCGGGATTGTGTGAGTCGATCGCGCCAGCTGCCGGAAATCTCATCCGCGCCGCGGGCTGGGCGGTTCTCGATGGCAAGGGCCGGCCAGCTGATGCAGTTGCGGTCGCCTACCAAACTGACCCGGGTAAGGAATGGACCATCTGCGCCATTTCGGATTCCTTTGCGATGCGGCCTGAGATTGTGAAACGTCTCCGCACCATGGAGCAACTTTGGTCCGGCTGGAGCGCCACCTTCCCCGAGGCTGCGGTCCCGACCGGCGCCAAACTTTCGTTCTGGGCGATCGATGGCGACGAGCCGCGCTTATACCGACTCAAAGGCGACAGCAGTTCCACCACTCGTTAGGTGAAACCTGCATGAAACCCGAGGAACACGAGATCATGCGGGCGGTCGAGGACCGCTATTGGTGGTACCAGGCACTTCGTCAGCACGTCGGAAACGTCATCGAATCTTCGGGCGCGAATTTCTCTCTCCTCGATGCCGGCTGCGGGAGCGGCGGGATGCTCGCCGCATTGAGACAACGATTTCCGAAGGCGGAACTTTCCGGAATCGATGCCTTCGAGCGCGGCGTACAGCTTACCACCGAGCGGGGTTTGGGGGTGCGGTTGATGGTTGCGAGCGTCCACGAACTTCCGTTTCCCGATAACTCGTTCGATTTCGTTTTGTCCCTCGATGTCTGGAGCCACGTGGGCGTGGATGATGCGCTCGCCGCGCATGAAACGCTCCGGGTTCTTCGGCCCGGCGGCCGATTAATTCTGAATCTCGCCGCCTTCGAATTTCTGAAAGGCGCGCACGATCATGCGACCGACGTCGTGCGCCGCTACATGCGCCCGGAGGTGCGCGCGCTCCTTGAAGGCGCCGGCTTTGATATCGAGCGGCTGACTTACTGGAACCTCAGCCTTATGCCGCCTATCGCCATGGCGCGCTGGCTGAGCCGCCGGCGTATCGCTCGCGATGAAGCACGCTCCGATTTTCGCCCGCTTCCGGCACTCGTGAATACCGCCTTGAAGGGCATCGCGGCGCTTGAACTGAGCGCCAGCCGTCACCTATCGTTGCCTTTTGGCACGTCCGTCCTGGCCGTCGCCCGCAAACATGGCTGAGTCGTCACCGCATCTGAGCATCGTCGTCCCCCTCTATAATTCCGCCGCGACCCTGCCTGCGCTCCACCGGGAGATCTCTGCGCTCCAGGTACCGGGCGGCCACGAATTGATCATCGTCAATGACGGCAGCCGCGATGAAACGGAAGCGGTCGCGTTGAAGTTGGTTCGCGAAAGCCGGTTGCCGATGAAGTTCCTCAGCTTGTCCCGCAACTTTGGCGAACATAATGCGGTTCTCGCTGGGCTGCGCGCGGTCTCCGGACGTTACGTTGTCATCATGGATGACGATCTGCAGAATCCGCCCACTGAAGCGCTGAAGTTGCTGGCCGTAGCGGAAGCGGAAAAGCGGGACGTCGTCTTTGGCGTTTACGATCGCAAGGAACACTCATGGTGGCGCAATGCGGGGAGCCGGCTCACCAATTTGATCGCCGACTTCGTCGTCGAGAAGCCGCGCAAACTTTATCTCTGCAGTTTTAAGTGCATGAGCCGTTTCGTTGTCGACGAGATCGCGAAGTCCCGGACGCCGTATCCGTACATCGACGGTCTCATTTTCCAGATCACCCAGAATGTCGGCACCGCCCAAGTGCGGCACGTCGAGCGGGCTCAGGGAACCAGCGGCTACAACTTCCGCAAACTCGTCCGGCTTTGGATCAGCATGCTCGTCAACGTGTCGATTCTGCCGCTTCGCCTGATGACTTTGGCGGGGATGATCACCAGTGCGCTCGGATTCCTCGCCGTGATCGAAGTGCTCTTCGAACACTTGCTTCACAAACAACCGACCGGTTGGAGCTCGCTTATGGCTGCGGTTCTCCTCCTCTCGGGCATGCAGTTGTTGCTCCTCGGAATTCTCGGCGAATACGTTGGCAGAATTTATCTCGGCATCAGTGAGAAACCCCAAAGCGTCATCCGCGAAACGGTCAGTTCTTTCGGCAGCGCGGGCGGAGAGCCGTGATCTCGCTTGTCATCCCGACCCTGAATGAAGCGGAGAACATCGAGCCGTTAGTAGCGCGGCTTGCCCAATGCCAGCCGAGGCTCGATGAGGTCATCTTCGTGGATGACGGATCGACGGACGGGACGCGCGAACGGATTCGTTCGTTGAGCGCTGATGCGTCGATCCGGTTGATCGAACGCGAGACACCTGCGTTGGGGCTTTCCGGTGCCGTGATTGCGGGAGCGAGTGCCGCTGCCGGCGATTGGCTCGTCGTCATGGACGCCGACCTGAGTCATCCCCCGGAAAAAATTGCGGAGTTAATGCGACCGTTGCTGGAAGACCGCGCGGACATCGTCATTGGCAGCCGGTATGTGCGGGGCGGATCGACGCCGGGCTGGCCCCTTTGGAGAAGGATTTTGTCGCGCAGCGCCGCTGGGCTCGCTTACCCGCTTACCGGGGTGCACGACTCCATGTGCGGTTTCTTCGCGCTCCCGCGCAAACTGTTGCTGGAACTCACGCCGGCCGCCACCGGTTTCAAGATCGCCTTCGAGGCATTGGTCCATGGCGGGAAAAATTTGCGCGTGCTGGAGATCCCGATTGTGTTTCGAGACCGCACTCGCGGTGTCTCGAAGATGAGTTTTGGGGTCGCGGTCCTCTTCGCGTTTCGCTGGATCGCGGCGATGACGAAAACGCTTTCCGGCCGTCAGGAAACGGCGACTCGTTTCAGCCGCCAAAGTTCGACCGAAAGTCCTACGAAAAGGAGCAAGGTTGCGAATAACGTGTTGCCGTAGGTTTGCGCCCCGACGCGAAACGGAATCGACAGCGCCAGCAGAACGACGGCTGCGCCGGAAAAGCTCGCGAGGATAACGCGCCGAGCCGGGTCGTTAATGAGTCGCTGCACGACAACGGTGAACGGATAGAGCAGCCACGCGAACAGATAACCGAAGGAGAGCGGCGTGAAGATCAGGATTAACAGGAGCAACAGTGCGAACTCGATCGCGTCCGTCTCCTGATTCCGGCGCGTCGATCGCGGCATCACCGCCAAATAGGCCAGCCCAAGGGCGAGCCCGCAGCTGAGGATGATGCCGTTAATTACCTTGAAATCGAGATCAGCCAGGTTGGCGTAGACCGGCTCGTGCGGCCCGTACCTGTGGTCGTATTCCACGTGGCGCAACAGCCGGTTCGTCACGCCCCAGATCGACTGGTTTTTCCAGGAATTGCTCCGCCCCAAACGCTGCCCGACCCCGGTCTCATCGTATTTGAAGAGCATCCCAGTCGACCAGCGTTGCAATTCCTGTTTCGCCAGCTCGTACCCGCGGAATGGGATTGGCAGAACGACGACGAGAAATGTCACCGTTAACACCAGGGATAAGACTGCGATCCAATAACGCCGGTAGATCAGGTAAACGATTGCGATAACCGGAAACGCTTTGATGGCAGCAGCAATCGCAATCAGCACTCCGCTGAGCCATTGAAATTTTCGTTGGAGCGCGATGAACGCGCCCAGCATCAGTGCCAGCAAGACGAGACTCGGTTGCCCGAGAAGAAAATTTCCCCAGATATGCGCGCCCATGATGAGGCTGGGCACGACATAGACGAGAGGATGAGCGCCGCGCGCGTCGCCTGTAGCCAGCCGAACCGAAAAGACGATCGAGTAAATCCACGCGGCCGCGTTGACCAACGCGAGCACGACAACCAGCCCGGTTTGTCCCAGGGCGGCGACCGGCGCCAGGAAAATCGCGCACGGGGGCGGATACATGAACTGGAATTTGTTCCAGCGCGGGTCGGGATAAATTTCGCCGCCCTCCAGCACGGCTTGGCCGGCTTGGTACCAGACCCAGTAATCTTTTGTGCTATGTCCGCGAACGGAATGCCATACCGGCACCGCGACGAGCACGAAGAGGATACATCCAAAAAGCCAGAGCGTGACTCGCCACGTCACGGGTTGGTTGATCCACGTTCGCAACGTCTAGAAATGCAGATGACTGACGAGCCAGATAATCGCCACCCCGAGCGCGATGACGAGCACTAGAAAAATGATTCGGCCTTCCCGTCGCTCTTTTCGCAACGATTTGCGCCGGCCGCGCGAATGTCCTTCGTCGCCCCAGCGTCTGTCCTGGAGCGCGACCGAAACATCCAGCCGGCTTCGCCCTTCGCTCGCCCGCGCCAGCAATTCCTCCCGCTGCCGCCGCGTTGTCTCCTCCGCGACGCGCGGTGCCTCGGCGATCATCCGTTCGAGCTTTTCCATCTCGCCGCGCAACTGCGACTCGCGCTGCGCGAGTTCTTCCTGTTTCTGGTTAAGCGGCGTCCCGGGTTGAGGAGCAGGTCGGCGGCGCATGCGGAATTACTGAACCTTCTGCGCCATCCAAAAGAAAATGAGCAACGCCAGGATCCCGAAAACGATGAGCGGCAACGTCACGGCGAACCCGATCTGCAGCCATTGCGAAAACGATTTGCCGCCGAGTCCCGCAGTCCCGGACTTGATTTCCGGCAAATCGATCTCGCCCGTTTCGCCATTCCCGCTCGCTTCCAATCGGCTGCGCTGTTGACTGAACTCGGTCCGCGCGTCGTCCACCGTGCTGAGGGCGCGGCTCAGTTCCTTGGGCAATTCGGCCGGATTCCAGCTCTTCGGCTCGATCGCTTCGAGCAGCTGCAGGTGTTGCGTGAAACTCTCGTGCGTCGAGCGGATTTGCTCGAGCTTCTTTTGGCAATCGTAACCTTCGCGCTCCAAAATCACGAGCGAGCGCGAGAGCTTGTCCGTCATCTCCGCCCGGCCGCGTTCGAGTTCTTCCTGCCGCCGGCTCAACTCCTCGAGCTCGCGCTTTTGTTTTTCGATCACGTCCGCCTGACGCCGCAATTGCAGAAGCTGTTCCTGCGCTTTCTGCACCTGGGTATCGAGCAGCTCCGGAGACATCGATTCTTCTTCGTTTAGCTCCAGCATTTGTTCGATCGGTCGGATTCGTTCTGCCATGGCACTCCGGTTTCGCCCGTGCGATCTCGGCGTCCATTCGTCGCGGCGGGCTCATGGATATTAGCGGGCGCACTTCAGAATTCCACAAGTTTTCCCCGTCGTGTTTCGAAATATTGCGCTCGATTGATCCCCTAGAAAAAGATGAGATCGAACTTCGTGTCTGACGCGCCATCCATCATCATCGAATCGCCCGCGCCTGGGCAAAGCGTCTACGACGAAGCCATTTTTGTTGCCGGCTCGGTCGACCTTGGCGATCGCGATTCCGCTTCCTGTCACGTGCGCGCCTTTGCAGATGATCAACGCTTCGCCGAAACGAGAATTCTTTTTCCACGTCCGGACGACAATCGTTTTGGCTTTCGCATGCTCGGCCGGTTTCCAGCGACTGGCTCCGGTCCGCGCGATGTCGCGTTTCGCATCGTCGTTTCCTCCGGTCGCGCTGAAGACATCGTTACCGAGCAAAACGTGCGGCTGGTTCCGGCATCATTACGCGATCGGCCTTACGGCGAAGTGGTTTTTCCGGAAAATGAAACGCTGCTTCATCGGGAAAATGTTTACGGCTCCGGTCCGCCGATCGAAGAGCCGGGGGTCGAAGTCCTGAATTTGCTGCGAGCCTATTTACCGGGAAAATCTTCGGTCGTCGATGTCGGCTGCGGCGCGGGCGCGTACGGACCGCCGCTCATTGCTGCCGGACATGAATGGCTTGGGTTGGAGGCGAACCCGCATTGTTGCGACATTCTCACTCGACGCCAGTTGCCCTTCCGCCGAGTCGATCTTGCATCCGAGCGTCTTCCCTGTGCCGACGCTGAATTAGAGGATGCGATTTGCATTGAAGTCCTCGAACACACAAAAAATCCAGAGACCTTCGCCAACGAAATCGCGCGGATCACTCGTCGTCGCGCTCTTATTTCAGTGCCAAACATGGAACTGCTTCCCTATCTGCATGATTGGCGGGTAGTGCCATGGCACTTGCTCGAAGGCGATCACAAGAATTTTTTCACGCGCGCCAGCCTGCGCGCCTTGCTCTTGCGCTTCTTTTCCCGCGTCGAGGTTTTTCCGTACGGCGAACACCCGCTTCGCACACGTGATGACGTTCCGCTTTACGTCCACTTATTTGCGGTCGCAGATAAGTAGACAAAGCCATGTCATCCCGAGCCGCGCAGACGGCGAGGGACCTCCCAGCTGCAAATTGCGGCACACGAATCCCAATCACCGACGATATTACGGAGACGCGTTCGGTTTTGCGCGAGCGCGGGAGCGCGTGAGAGGTTTGAAAGCCCGGCCTCGCCAGCTTTGCTGGCTGCGTTACGGCTCGGCGCGCTCCGCCAGCCTCGGGATGACACGCCGAATCAACGCGCCTCGTCCAACAGCCTCGACCAATTCTCGATCTCCGTGAGATACGCGCCCACGGTGTGCTCTTTAAGCTCCGGAAAGTGCGAATCGATGTAATCGCGTTGAAACGGTTTCGGCCCATGGAAATGAATGATCTTCGCCTCAGGGTTCTCGCCCCAGTACGGCTTCCAATTAAGCTCGGGCCGCAATCGGTCCCAGAGCGGCCCCTTTTCGTCGCGATAAAACCAGCGATAAGCCGCTTCGTCCCACGATTCAGCTTCGAGCGCCGCCAGATTTTTTGAAATGTATTCGCGAAACTCCGACAGGCTTTCCCCGAGCCGGTCCGTATTCATCAGCATCACGCCGGTATTCATGTTGACGTAATCATCTCGGACCGATTCCGGCGCGACCGCAAAGTAATGGCAGGGGTTCGCTTCCAGTTCCGGCACGACTTCATCGAGAAAAAACACGTCGCAATCGGTGTAGAGAACCCGCCCGGTTCCTCCCGCGCGCTCGACAATGTCAGGCAGCTCAACCCGGGAGAATGCGCCCGAAAGCGCCGCGGCCAGATGCGGATTTCCTTTCTTCCGTCCCAGCTCGGTCAGCGCGTCGCGAACAAAACTTCGGTGAGAAACGATTCGGACGCCGCGCTTCGTCAGCCATCTCGTGAAATCGTTTTCTTTGCCGTCGTAAATGCAATGTGGCTCGAGCGTGGTGTGTTTTCGCGCCGTGTGCACGGCCACCATCACCATCTCGGCGTATTGACGGAACGCCGTCGAATCTTCGGTTAGCGCAAAATACCACTGCATCGTTTTAGATGTTCGACCGGCCGGTTATGACTCTCGCCACGCGATTGCGTCTCCTTCCGGTGTTTCCCTGAAGTCGTATCCCGCCGTTTTCAACAACGCATAGGCCGCCTGTTTGTCGTCCTCGGAAAGATGCTGATGTTCGAACATCAGTAACGTTGGCCGAAAACGCGTCAGATCCAGCGTGCGCAGGATCTCTAGGTCGTGCCCTTCGGTGTCGACCACCAGCAGATCGATCCGCGCAATTCCATGGCGGGCCAGAAGAGTGTCGAGCCGCACCGTCGGGACGCGTTCCTCGATCAGGAGAGAATCGATTTTCGGAATCGATTCGCGGTGTTTGAGAAGGACTTCACGGTCCAGGCTCGCGAGTTGGTTGAACCATTCCGGGGTTTGCCCCGGGATGCTGCGCAAACGATAAAGCGGCGCTTCTCCATCACGCGTCGAAATGGCGGCGCATTCCACTTGCATGCCCGGCCGGTCGCGATAACGCGCCACCAGCATTTCGTAAAGATACGGCACGGGCTCGACGAGCAGTCCGGACCAGCGTGTTTTGCGAAATCCTTCCACGAGCGGATCGCCCGCGATCCCATCGTTCGCCCCGATCTGGACCACAAATGCTTCCGGAAAAATCTCGCCGAAAAGGGCGATGAGGTGGTCGCTCTCGTCTCGACGAAAATCGGTTCCGCGACTGATCTCGACTTGCAGAAGAAACGCCGAGAGCGCCGCATTCCAACGCGAACGAGGATCGCGCGCGAAGCGCAATCGCAGCAACGCGAAGGAGCGACAGAACTGCGCTCGCAATCGCGTGGACCACGGCGGCGGCGGCGGCGGTGGCGGCAGGCGCTCGATCGCGGTATTCGGTTCGCCGCCGGCGTTGAACGAAAAATGGAGCGCGCCGTCGCGGAGATCGCTCGATTCGATTTCATCATTGAACCCGATCGCGAATGCATAGTTCGGAAACGCCCGACGCACATCCGGTCGCTCTTCCAACCTAAGACCGCGTTCTGTTGGACCCGACAATCGAAGATTGCTCAATTCTTGTTGAGTTGTGATCCATCCCCGCAGTCGCACTCGACGATCGCGAAATTGTTCGCGCGGCTCATCGAGGTGAAACACGAAATTAGCGTGTGACTGCATCCGGGAAAAAGGCAGGAGGGTTTAAGCCGTAGTCGCGCCGATCGTAACGGCCGGGCCATTCGGATGAGCGGGATCGTCGTGAATCACCTCGACGCGTTTGTAGCCGCTGGCTCGCAGAACGTCGCCCAGCGATTGGATCGTCAACCATGTCGCCGTATCGGACATTCCACTGAGCGGTTCGTCCGCGCCGCCTTCGACATGAATTTTGCCGCGCCAGCCCGGGCCGACGTCTCGCGCTTCTTCCTCTCGCGCGTATTGCGTCCAGATGTAAACGATCGGCGCAACCGAAGGCAATTGTTCCAGCAACTTCCACGGCTCGGGCAAATGATAAAGGAGTCCGCAACAGAAGACAGCGTCGAACGTCCCGAACCGAGACAGGTCGGCATGTTCGAGGTTGGCCTGAATGAATTCTACATTGGGAACCGCGAGAAGATTCTGAACAAATCGCGCCTTGCGCAGGCTCACTTCCCGCCCTTCAAGCGCGACCACGCGCTCAACTCCCGGCCGTTGCGCCAGGATAAAACTGTGTGCTCCTTCCAGCGCCCCAAGCTCCAGGATCGTTTTCGGTTCCGGCAGGAAACGAAAGAATCGTTCGACCCGCACGTCACCTTCCGCACTGATCGGCCCGCCGTAGGTTTTGCCACCGATCGCGAATTGATAAATCCAAGGCCCCAAGGCGGCGAATCGCTCGGCGAGATTTTCGGATTGATTCATCGGCCGGGCATCATTTCCAGGAGCACGCCTTTGAAATATTCCGTTTCCGGCAGCGTGGGAAGGACCGGATGATCGAGCGCTTGCTCGAACCGCCGCAAACGTCGCGCCGAGCGGCGCGCGTCGACGAGCGCATCGGCGATGGTTTGGTCGAAGATTGTTTCGCTCACGTGATGGGAACACGAAAACGTGGCGAGCAGTCCATCTTTGGAGAGCAACTTGAACGCGCGCACATGGAGCTCGCGATAACCGCGCAAGGCGTCGCGAAGCCCGCCCTTCGTTTTCGTGAAGGAGGGCGGATCGAGAATGATGAGGTCGTACTCAGCTTCGCTCTTCTCCGCCGCGCGCAGAAAGGCGAACACATCTTGTCCGACCCAGTTCACTTCGAGGCCATTGCGTTCCGCATTTCGGCGCGCCGCGGCGAGACTCGGCCCGCTCTCCTCTACGGCGGTCACGGTCGTTGCGCCCGCCTTCGCGCACCGCAGTGCGAAAGCTCCTTGGCTCGTAAAGCAATCGAGCACTAGTCGGCCCCGCGCGTAACTCGCGACCGTTTCGTAATTCGCCAGCTGGTCCAGATAAAAGCCAGTCTTCTGAGCGCTCATCAAGTCTGTCACGAACCGCAGCTCTGCCACCTCGATTTCTGTTTCGCCCGGTGGTTCGCCGAAAAGCACGCCGACCTTCGGTTCCATGCCTTCCGCCCTCCGGACCGGCGCGTCGTTGCGCTCGATAATTGATCGCGGGGAAAAAGAATTCTTCAGCGCTTCCACGATCGAATCCTTCCGCTTGTCCATCGCGAGCGTGAGCGTTTGCAGAACGAAATCGTCGCCGTAACGATCGACGATCACGCCCGGCAGTCCGTCGCTCTCACTCCAAACGACGCGGCAGAGCCGCGAGTTCACGCCGCGCCGCTCTCGGTATTCCGCTGCCTGCGCGATTCGCCGCTGGAAAAAGTCGAGGTCGAGATCCTGTTTTCGGCGCGAGAATCGGCGGGCCACGATCTGCGATTTGCTGTTGTAAATCGCGCTCCCCATGAGGCGGTCCTTTCCGTCCTTGAGCGAAATCACATCACCATCGGCCGGATTGCCGAAAACCTTCAGGACCTCTCCCGAGAACACCCAATCGTGCCCGTGGAGAATGCGCGCCCGCGGTTTGACGACAATGCCGGCCATGAAGAGTAATGAATCAGGAAAACAGGAAAGCAGGAATTTTTTTGGGTTTTTCCTGCGTTCCTGCTTTCCTGATTGTTTATGACGCCTTTGCGCAGCCTCGATCTTCCCGGCATTCCCAAACTCCGCTCCGGAAAAGTCCGCGAAGTCTTCGACCTCGGCGACACTCTGCTCTTCGTCGCCACCGATCGCTTGTCCGCCTTCGATGTCATCCTGCCCGATCCGATTCCTCAGAAAGGCGCGGTCTTGAATCAAATCTCCGCGTTTTGGTTTCGGCGATTCGGGTTCGTGAAAAACCATCTGGTAACGGACGACATCGCCGAATTCCCGGCGGAGCTCGCGCCATTTCGAGATCAACTGCGCGGACGTTCCATGATCGTCCGCAAAACCCAACCGCTTCCAGTCGAGTGCGTCGTGCGCGGTTATCTCGCGGGTTCCGGTTGGAAGGAATATCAGCAGAGCGGCAGCGTTTCCGGTGTGTCGTTGCCGAAAGGCCTCCAGCTCGCGTCTCAATTACCCGAGCCGATCTTCACACCTTCAACCAAGGCTGAGGCGGGCCACGACGAGAACATCGATTGGGAAAAATGCTGTACTACTCTCGGACGCGATCTCGCCGAACGGGTGAAAGATTTCAGCCTAAAAATCTACGAAGCCGGCCGGCAACACGCCGCCGAGCGCGGGATTATCGTCGCCGATACGAAGTTTGAATTTGGCCTGCTTGGCGATGGGCTGTTTTTGATCGACGAATGTCTGACACCGGATTCATCGCGCTTCTGGCCCGCCGATCGTTATGTCGTCGGCCAGAGCCCGCCGAGTTTCGACAAACAATTCGTGCGCGATTATCTCGAGACGCTCGACTGGAACAAGACCTCACCGGGTCCCAAGCTCCCCGCGGAAATCATCGAGAAAACCGCCGCGAAATATCGGGACGCGTTCGAGAGGCTTACCGGGGCGGCGTTACGCTAAGGGGTCATCCCGAGCCGCGCAGACGGGCGAGGGACCTCTCAGCTGGAACTTACGCCTTCCGGCAAGCACGATGCGCTGCTTCCCGAATACGCGCGAACTACGCGAAAGCGATTAGCCGCTTGGGAGGTCCCTCGGCGCGCTTCGACAGCCTCGGGATGACACGTCTGTTCAGCCGCCGAGCAACTCGCTTACCATCGCCTTCTCTTCCTTCAGCTCTGCCACCGATGCGTCGAACTTCACCTTGCTGAATTCATTGAGCGGCACGTCCTGCACGATCTCCCAGTTGCCGCCGCGCGAGCGCACGGGGAACGAACAGATCAATCCTTCTTCCACGCCATAACTGCCGTCCGAACAAACCGCCACGCTGTCCCAATCGCCTTCCGCGGTATCCGTGGTGAGCGAACGGACCGTATCGACGATCGCATTCGCCGCCGAACCCGCTGAGGACGATCCGCGCGCCTTGATGATCGCCGCGCCGCGCTGTTGCACTGCAGGAATGAACGATTCCTTCAGCCATGGCTCGTCGCCAATGACCTCAGCCGCGGAACGCCCTTTGATTTTCGCGTTGTAAGCGTCGGGATACTGGGTGGCCGAATGATTTCCCCAGATCGTCACGTTGCTGACCTCGGTAATGTCGACGCCGGCCTTCTGCGCGAGCTGCGCCTTGGCCCGGTTTTCATCGAGGCGCGTCATCGCAAACCAGCGATCGCGCGGCACCGATTTCGCGTTGTTCATCGCGATCAGGCAATTCGTGTTACACGGATTCCCAATCACGAGGACGCGGACATCTTTCGCCGCGTTTTTGGCAATTGCCTGGCCCTGGCCGGTAAAAATCTTTCCGTTAATCCCGAGCAAATCCTTGCGCTCCATTCCGGCTTTGCGCGGCACACTGCCGACGAGCAGCGCCCAGTTCACATCGCGAAAGCCTTCGTCGAGATCGGTCGTCGCCACCATGCTTTTGAGCAGCGGAAACGCGCAATCATCCAGCTCCATGACCACGCCTTTGAGCGCTTCGAACCCCTGCGGGATTTCAATCATGTGGAGCGCGACCGGCTGGTCCGGGCCGAACATCGCGCCCGACGCGACCCGGAAAACAAGAGCGTAACCAATCTGTCCGGCCGCACCGGTGATCGCGACTTTGATGGGTGATTTCATGAAGATGTTGAGAGTTGAGAGTGAATAGTTGAGAGCCCCTATTCCGACTCTCAACTCTCAACTTTCAACTCTCAACTTATTCTGCTCGTCCTCCCCAGCAGCTCGCGAATCATTTGCATGCGGCGCCGGACCCGCCGGCTCTTTTTCAACTCTTCCACCGTCTTCGCCATTCGCCGGCTCCAGTTCGAACTGGCCGCGGTTCCCGGAACATTGAAGCGATCTTTCCGCGCGAGCAGATCGGTTATCATGACGAGGGCGATCCACGATTCGCAGCGGAAGAGCGCCTCCATGATTGGCCCATAAAAGTCGTGGTCGAAGTCTGTCGCTTCGTTCGGAGGTCCGATGCCGGCGAAAGCCGCAATCTTCGCCAGATCGCCGCCGGCTAGCTCGGTCTCAGCCGTCGTTTCCTCGAACGCGTCTTCCCATAGCGCGCGGACCGGCTTGTGATCGTGCGTCGCATACGTGGCCACTGACAGGCGTTGATATTCGCTCCCCGGAATGGTGCGGCCATCCGGATAAGATTCCCACTGCGGAATTTTGAACCCAGCGATGCCTAACGAGTGCAAGCTCGGCCGGACGTAGTCGGGAACGGTGCCGAGATCCTCGCCGACGACGCGCGTTTCCTGCGATTCCTCGAGCACGACCCGCAAATAGGTCTCGCCCTCGCGCCGATTCATTTCGCAGTGCTCCCAGGTCGAATCGTCGCGCGGATAAAATTGGGGAGAGAGTCCGCCGGTCCGCTGAAGCATCTCGTCCTGAGAAAGTGGCAGGAACTCTTTGTTCCGGCTTGGGCGCCACGGGAAAGCGTAGATTCGGTAAAACCCGAGCACGTGATCGATGCGAAAGACGTGAAAGATCTTGCGCACCCCGCGCACTCGCCAGCGCCACCAATCGAGGTTCCGCGCCCGCATCACGTCCCAGCGATAGAGCGGAATACCCCAGTTCTGTCCCCATTTCTGGGTGAACTTGTCGTCCTTGAAGTACGGCTCGGGTGGCGCGCCCCCCGACCAATCGATCGCAAATTCATCGCGCCGAAAATAAACGTCCGCGCTGTAGAGATTGACGCCGAACGGAATGTCACCCATCAACGCGATTCCACGCTCGTCAGCGTAGCGACGGACCGCGCTCCATTGCTGCTCCGCGATCCATTGGACGTAGCGGTAAAATTTCGCGCGGTCCTCGAATGCATCGCGCTTCTCCAAGGGCTGGTTCGCGAGCCAGGCGCGCGCGGAGTCCGGGTCGCGATGCTCTTGCCTCCATTGGTCCCAGGTTTCGTGGCCAGCGTTTTCCTCCATTAACGCGCGAAAGAATGCGTAATCGTCCAACCAGGGCGCCTCGCTTTGACAAAAGCGGGCAAAGTCATCGCTGCCATTCTTCCGTTCGCTGAACCGCCGATACGCTTTTTCCAGCAGCGCCATCTTCAGCCGTCGGACGCGATCATGTTTCACTGCGCCCTTGCGAAGCTTCTCGAGATCGAACTCGACGAGGACTTCGTCGAAGTCTTCCTGCATCAAATCCTCCGGCGAGCCTGGTGCCAGATAAAGCGTGGACGGTTCCACCGCGACAGCGCTGATCGCGTTATACGGACTGTGGTCGCCGCCCATTTCGTTGATGGGCAACAACTGGACGAGCCTGAACCCGATCTCCGCCGCCCAATCAATGAACTCCCGAAGCGCCCCGAGATCGCCGATGCCGAGGTCGTTCTCCCTTCGAAGCGCGAACAACGGCGCGAGAACTCCCGCGATTTTGCGCTCAGGCGACAAGTTCATACCTCACACAACGGTCACAAAGGACACAACGGATGTCTTTGATGATTTCACCTTGGTGAACCTTTGCGTCCTTTGTGCGAGGTCCTCTGATCAGCCACGTCGAATCTGCCAATCCTCGACCAACTGGTTTGGAATCTCTTTCAGGAAACGCGACGGCCGCTGGAAGATGTCGCCGAAACCGCCGCTCAATCGCATGTGCGGGTAGGTGAGATAGAGCTCGTCGCGGGCGCGAGTGATGGCGACGTAAAATAGCCGGCGTTCTTCCTCGATTGCGTCGCGTGTTTCGAGGGAGCGGGTGCTGGGAAACATTCCGTCGGTCAGCCAGATCACAAAGACGGTGTGATACTCGAGGCCTTTCGCCTGGTGAACGGAAGACAGATTCACCGCTTCGGTGTCCTTGGTTTGGTCGAGCGCTGGCTCCGCATCGATGTTGCTGATCAGCGCCAGTTGGGAAAGGAATTCCTCGACGTCCTTGAACTGGCGCGCGAAAGCCGCCAACTGATTCAAATCCTCTCGCCGGAGTTCGTAGTTCGTAAAATTCGCCTTCGCGTAATCGTCATAAATCGCTTCCACGATCGACGTGATCATTTCCGAGGGCGGGTTCGGTGGTCCGCCTGGCGCGATTTCATCGAGCGTATGCGCGAGCTGTTCCCACGATTTTTTGGATTTCGCGCCGACGGGCATCGCGAGCAAGCGCTCGCCCCACGACGTGATTTCGCCGCGCTCGTTCAATCCCGTTTCCCACGCCCGCCAATGATTGTCCGCGCTCTTGTTTCCAATGCCGGGCAAGAGCTTCACCATCCGTTTGAAGGCGACTTCGTCTCGCGGGTTCGCGACGAAACGAACGAACGACGTCACGTCCTTCACGTGCGCCTGCTCGAAGAATCGGACGCCGCTCGTAATGAGGTAGGGGATACCGCGTCGCGAAAGCTCCAGCTGCAATTCAATCGCGTGATAGTGGGCCCGGTAGAGGACCGCGATCTCGTCCAACTCGATTCCTTCATCGCGCAGTTCGAGAATCCTTTGAGCCACGAACCGCGCCTGTTCGCTGCCGTCATTCAGCCCCACCACGGCCGGCCGGAACGAATTGCTCGGGCGCGTCGCCGCGAGCTCCTTCTTGAACTGCTTCACGTTTCCCGCAATCGCCGCGTTCGCGACCCGCAAAATCTCCGGCACGCTCCGGTAGTTCATCTCGATCTTGAAAACCTGCGCGTCCGGATACCGCTCCGGAAAGGCCAGGATGTTTTTGAAGTTCGCGCCGCGCCAGGAGTAGATTGATTGCGCGTCGTCCCCGACCACCATGACGTTGCGATGCTCGGCTGCGAGGGTGTCGATGAAGTCCGCCTGGATCTTGTTCGTGTCCTGGTATTCGTCCACGAGGATGAATTGGAACTGGCGCCGGTAAAAATCTGCGATGTGCTCGTGCTCGATCAGCATCCGCAGCGTTTTCTCGAGCAGATCGTCGAAGTCCATCGAGTTCGTGCTCTTCTTTTTCTTTTCGTACCGCGCGTGCACGTCCTGGATCTGTTCGAGTAACGGAAGGAAGTAGGGAAACTTCTCCGCGAGCAGAGCGTCAATCGGGGTCTCGGTGTTGATCACGAAACTAAAAATCTCCGCGAGCACGTCGCCCTTCGGGAACCGAATTTCCTTCGGGTTAATTCCAGCCGCTGCGACCACGGTATCGATGAGGTCCTTCTGATCCTCGCGATCCATGATCGTGAACCCGCTCGAATAACCCAGCGCGCTGCCGTGCCGGCGCAGCATCCGATTGCCAATCGAGTGGAACGTCCCTCCCCAGAGCCCGCTCGCGTCGACCGGCAACAGGTTCGCGACGCGGTCCAGCATCTGGCGCGCGGCTTTGTTTGTGAAGGTGAGGAGCAGGATGTTCCGCGGATCGATTCCGTTCTCCAGCAAATAGGCGACGCGATACGTCAGGGTCCGCGTTTTTCCGCTGCCCGCGCCGGCGATCACGAGGAGCGGCCCGGGCGAGGCCGTCACCGCCGCGAGCTGCTGCTCATTCAGTTCCGCCGCGTAATCGATGTTGATCGACGGCGCATGGGGCGCGCGCTGGAGCGTGTATTCGCGGGACATGGGGCGTAACGCTCCCGTGTCGCCGCACCCTGTTCAACGGAAATCTAAACGACGGGCGTCTGTGGAATGGCGGGCGCAGTCGAGCCGCGCCGTTTCTGTCCGAGTTCTTCTAGCAGCTCGATCTGGATCTGCTGAATTTCAAAGAGACGATTGTATTGCTTGCGCAGCAGATGATCGATTTTTTCGTGAAGATGCCTGATCTCCAGCTCGGCTTTCAGGTTGATTTTGTAATCGTTTTCGCCGCGTAAACGGTCGCGCGCCTCGCTCCGATTCTGGCTCATCATGATAACGGGAGCCTGAAGGGCGGCGAGCGCCGAAAGCACGAGGTTCATCAGGATATAGGGGTAAGGGTCGAAGGCCTGATTCACCAGAATGAAGCTGTTGATGCCGATCCAGAGGAGCAGGATGAGGCTGAAGACAATGATGAACGTCCAGCTGCCGCCGAACGCGGCGATGGAATCGGAGAGCCGTTCGCCGAAGGTCAGTTTCTTTTCAAACTGTTTGCTGATGTCGCTCGAAAGGATTTCATGCTGCTGCAAACTTTCGACGACTTCGTTGTCGAGCGCGGAGAGCTCGCCGATCTCGTCCTGCAAGACTTCCTTCACGTAATCGCGCCGGAATTTTCCCAGGTCGTCGAAGCAGATGAACGATTTTCCGTCCCACTGCGGAGCCTTCTTGTGGATGAACTCCGAGAGCGAAGGCCTAACGACTTCGCCGATCGTGCCGTTGCGCGTGGATTTGGTCTCTCCACAGATCAGGCATTGCGCTGTCTCTGGCTTTCCCATGCGATCCTTATAGCGAAGAACCGCGCCCAATGTCGATGGTTGCGCTCCTATCGCAGGATAATCGAGCGTGAAGCGGACCGACCATGGTCGTCGAGCGCCGTGAGCTGATAAACGCCCGGCGCCGGTTTCCAGGACAAGACTTCGTGCGCGTCGCAGGCGCCGAGGAACGTTTTGTCGGCGAACCAGTAGAGTTTTCGCACACCGCTTTCGGTCTCGGCGCGAAGCGGGATCGCGGCTGTATTTTCCGAAGCGTGCGAAATCGTTATCTCGCTCGCCGGCAAATTGATTTTCGGGGCGTGCCCGCCGCGCGACAGAAGTTCGTTATCCATCGTTGGCACAAATGGCGGCGGCAATCTTCGCGGCACACCGGCCCGTTCGAAGAGCGCCAACAAGTCCGACGGCCAGAATTCGTAAACCTCGTGCCGGATCGTTCGCATCCCGTCATCCTGGGCGACGCGCAGCCCGGTTGACGCGTCGACCAACACATCGCGATGCACATCGCAGGTCGTGATCGGCGAGATGCCCGGGATGAACCAGCTCTCAGTCCGATGTGGACAAAGCGCCGTAGGCAATTGACCGGACACCGCGCAGAACTCGACCCGCTTCAGGTTCAACTCCGGCGGCGGCAAATGCGGCTCGGCGCGCGACGGCTGCATCGTGCGCAGTCCGTCGATCATTTGAAAAAGAAGAGGCGCCGCGGCTGTCCGGCCAATAAAGGTGGGGTTCCGTTTTCCATCGAAGTTTCCAATCCAGACCGCGAGCACATAATGATCGAAGACCGCGACCGACCAGGCGTCACGAAATCCATGGGAAGTCCCGGTTTTCCAAAACACTGGCCCTGAACGGTTCGACTCAGCGTTCGTTAGGCCGGGCCGCGGGATTTGGCCCAGCATGTCCAAAGTGAGAAACGCCGCTTCCGGACTGAGGAGCCGGACGGTCTTTGTGGCGGGCTCTTTGCGAGAGCGACGCAGGGGCTGAAGCCGGCCACCGTTCGCGAGCGCCGCGTAGAGCCGGACCAGGTCGTCCATCGTCACTTCAGCTCCGCCGAGCGGCAAGGACAAGCCGTAGAACGACGCAGGTTTCGGCAGCGCTACCTCGGCGTTGCGCAAAAATTCGTAGAACGTCGGATGCGCCAAATCGGCCGCGAGCGTGACCGCGGGCACGTTGCGACTGCGGGCAAGCGCGTCGCAGGCGCGGATCGGTCCGAGGAATTCGCGATCAAAATTTTCCGGATTGTAATCGCCGAAGGTGTGCGGCGCGTCCTTCAACAGTGTGAGCGGATGGATTAGCCCCTGGTCGAGGGCGAGCGCGTAGACCAACGGCTTCAAGGTCGAGCCCGGCGAACGCGGCCGGCGGGTGCCGTCGACCTGGCCGTGAATCTCGGCGTTGGAAAAATCCGACGACCCGATTTGAGCCAGGACTTCCATCGTCTTGAAATCGACGAGCAATGCGGCGGCGTTCACGATTCCGCGATCATGATTCTGCGCGATGTAATCGGTGACCCGCTTCTCGAGCATTTGCTGGAGCGACAGATCGAGGGTCGTCTGGACTTCAGTCCCGGAGGTCCGTGTTTCCAAAACCTGTTGAACGAAATGCGGCGCGATCAATTGCCGCCGCGTCCGCGCCTCGGCGCGAAAGGTAAGCGCGGGGGTTTCGTTCGTAGTCGATCGCAGATACCAGCGCTGTTGCGCGTTCGTGACTCGGGAATTTTCGCCGCCCGCGATCAGCGCGCGCCGAGTCGGGCTTTGCGGGATGACGCTCAACGCGACCGCTTCCGCTGACGTCACTCGTGCGGCGCTTTTGGAGAAATAGATTTCGCTGGCGGCGCCGACTCCTTCGATGTTCCGGCCGTAGGGCGCGAGATTCAGATACGCCTCCAGGATTTTCGACTTCGAGTAGTGGCGCTCGAGCTCGAGCGCGTAAACGATCTGCCGCAATTTGCCGGCGACGGTCCGCGTCTGGAGGTGATAACGCAGCCGCGCGACCTGCATCGTGATCGTTGAAGCGCCCGCATGCGTGCCGCGCGAGAACGCCAGGTTCCACGTCGCGCGGAGGAGCGAGACGGGATTCACGCCCGGATGTTTCCCATAATATTTGTCTTCGAACCGCAGCGTCGCATCCACGAGCGCCGGGGAGATGTCCTTCAAAGGCGTCCACACCCGGTATTTTTGGTCGGCGGTCAGCGTGACCCGGAGAACGTTGTCGTTGCGGTCGCGCACTCGGGTAGAAAAATCGATTCCATCCAGGAGCGGCGGTTTTGGAAGCGCGAGCCAAGTGGCGGCTAAAATCAGTGCGGAGAAGAGAGCAACCCGCATGATCCTCTTCGTTCGCGCGGATAGACGTCTTGGTAGGGCGAGACGCTGTCGAGCCGGGCGAACGTCGCTCG
Source organism: Chthoniobacterales bacterium (assembly GCA_036270255.1). GTDB lineage: Bacteria > Verrucomicrobiota > Verrucomicrobiia > Chthoniobacterales > UBA10450 > AV80. Next base: position 50,126 of record DATBCW010000144.1, read on the forward strand.
TTTTTCGCGGCTCGACAGCGTCTCGCCCTACCAAAGGCGGATCAAATTCGGGCTGTGTGTTCACGTGGTGAATGCAGTTACTTGGTTACCACGATCTTTGCGCCCAAGCCGCGGCCCTTCAGGTTCCGGTCGTACATCGATTCGGCGAAGACGGGCGGCACGACGAATGTCCCACGGTTGCACGATTTGATTTGGTACGTGATTTCGATCGTGTCGGTCGGCACGGTTGCGTAAAAGATGGTGCGATCTTCGCGGACATCGACGTAGTCGACGCCTTTGATCTCCGACACTCCTGGTGTGAGCGATGAGCTCACGACCTCAAATCCGCCGGGAAGCAGATCAATCAGCGCGACGTTGCTGATCCATTCCGCTCGCAGACTTCGAATCCGCAGCCGAACGGTGACGACTTCGCCGAGCTTCGTCGTCGTGACGGGCTGGTTCGATTTGTCGAGCAATTCGCGATACACCTCGAGCCCATCGGTAATCGGTTTGTCCGAGAGCTTGCGATCGAACCCTGCTTCGATCACCTGATAATAAGCGCCGGGCGGATTGAGCGCTTTTGGCGTGCGGAAGCTGAGCGCAGCGGCGTCGCCAGAAAAATTCGCGCGTTGCAAAAGCTTCGTGCCGGTAACGAGCACCTTCTCTTTTTTCGCCTTGTCGAGCTCGATGATGCTGAGCTCCGGCGGATGCTGCGCAACGATCCGCGCATACGACTTCAAGGCGAGGACCGCGTAGGCCGCGGACAAGGTATTGAAGTTTCCTTCGCCGATCGGCTTGAGTACCTTTTCAAACTCCGTCGCCGGCAACTTCTTCAGGCGATCTGGAAATTCGCGCGAGAGAACGGCGACATATTGCGAATCCGCGCCGAGCGGCTGGTAGAAATCGTTGATCCGTTTCTTATCGACCTGGCCGATCTTGTAAGCGCCGATCAGCTTCGTCGCGTCATCTTCCTTTTTCAGAATGTGGAGCGCGCCGGCGAGATAAACGCCCGTCAGATCCGTCTTCCATTCCTTGGCGTGATTCTTATCCAGGTAATCGCGCAGGTTGATGATGTAGTTCGTCGTCACCACTCCTTCCCGGCTGAGCAGATAAATGGCGTAAGCAATTCGGCACGCGTCATCCAGATCCGAGGGTTCCTTCGCGACCATCACCTGCAAATTCCTCAGGCCGCTTGCGAACATTTCCGCCGGCGGGGCAAACCCGGCGGCTTTTGCTTCGATCAGGAAATGCATCGCGTACGGCGACATGAAACTGATGTCCTGGCCCTTTTCCGGTGCCCAATATCCGAACGCGCCCTGGTCGTTTTGACGGCGGCGCAGGACCGCGAAAACGTTTTCCAGCTGCGTGGCCACCTCGGCTTTCGACAACCCGAAGTCGCTTTCATCGGCGAGAGTCAGCCGGCAAAAGGCGGCGCTCGTGATCTGTTCGCTGCAACCGTGCGGGAAATCTTTCAGGTAAGCATCGAGTCCATGCGCGAGCCCAAGCGGGACCGCGGAAACCGCGGCCGAGAGTTTGCGAAACTCCGGATACATCTCGCGCGATACCGGCACGTCGACGCTGTTCTTCGTGAAGCTGCTGCTCCGGACTTGGGTCATGAAGGTGGTCGGCGGCCGCACGCTGATCGTCGAGCGCAGCCGCATTTCCTTCCCGCCGCTGCTGGCGATGAACGTCACTGTCCCCGAGCCAAGTTTGTCGTTCACTTTGACTGAGAACGTCGTCGTTTGCTCGTGGCCTTCGGCGATACGCATCGTCTGCGACGGAGTCTTCACGATCTGCAGATGCTCGGAAGCTTCGGCGCGAATCTGCACATCCGCGTTTTCACCCGAGCCTTCGACGTTGTTCGCAACCGTAACGCCAACCTCGAATTCATCGCCGGGAGCGGCGAGTGTAGGCACGCTCGGCGTAATCACGAATGGACCGCGGATCAACGGATTTTTTTCCGCGGCGCCTGTGGTGTCGTCTGCCACCGCGACCGCCATCACGGTCAGCGTTCCCGCAAAATAATCCGGGACATCGTAAACGACTTCGCGCTGGGTCGGATCGGCGTCGATAATTCCGGACCAAAAGACGACTGGCTTTTCCGTGACGCGCTTGAATGGATTGAGCTGCTTCGGATTATCGCCGTCGCCACCGAACGCCGAGAGCGATCGAAGAATGGAAAATTCCGGCATAATCAAATCGACGATCTGCGACGTCTCCACCCCGAGCGCGCACTTGCGGAAGAAAAAGCCGAGCGGATCCGGCAGCTTGTAGTCGCTTACCTGAAGAATTCCCTGGTCGACCGCGAAGACAGCGATCTTCGAAGGCCGATCGGTCTTGTACTTGATGTGAAGCGGCTCGCCGGGTTTCGCGATCGCCGGCGTATCCAGCTCCACCTTCAGACGGCGTCGTTCGATATTGGCCGTGAATGGAACCACGCCATAGCTCAGGGGGCTGGTGAAGATTTCCTTCGAATCGAGGGCGCGGATCAGTGCCACATTGATGTAGCCGCTACCTTCAAAGCCGTCGGGCACCTTGATTCGTTGCACGCTGCTGGCGGCATTCGTCTTGAACCAGAGCTGCGCATAAACCTTGTCGCGCTCGATCGTGATCAAGCCGCTCCCCGCATACGGCGCCGTGATGCTGATTTCGATTTCTTCCCCAGTATTGTATTGCGATTTCGAGAGCTTCACTTGCAACTCGGAGTTCTTATCGAGAGAACGCTTCACGATTCCGCGGCCGACCACAGAAAAGCGGACGCGGCTGACCTTGCGGTTGTCTTTGTCGCGTAACTCAACGACGTAATCCCCCGGCTCGCCGGTCGGGAGTTGGTAACGCAACCCTTCGGTGCCGATCGCGAGCTTTTCCGTTTTCGCGACGCGCTCTTTCAAGACCGACTCATAGGCATAACTGCCGTTGTCCTTCTTCGTAACCACGGAAACGTATTCCTGCGCGATGACGGTCAGGGTCAGGTCATCCAGCGCGATCTTGTCGAGCTTCGAATCGACGGCCAGCAAGTCGACTGCGCGCGGCGTGCTGGCGTTGATGTAATTCAGGTCGCCGTCGCTCTTGTAGCCGACGACGTAGGGCAGGGACGACACCAACTGCGAGGCCTGCCCGGTAATGCTGCGGCCGCCTTCGCCCTCGAACGCTTCCGCGAAGAAGCGCATCGAGTAAGTCGCGTCCGCGAACCGATCGAGTTGCAGGTCGAGGTCCGTCTTGCCGTCTGCGTCCGTGTTTTGTTCTCCCAGATCGACGGTCTCGCTTCCCCGAACCTTTTTCTCGTCGAGCATCGGATCGAAAAAACTGTAGTCCTTGAACTCCTCGAATGAGAACGATGCTGGCCAGAGTTCGACCCTGCTCTTGACCCGGCGATCGCTTGCTGGCGTGCCGTAAAGATTTGCGAGCGCAATCGACGCTTTCATCTCCCGCGGATCGACCCACCCTTTTGCCGCGGTCTTCGAGAGCCGGGTCTCTATCTTCATCCGGTCGGGAAGAAATTCCTTCACGTTGACGGTGGTCGAGCCGAGAAGCGTCGAGCGCTTATCGTTCTTCACCAGATAGACGTTGATCGAGTATTCGCCGGTAGGTGATTCGTAAGCGGTCTTGTAGCTCACCTCGGCGAAGCCGCTCGGCGGCAAGGCCAGCTTCTTCGTTTGCACCTTTAGGGCGCGGGCATCGACCACTTCAGTTTCAATCGGTAAACCGGCCAGCTTTCCGAGCCAGTTTCGTTGTTTGATCACGAACGCGATATGCATCTTGTCGCCCGGCCGATAAACGCCGCGCTCGGTGAACACGAACGCGTCCAGATCTTCGGCGAGCACCTTGTTCACGCCATCGATGTCGAACCGCGAGAAGTTCACCATCCGGTCGTCGCGCGAGTAGGGGATGAAGCTGATGTCGTCGCCCAAGCGCGCGACATACACGACGGCTTTCCGTTCGTGCTCGTTCTTCTCGACTGAGGTGAAAGTCACGCGGCCGTCCGGCGAAGTCTTTGCGCTTTGGACCGCGATCCCGTTGCGGCCGAGAATATCAACGGTCACGTTAGCGAGCGGCAGACCGGTCTTGATCGAGACGACGAAAACATCGCTTGTCTGGTCGGCATTCTTTTTAACCAGTAGCCCGAGATCGCTGACAAGAATGAACCGCGTCGTCTTTACGTTCTTGATGAACTTTTTCGCAACCGGGTCCCAGGCCCGGGCCGTGATGAAGAAGAGGCCGCGCTCACTTCCGCCGTCCGCTGGCTTTTGCAGATACTTCCCTAAATCGAACGCGGAATAGTTCGCCTTCCATTTATTCTGGAGCGCGATCGTCTGGTCTTCGCGCGCGATCCGCGAAATGTTGTCCTGGTCGAACGAGCCGTTCTTAAATTCCGGCGCCTGGAATTCGCCCTCAGTCTGGCTAACCAGATGATTGATCTGGGTCGAGAGAACCCGATCGATCTCGAACTTGATTACCGCGACGCCGCGCGACCGAACCGAGAGTTTCCTCTCACCGCCCAGCGCGAGCAGGCCACCGTCGCCCTGGATGTCGATTTCCTGCGGCAATTCCGCCGGGATAACAAGCTCCGCGTGATTCTCCGCAAGGTCGTAACCGCTGCGCGCCTTCAGCCCCTTATCGACGCGAACGTAAAGTTGTCCGTCGCCTTCGAGCCGGAACTTGAAATGGTGATCGCGCGCAAACTCTTTCTCTGTCGGGATGGCCGTGAATTTAACGACCGTCGCCTGCTCGAGTATTTCGTCGCTGACTTCATCGGCATTCGCCCACTTCGTTCCGGCCGAATTGTCGACGGTCGTGTTCTCGTCCTCGTCACTTCCGCTTTCTTCCTCAGTTGTCTTCGCGGTTTCCTCAGACGTGCTCTCGTCGCTCGATGATTCGGTGGCGCTCTTTTCACTTGATTCGTCACTGGTCGATTCTTCCTCCGATTCATCCGTCTTTTTTACGTCGCGCTTAGGGAGAAGATAGATGTGCAGCGCCTTCGCCAATTCTGGCGTCGAGATGTCGCTGCTGGTTTCGATGTTCAGGATCTGTTCCGGCTCGCCTTCCTTGTTCCGGACAATGCTGCTGTCGATCGCCTTGATCTGGAACGCCGTTGCCTTCGATGGGATCTGCGTCTTTTGCTCGACGGCGTCGTGCAACTGCGCCCCTCCCTGGTTCGTCCGCAATCCATCGGTTAGGACGAGCTTCATCCAGTCTTCCTCGGCCGGAAGGGTCACGGGGGAGCTCCGGATAAATGCGCGCCGGTTATGGTCGCCGAAGGTCACAGTGAAATGCGGCGCAGCCTCGTTAGGCGGAAACACGTTCGCGCCACCCTGCATATTGAGGGTGAGAGCTTTCTCGATTTGTCCTGGATCGACCGAGTGCGTGAACTCGATCGTCGCCAGGACGCGCTGCACGCCGGGCTCTTTCGCATCCTCGGAAAGCGTGACGTCCTTCAGGTCGGCCCGAAACGACGGCGTGCTCGCGTCGTATTCCAGCTTGTCCATGCGGACATGCGACGGGAAGAACTCGCGGTCAAAAATGACGCGGAACTGTTTGTCCGCCGGCCAATCCTGCGCAGGCGTGAATGCAAGTTTGCTGTCGCTGATCCACTTCCAGGCGCCTGCGACCGGCGGGTCGAGCCGGACATGTGACAGCGTCGGGTTCTTCAAGTCCTCGAGCCGCGCGGCCGACTCGCTGAAGTCGACGGTCAACGGCGGAAACTTCAGCTCTTTGTCGAGCGGGGTAACCGGAATCGGCGCGACGGTTGCATGGACGGTGTGCGGTTTCGGCTGGCGTTGATACCAGCGCCAGGTCCAAACCGAGCCGCTCGCGATCAGGAATGCGCCTAGAACAATAACGGCGGCGAGAACCGGGTGCCCCCGCCGGTAAATGACCACCAGGGAGAAACCGCGTTGCAGCCAGTAAGGCGGCCGATACGAAAGCTGCCCGAACGCCGTCCGAAAAACCTTTCGAATCCCTCGCGCCAACCACGCGAAGGGGCGGATCAAGAACCAGAAGAAGTTGTCCATAAAATAGCGTCCTTTGCGGCGCTGACTGAGTGACGGTCAGTCGGATTGCTCTTGCACGGGGCAACGGGAGGCTAGTGAACGTCCGAAAATGAGGGAAGAACCAAATGGGCTTTCCGGGGTTGATGCGCGATTTGCCGACCTTGGGCTTGAACCGGAGGACACCGAACCTAGGCTAGAGCCATGGAGGAAGCCGAAGTCCCTTTGGAACATCTGCACGAAGAAATCCATCATCACGCCGAGCATGGCGGACCACCGTGGATTTCATGGGTGGCGCTGAGCACGGCGATCCTCGCCGTTCTGGCGGCGATCGCAGGTCTGCTTTCCGGCAAACACGCAAACGAAGCGATGATGGCCCAGATCGAGGCGTCGGATCAGTGGAGCTATTACCAGGCGAAAAGCATCAAGGCTTCGGTATTGGACGCGAAGATGACGTTGACGGCGGAAGCGACCGAGAAAGACAAGGAAAAGGCTGCGCAATACCAGGAAGAGCAAGCCGAGATCAAGCGGGAAGCAGAACACAAACAGTCCGAGGCGAAATCGAATTTTCACCAGCACGAGATTTTCGCGCGAGGCGTGACGATGTTTCAGATTGCCATCGCGATCGCCGCAATCTCAGCGCTAACCAAACGCCGTAGCTATTGGTTCCTCAGCATCATACTGGGCGCCGTGGGCTGCGTCTTTCTCGTGCTCGGCTGGATCGCGCACTGATCCGGATGCGCGTTCTTTCCATCGACGCGTCTCTGCGCAACACCGGCGTGGCGGTGATCGATGGGAACAGCGGGAAACCGCGCGTGCTTTATTTTGGGGTGATTCATAACGCCAAGACGCTTCGCTCTTCGTCGTGTCTGGTCGCGATCCGCGATCGGCTCGCGGAGCTGATCCACGAGCACGAGCCGGATTGCTGCGCTCTCGAGTCCGTCATTTATGTCCAGAGTTACAAGACCGCGATCGTGCTCGGCGCGGCGCGCGGAGCCGCGATTCTCGCGGCCGCGGAGCGGGGCTTGCCGGTCTTTGAGTATGCGCCGAAACGAATCAAACAGGCGACTGTCGGTCGAGGAACAGCGGACAAAAACCAGGTCGCGTTTATGATTCGCGCCCTGCTTGGCCTGACGAAAACTCCCGGGCCCGACGAAGCGGACGCGCTCGCGATTGGCCTTACTCATCTTCGTTCACAGGAAGCCGCTCGGTTGGGAGTTCCAGGTGGAGCGCAAATATGAATGTGCGCTGGCTGGGACGGATGTCGTTCGCTGATGCGCTCACTTTGCAGGAGCGGTTGGTCGCGGATAAGCGTGGCGACCACTCGTTAGGCGATGAGCTACTTCTGCTGGAACACGACCCGGTTTATACGATTGGCCGCACCCCGGACCAATCGAGCCTGCTCGGCGCTGGGCATCTTCCGCATCCGCTTTTTCCGATCAATCGCGGCGGCCAGGCGACGTATCATGGTCCCGGCCAGTTGATCGGTTATCCGATTATCGATCTGCGACGTTGCGGCCAGGATCTGCATCGGTATTTGCGTTGGCTCGAAGATTCACTGGTGGAAACGCTCGCCGAACTGGGAATCGCCGCGACGACGCGAAGCGGTTTGACTGGCGTGTGGGTGGAAAACCGAAAGATCGCGTCGATCGGCGTCGGCGTTCGCCATTGGATCACGATGCATGGTTTTGCGCTGAACGTTTGTGGCGATCTCTCGCCCTTCGATCAGATCGTTCCCTGCGGAATCGCAAACGTCACGATGACGTCGATCGAAAAAGAAAGTGGCGATGCGCACACACCGGTGGAACTCGCCTCAAGAGTTGAGCGAATTGCTTTGAAGCGAATTCCAGCCTTGCGCGAGGCCGAGGCCCTCGTCTGATTCTCGCATGGCTATTCCGCTCGAAGACAACGTTTCGGACATCATCGGCAAGGCGCAGCGCGGGCTCGGCATCTCCGATAGCCAGTTGGCCGAACGTGCGGGCGTGAGCACCGACGCAGTTCGAAAAGTTCGCAACGGTGATCTAACTGGCGACGCTGTCGAGCGGGTCGCGCCGATTTTAAAATTAAACGCGGCGGCGTTGCGCAAGCTCGCAGCCGGTGAGTGGAAACCAGAAGAAATCGGCGACATCGATGGTTTGGCCATGTTCAATACGACCTACGGAGACATAACTGTGAATGCCTATCTTGTTTGGGATCCGGCGACCCGCGATGCGGTCGCGTTCGATACCGGCGCGAATTGCAGCGCGATGCTGAAACGAATCGAAGACGAAAAACTGAAGACGAAACTAATTCTGCTTACCCATGCGCATCCTGATCATGTTGCCGATCTGACGCGGTTGCGGAAAGCGACTGGAGCGCCGGTTTACATTTCCGAGCGGGAACCCGAAGAAGGCGCCGAGCCGATCCCGGAAGGCAAACATTTCAAGGTTGGGGCGCTCGCGATCGAAGCGCGGTTAACGTCCGGTCACTCCCCCGGCGGAATCACCTATGTCGTGACTGGACTGGCGCAGCCGATTGCGATCGTGGGCGATTCACTGTTCGCCGGATCGATGGGCGGCGGAAATGTTTCCTACCAGGACGCGCTTCGAAACAATCGCGAAAAAATCCTCACGCTCCCGGATGAAACGATTGTTTGTCCAGGGCACGGTCCGCTAACGACCGTCGGAAAAGAAAAACGCGACAATCCGTTTTTTGTTAACGTGGACGCATGAATATCGGTTTCGTGGGCATAGGCAGAATGGGCGCGAACATGGCGCGCCGGTTAAAGGACCGTGGCTATCACGTCACGACTGTTTTTGATCTGAACCGCGCGGCGGCGACTTCGCTCGCAACTGAGCTTGGATGCGCGGCGTGCCAGACGCTTGGCGACGTGACGGCGGGCGCGGACGTGATTTTCACGATCGTGACTGACGATGCTGCCATGAGGGAGATCTACACCGGGGCCGATAATCTTCTCGTCAATGCGCGGGGCAAGTTGTTCATCAATTGCGCCACGGTCTCGCCAGTCATTCATTTCGAAGTGGAAAAGTGGGTCGAGGCTGCCGGCGCGGCGTCGCTCGAGGCGTGCATGGCTTCGAGCATCATCCAGGCACGCGAAGGCTCGCTCTATCTGATGTGCGGCGGCAGCGAAGAAAATTTCCGGCGAGCCGAACCGATCCTGAAAGAACTGAGCAGCTCCCTTCGGTATATCGGTAAGGCGGGCGAGGCAGCGAAAGTGAAGGCGTTGGTCAACATGGTAATGAATATCAACACCGCTGGCCTCGCTGAAGGTCTCGGGCTTGGGGATTCGCTCGGTCTCGATCTGACCATGCTCCGCGAAGTTTTTTCCCAGACCGGCGCGGCGTCGCGCGTTCTGCAAACCGACGGCGAAGACATGCAGAATCGCGAGCATTCGTGTTTCTTTTCCGCGGCGCATGCCGCGAAAGACAGCGGAATCGCCCTGGCGCTCGCCGAAGAAATGGGCCTCGATCTTCCGCTCGCCCGCGAAACCAAAGCGCAATACGACAAGATGGTCGCGGCCGGCCTCGGTGAACTCGACAAATCGGGCATCGCCGAGCTGACCTTTAAAGCCCGCGTCACCGAGCAGACCGGCCCTTAAATCTCGATCAATCTTGGCTCCGCGAGCACGAGTTGCGCGTCGCCGACGGTAATCACACCGTCGCCCAAGATCTGCGCGCGCAATCCACCGTTGCCTTGGAGGAATTCTTCGGCGCCGGGCGCGATCGCCTGGTTCATCCAATAGCAAGGCCGGCAATGCGCGGTCCCGCGGAGGCGAACCCCCTGAACGGAAAATTCCTGGCCGATCAAGTCGTTCAGATTAACGCCGGCAACGATTACGTTCCGACGCAGATTTCCGGGGGACTTGTTCGTTAGGCCAAACCGGTCGGCGAGTTTTTCGAAAACCTCGATGGAGAAGAACGTGATCTGGCCCTTGTAGTCGTCGCGATAATCATAAAACCGATCGCCGCGAATTCCGCGGCCGGCGACGCATTCGATCTCACGAACTTCGATCAGTGGATGATCATCTGGCGCTCTGCCGTGATGCCCAAAGTAGTTGTGTCCGGAAGAGATAAAGATCTGCCGGATGATCATCGGGAAAAAGTTAACCGACGCGGAACCGAATTTCGCGGATGATCTTTGTTCCGAAACGCTGTTTCAATTTCCGCAGTATTTCCGCTTTCGAAATTTGCTCGAACTGATAATGCAAAGCCGGTTGCAGCACGCGCACGTAAAGCACGCCGGCTCGCAAACTGACAGGCGCCGAGTGCGCTGCGATGAAATCACCAACGATCTGTTTCCAGGCCTCGATCACTTCGTTTTCGCGCAGGCGCTCGCTCAGCCCTAGCTGTTGCATCAGCTTCGGCAGCAAATCGCCCGGCCCCTGCCAGCGATCCGGCCGCATCTTGTTGGCGGGAAGGCCGCGCCATTCGGCGATGACGGCGGCGCGCAGGGACGCGTTCATTGCGTGAACGCGATTAATACTTCCGCCGCATGTTGCTCGGCAGAATGTTTAGCTCGGTGCGGTACTTCGCGACGGTGCGCCGGGCAATCGGAATGCCGCGCTCGCTCAGGATCTCGACGATTTCCTTATCGCTCAATGGCGAGGAGCCGTTCTCGTTTTTCACCAGATCCATGATCGCTTCCTTGACGCTGGTGTTACTCATCGATTCGCCGGTCGCGGTCTGGTAACCAGGCGTAAAGAAATACTTCATCTCGAACACGCCCTGCGGCGTCGACATGTACTTCCCGGAAATCGCGCGGCTCACCGTGGTTTCGTGCACGCCCACGATGTCGGCGATCTGAACCATCGTCATCGGCTTCAAATGCGCGGTGCCGTGATCGAGAAATTCACGCTGCCGTTTGACAATCTCATGCGCGATGTTGGAGATCGTTTGCTGGCGCTGATGGATTGATTTGATCAGAAATTTTCCGCTCCGGATCTTGTCGCGAATGTAGTCTTTCACTTCGCTGCCGTTCCCGTCCTGCGCCATGATGTCTTTATAAGTGTTGCTGATGCGCAGGTGCGGAATCTGTTCGCCGTTCAGGATCACCTGATATTCGCCGTCGATTTTTTCCACGGTCACATCCGGCAACACGTAGTTCTGCGGTGCCGCGGCGAAAATCTGGCCGGGCCGCGGATCGAGCTGCGCGATATTGTTCGCGCACTTCTGGACTTGCTCGACCCCGATCCCCATCCGGCGTGCGATCTCAGGGAAACGCCGTTTCCCGAGGTCCGCCATATGGTCCTGGATGATTTTGTATTCGAGACTGTTGCCTTTTCCTTCGCGCTTCAACTGAATCAGCAGGCACTCCCGCAAATCGCGCGCACCGACGCCCGGCGGATAAAAGCTCTGAATGAGCAGGAGCATCGTCTCGAAATCTTCCTGGGCGATGCCGGTGTTGAGCGCCATTTCTTCCGGGGTGGTTCCGAGGAAACCGTTGTCGTCGACGTTGCCAATGATGAGCTCAGCGGTCTTGCGATCGTCGGCGTCGAGAGGCGTCTGGTTCAGCTGCCCCATGAGATGTTGCTGCAACGTTTCCTGGGTTGCGATTGAATCGAAGAAGAACTGCCTCTTTTCCTCTTCTTCTTGGGAACGGCCGCTGTAGCTCCCGGATTGCGCCATGTAATCGCGCCATTCGTCGTCGAGCTTCGCGAGCTGCTCGAACTCGGCTTTGAAATCGTCGTCCGCCTTGGTGGTGGCGGGCGCTTCTTCGGGGCCTTCGGCATTCGGTTCGGTTGCGAGTTCTTCGAGGACTGGATTGGTTTCCATTTCCTGTTGAACGAGATTTCGCAGCTCCAAAAGCGGTGCCTGAAGAATGAGCAGGCTCTGTTGCAATTGCGGCGCAAGAACCTGTTGAAGAGACAGATTTTGCGATTGATGCATCACCGGGCCGGCCATGATCTGCGACGGTACGCTTCGGTCAGGGCGAAGCAAGCAATTACCACGCCGCGTTCCCTCGTAAAACCGCGTCGGCGCCTGGAGGAATACGACTTGCTTTTACAAGGCGAAAATCGATCTGCTCCCATGAAAACTTTCTCAGCTCTCATTGCAGTGTGCCTCGTCGGCGCCGGCGCGTTGGCGGCAGAACCGCCGAAGGAATCCGATCGCGATCAACAGCAACTAGCGGCGCTGACCAAAGAAGTGCAGGGCCAGCAAACTGCGATCGCGGACAATCAGAAGAAGATCGACGAAAAGCTGGCGGCAATTGCCGAAGCGATTCGCCTGGCAAAAATTTATGCGGCCCGGGGAAAGTAATATGCGCTCTCTCATCCTATCTTTAATCGCGACCACGTTCGTGGGGTTCACGGCCACGGGCCAAACCCCAATGCCGATTATTGTCCCCGCGATGACGCCGGCAAAGACCGCGCAAAGTCCAGTCACCGCCGCTGTCACGACGACTTCAACCCAGACAACGCTCAAAGCGCTCCAGGCGCTGAAGGCGGCTAACGAAGAGATCCTCAAACAGCAGACCGCGACGCTCGAAAAGCTCGACGAGATCGAAAAAGCTGCGAACGAAATGAGGATCTACTCGAAGCGCGGATAACGCTTCTCTGCCTCGCAGTCGGCCGCTACTTCTTGCTCTTCGGCTCTACCTTTCGATAGAGCGTCGCCATGCTGATCCCCAGCGTGCTCGCGGCCTTTTCTCTCGAACCGCCGCAATGGTTCAGGGTCGCTTCGATATAACCCCGTTCCTGTTGCTGAATGAATTCGTCGAGTGTTTGCCCGACCGGCATCGAGGCGACGGCCTGTTCGTTTTTTTCTCCCTGAGCTGCGGCCACGATTTGCGGCGGAAGATCGCTCGGCAAGATCAATTCCTCTTCGCACAAAGCACAGGCGCGCTCGATCGCGTTTTCCAGTTCGCGGACGTTCCCCGGATAATCGTAGTGACAAAGAATATCGACCGCTTTCGGATCGATCTTCTTGGGCTCACCGCCGGTCACTGATGCTTGCTTCTGGAGAAAGTGATTCACGAGGAGTGGGACATCCTCGAGCCGCTCGCGGAGCGCAGGAATCTCGACCGGGATAACGGCGAGGCGGTAATACAAATCTTCGCGGAACGTTCCGTCCTTCAACTTCGCCTGGAGCACTTCGTTGGTGGCGCCGACGACGCGGACGTTTACCGGCACGCTCTTGTTGTCGCCGACCCGCCGGACTTCACGTTCCTGGAGGACGCGGAGCAGTTTCGTCTGCAACTGGGGCGCCATTGAATTGACTTCATCGAGAAAGATCGTGCCGAGGTTCGCTTCTTCGAACAGCCCGCGCTTGTCCGCGACGGCGCCGGTAAACGCGCCCTTTTTGTGTCCGAACAATTCCGACTCGAGCAGGTTCTCCGGCAACGCGCTGCAGTTGATGGCCACGAAGGGATGATGCTGCCGGTTGCTGTTAAAATGCAGGCCGCGCGCGACCAGTTCCTTTCCGGTGCCGCTTTCGCCCTGGATCAACACGGTGCTGTCGGTGTCCGCCACCTTGTTAATCAGATTGTAGACCTGCTGCATTTTGCGGCTGGTCCCGATGATGTTCTCAAACCGGTAACGATTCTTGAGCTCCTTGCGGAGATAGGTGTTCTCGCGAAGCGCCGCTTGGTAATCGAGCGCCCGTTGCACGGTCATCTGGAGCTCGTCAATTTTGAAGGGCTTGGTCACATAGTCGTATGCGCCCATTTTCATCGCATCGACCGCGGTTTCGACCGACGCGTAGGCGGTGATCAAAATCACGGCCGTCTGTCGATGATGCTCCCGGACGTGCTGGAGAACGTCGAACCCGGTCATCGACTCCATCTTGATATCGGCGATCACGACCTGCGGCTGGATTGCATCCAGTTGCTCGACTGCTTTGGGCGCGGAATTGAAGGGGAAAACCTGGTGACCTTTTTCCCGGCAAAGCGTCACAATGACCTCCACCATCGCCGGCTCATCATCGATAATTATGATCTTCGCCATAGTTGCCGTGCGGAGAATATTTCAGAAGTGAGAAAAGGAAAGCGAAATTGAGAAATTCTCATGGACGCCTTTTGCCCGGGTGGAATTAGGGGTCAGGCTGCCGTTTCTCTTATCTCACCGTTAATCATGGTCCAGGGAGCACATTCCGAAAACGCCACGATGTTTTCGTAAATATCTCCTGCGGCTGAAACCGGAAGCGCAATCATGTCGGCGCACGCGCCGGGCGTGAGACAGCCCAAGGAGTCGCGCTGGCCGAGAGCTGTTGCTCCGTTCGTCGTGACCATCTGCAGTGTTTCCTTTGGGGAAACCGAAGGATGTTTCCGCAATAGTTCGCGCATTTCGGCAAACAGGCTGAGATCGGAATTACTCGCGAGACTGTCGGTGCCGAGGCAAACGTTGAGCCCGAGTGCGCGGAGGCGCGGAAGCGCAAACGGGGCGTGTTGGAAAAATTGGTGACTGCGTGGGCAATGCGCGATGTGAAACTTCGGCGCGGCGCGCAACAGATCGAAATCGCCGGCATCCAGCTCGTTCAAGTGCGCGATGATCCAGCGTTCATCCATCGTTCGCGTTCGAAGGAATCGCGAAACCGGCGTCTCGCGACCGCAATCGTTCATTGGCCGTCCGAAGCTTTTCAGAAAATCGAACGTTGGACCGGTTCCATCGCGAAACATCAGCATCTCGTCGTGTGACTCCGCCAGATGCGTCGTGAGAAGTCCGTGATGCCGCCGCGCGATCTCTTCACAGCGGGCGTACAACCGCGGCGACGCAGTGAATGGAGCGTGCGGTGCGAGTCCCCAACGGTTCGCGGAGCTAAGATGCTCGACCGCTTCGTCGACGATCTTGTCCGCCTGGTCGGGATTTCGCACGTCGATCAGCTCGCCGAACCACCAGGTCCTGACCGGTTCCTTAATGCTCGCGATTAGCTTTGGAAATGCAGTCAGGTTCGCGACAGTGGTCGTTCCGAACCGGAGCGCTTCAGCGAAGCCGGCGTGGATCGAATCGATGTAATTGTATTCGCTGAGCTTCGCCTTTTCCGCGTTAATCGCCCGGATCCAATCGGCGAACGACTCCTGTGGCCCAATCTTTCCCCGGAGTGCCGTGTAATCTAAATGACAATGCGCGTTGATCAAACCCGGCAGCAGAATCCTCTCGCCGAGATCGACCAGGTCGCCACTTCGCTGCCGCTGGATTTCGTCGAACCGACCGAGGGCCGCGATCCTGTTTCCTTCCACGGCAACCGCGCCATTCTCGATCGGATCGCCCGCCATCGGGACGATTGTGCGCGCGCGAATGATCATCCGTTTTCTTGAACGGCGCGCCGGGCCTCGGCGACGAGGAGGTTGCACGCTTCCTGGCAGAGCAATGGAATCACCGGCGCTCCGGCTCCGGTTTGGTCGTGCCTCGAATCAAACTTCTCGGGCGGAAGTTTCGTCGAGGGTACGGTTCCGTGTTGCTCGCGTCGCCACAGAATCGTGCGGAGACAACCGCCGTCGGACCGGCAGAAATCGCCGGTTAATTTGTCCGCCTGCTCGTCGTCAATTTGCGCGGCGACGCGGTACATCCCCGATTGCCGTCCGAGCGTTTCGCGAAACGACGTTGTAACGAGCTCGCCCTTTTCAAACGCCAAAAGCGCCGCCAGTCGGCCGGGATAGAACAAGTCTAGAGCCGTCCGGAGTGAGCCCAGGTTTTCCAGGACTAATCGCCATCCGTGCCGCAGGGTCGGCGCGGTTTTTAGCGGGCGATAGTTTCCAGCGTCATCGAAGCGCGCGAGGTCGACGGCATCGTCCGTCGCGCGATAAGACGTGAGATTCTGAAGCGCTGCATCGTCCCGATGAGAGAGCGAAAAGGTCCCGTCATCACAACATTCGATCGTAATCTGCCCGATGCAGCGGAGTCCCTTGGCCAGCCAATCCTCAAGCGCGCGTTCCTGCGCGAGGGCGCTCACTTCAAGGCGCGCGCGATCAGAAAAGCCGCGTGCTCGAGAAAATGGCGATCGTTCTCGGTGAACGCATTTAGCTTTTCGCTTTCGACGTCGATGAGCCCAATTGTTTTTCCCGATTCCGTGATCACCGGCACGACAATTTCCGATTGGGTGCTGCCGAAGGTCGGCAAATATCGAGGGTCCTTGTGCACGTCGGCCACCATGACGGCCTGCTTTGTTTCCAAGGCCGCGCCCGCTAGGCCCTGGGTGGTGGGAAAACGCGGATACGCCGGCGGACACTTGCCGGTCTTCGCCACGATCACGAATTCGTCGCGGACGATTTTATAAATTCCGACGAAGCGATAGTCGCACGCACTTCGGATCATTTCCGCCATCGTGCAGAGCTGGTGCGGATCCTTTGCTCCTGCCAGGACGTACGCGCCCAGCTCCTGCAAATGCTTCCCGATTTTCCCTGTCGCTTCCATGTTGAGCCGTAAAAGTGGGTTGAGAATCTAGGAGGCTGATTGAAGCACCTGCTTTCGTTGATCGAAGGTCGCGGCCTGTTCGATGATCACGTCGGCAAATCTGGAGTCGGTTCCAATCGCTGTCGAATAGAAGATTGTCCGGCCCCGGAGCTGGTGGGGCCCCCCAGTTTTTCCCTCGATTCCGAGCAACGCCGGAATGTCCTCGTAACTGTGGAGCCCATCGGAAATGAAGAACGGAACGACGATGACGCTCGTGCTTTTCGTCAGGTTCGCCCAATCGGAGACCAGCGGCGCCTCTTCCATGTAAACGTTCAGGACCTCCGAATATTGGCGGAGCTGTCGAATGTTCTCCGCCTGCTCTTTCGCGGCGACCGCGCTGTTGTCGTTGAGGCCGGTCCCGTGAGCGACGATGAGCAGCGCGGCTTCCTCCTCCCGAACCCCGGGCGCGATCTCGCGGGCGCGATCGAGCAAATGTTGCGTCATGCTTTCGTGGCTGCCCACCGGCTCGCAATACTTCCAGATTTGTCCGGTCGCTCGTTCCGTTTCAGGTCCGGTCAATTCGAGCTCACGCGGAATAACCTTCCGCGTGAAATAGCCTTCACTGATGAAATTCGGCACGACATAAACCTCACGGATCGCCGGGTCGCGAAAGAAAAATAGCGCGTCGCGAAGACTCGGCTCTTCCTTCCAGAAGCAACAGGCGACGTCAGCGAAAACGCGCTGGCTGCGGATCGTGGCGGCATGCCGAAGGGTGGGGGCGCTCGAGGAAGGATTCACAGTCGAGCCGTGACCCACAATCAAGAGCGCCGCGTTGTCCTTGGCTTCCACAAGAGGAAATTGGACGTCTTCTGCTCTCTTCGCTAACCTTTCCTCATGCGCTTTCGCACTTATAAAAACACCGACCTGCGCGTCAGCGAAGTCGGCTTCGGGCTCTGGACAATCTCAACGGGTTGGTGGGGCCAGTTCACCGAAGGCGAAGCGATCGCACTCATGCACAAGGCGTTTGATCTCGGGGTCACGCTGTTCGATGCAGCCGATACTTACGGCAACGGGTTAAGTGAAGAGCTGATTGCAAAGGCCTTTCCGAAGCAGCGCGATGAAATCGTGATCGCCACCAAGGTCGGCTACGATTTTGTCACGCATGGCGAATCCCGTGGCCGCGGCCAGCGGGAAATTCCCCAGAATTTTTCTCCGGACGCGATTGTGCGCGCGACCGATGCGGCGCTGAAACGCCTCAAGACGGACCGGATCGATTTGCTCCAACTCCACAATATTCGAATTGAACAGATTTATGACGACGCCCTTTGGACGACGCTGGAGCGCCTGAAAGCGAACGGAAAAATCCGCTATTCGGGCATCGCCCTCGGCCCGGCGATCGGGTGGCTTTACGAAGGCGTGAATTGCATTCGCGAACGCGAGATCACCAGCGTTCAGCACATCTATAATATGCTCGAACA
>DATBCW010000145.1:0-24882 GCA_036270255.1 Chthoniobacterales bacterium
CAATGCCTGAGCGCGCTTAGCGAGCTGCTGGCAAAGCGAAAAATGGAGGGCGAAGGCATCGTGAAAGATGCCGCACTGCCTCAGGAGCAGGAGAAAAAGGAATCGGAATATCGGTCGTCGTTCCTGCGTCGTTTGCGGACCGTTTTCGAGCTGTAGGACCTGTAAGTGGTCGCGGTGAACTGCTTGCTGTAGCGACGGCGCTCTGTCGCCGTAAAAAACGCCTATCATCAAGCTGCGCGCCGAAACGCCGACAGACCGGCGTCGCTACAGCATTTACCGATTGCCAGTCCGGGAAACCTAACTACAGTGCCCCGCTTTCAACGGAGCCGTCATGACTTTTCTTGCCCTCGATATCCTCAAATCCGGTGTCACCCTTTCCATGGTCTGCGCGGCTTTGGGTCTGGTCTTCGCCTTCCTTTTAATTAAAGCCGTCATCCGGCTTTCGGCCGGGAATGACCGGATGCGACAGATCGCCGGCGCCGTCGAGGAAGGCGCGAAGGCGTATCTAAAACGCCAGGTCGTGACGATCAGCGCGATCGCCGCTGTCATCTTCATCCTCCTGTTCATCTTTCGCGACAAATTCACTGCGATCGGGTTTCTGATCGGCGCGTTTTGTTCGCTCGCCGCCGGCTACATCGGCATGCGCATCGCCGTTCTGGCGAATACCCGCACCGCCCAGGCCGCGAGCCAATCCCGTTCGGCCGCGATGCGCGTGGCTTTCAACGGCGGCGCGGTCACCGGGCTGCTGGTCGTGGGTCTCGCGCTCCTTTCGGTCGGCATTTTTTACACGCTCGCGAACCGGTTTATCGGCCATGACATGGCGATAAAAAGTCTCGTTGGCCTCGCGCTCGGCGCCAGCTTGATCAGCGTTTTCGCTCGACTTGGCGGCGGCATTTACACCAAGGCCGCCGATGTCGGCGCCGATCTCGTGGGCAAGATCGAGAGCAATCTCGAAGAGGATGATCCGCGTAATCCGGCGACGATCGCGGACAACGTCGGAGACAACGTCGGTGATTGCGCCGGCATGGCGGCAGACGTATTCGAGACTTACGCCGTGAGTTTGATCGGAGCGATCCTGGTCGGCGCGCTTACCCTCGGCAGTTATCCGGCGGCGGTGATTTACCCGTTCGTGCTCGGCGGCATTTCCGTCCTCGGCGCGGTGATCGGAATTCTTTTCGTGAACATCAGCGGTGGAAGACCAGGATCGGTTTTGATGGGTGCTGTCGGTGCGAGTGGCGTTATCTCAGCGATCTTGTACTGGCCGGCGACGCATCTGCTCTTTCCGAATGCCGTCTTGATCGGTGGCATCGCTCGTACCGCGGGCGACCTCTATCTTGCCTCGCTCGTCGGGTTGGTCATGACGGGCGTTGTCGTTCTCATCACGAACTACTACACGTCAACGCGCTACGCGCCTGTGCGCAAAATTGCAAAGGCGTCTGAAACCGGGCACGCAACGAACATCATCGCAGGTCTCGCCATTGGTCAGCACGCGACGGCGTTGCCCGTCGGATTTATCGGGATCGCGATCCTGCTCAGCTTCCATTTCGCTGGCCTCTACGGCATCGCCGTCTCGGTCATGAGCATGCTTTCAATGGCCGGAATTATCATCTCGTTGGATGCGTTCGGTCCGATCACTGACAACGCTGGCGGCATCGCTGTCATGAGCAATTTGCCGAAGGAAATTCGTGGCATCACCGATGAGCTGGACGCCGTCGGCAACACGATGAAGGCCGTGACGAAAGGTTACGCCATCGCGTCCGCCGGGTTAGCCGCGCTCGTTCTTTTCGGTTCTTACGTCGAAGAACTACGGGCCCACTTCACCACGAGCGGCCGGACCTATTCGTTCCAATTTTCTCTCACCGAACCGAAAGTCATTATCGGTTTGTTCATCGGCGGATTGCTTCCGTTTATCTTCACCGCCTTTAGCATGGACGCTGTCGGTAAAGCGGCGGGCGCGGTTGTCCGCGAAGTACGGCGGCAACTCACCGCAAAGCCCGGCATTTTGACCGGAACAGATGTTCCCGACTACGGCACCTGCGTCGACATCGTCACCAAGGCGGCGCTGCGCGAGATGATCATTCCGGCGTTGCTCCCGGTCCTGTTTGTTCTCGCCGTCGCGATGATTAAACCGCTCGGGCCGGTTGTGCTCGGCGGCTTGCTCGTCGGCACTATTGTCACCGGCCTTTTCGTCGCCATTGCGATGACGTCGAGCGGCGGCGCCTGGGATAACGCCAAGAAATACATCGAGGAAGGCAACCTCGGCGGTAAAGGCTCCTTCGCCCATGCCGCCTCGGTTACCGGCGATACCGTCGGCGATCCTTACAAGGACACTGCCGGCCCCGCGATCAATCCGATGATCAAGGTCGTGAACATCGTCGCGATCCTGATCATCCCGATTTTCTTTTAACCGTAGCGGCGGTCTATGACCGCCGAACTCGATCAGAAGCATTCGGCGGTTATAGACCGCCGCTACAGGAAGAAGCCCTCGCTATTCCTTTTCCTTCCCCATCTTGGTGATCTGGGAATAGGTCGATTGCCACTTGCCGTTCTTCTTTTCGAAGACGTCAACGGAGCGGTAGGTCTCGTCAAAATCTTTGCCTTTGTAGGTGCCGGCCATTTTCAAGACCCCGGTCACGTAGGCGAAATTTTCGCCCATCATGTTCACCTTGGCGTCGCTCATCGAAGCGGATTTGCAGACAAAAGTCTTATCACCCAATTCCTTAATGTCTTTCTCCTTCGTCGAGATGGTCCCGTCGGAGTCGACCAGCGTCCAACCATCGGCTTCGACGGTTTTCAGGAACGCGGTGTCCCCTTTCTCGTAAGCATCGAGCCACTGCGTCTCCAGGGTTTTCAATTCTGCTTCAGCTCCGGCGCCGAAACTGGCCGTCGCCAATCCCAAAATCATCAACAACGTGATCAAACATATTTTCATGGCGGCGATTCTGGTTTGACAGAATCTGCCGGTCAATCCACAAGTGATTCCCCTGCCCGATACGCTGTTGGCCGGGAAAATTTACTCCACTAATGGACGAACCTCGCGATTACCAGCTTGTCTCCGCGGACCAAACCGCGCCGGCGCTGCGGAAGGAAATCGCGAAGCCCGATCCGGGCGCGACGCCATTCAAGGTCGTTGTCGATCCGGAGATGCGTTTGAAACTGCGACGGGCGCTGATCGAGCTAATCGATTATCACGACGAAGCGCTGGCCGAGCATTTCGCCGAAGGCAAACTCGCGCTCGAATCCTACAAGGAATACATCGAGCTCTTCGCCAGGAGCCTGAAAGAAACCATGGAAAGCCGCGAGGGCGTTTCCTATTTGCTGCGCTCCGTCGGGTTCGATGTGGCGCCGGAGGAGATCAACCTTCATCCGGACCTGCGCTGGAAAAAGGGCAAGCCCGGCGGCTTCGGTTCCAGTTTGTTGTAGCACCCAAAAACGCTTGTTTCCCCGGACCGCGCTGAGCAGAATCCGGCGCTACAACTTATGCCGACCGTGCTGCTTATCGAGGACGACGTGGAAAGTCGCAAACGCGTTGCTCGCCTTTTCACTCGCCACGGTTGGGACGTAATCGAAGCACTCGAAGGCAAAGCAGGGATCGAGCTCGCTTTCGCGAAGCGTCCGGACGCGGTTGTGTGCGATCTTCTCCTGCCTGGAATGAGCGGGCTGCAGGTCGCCCGGGCGATTCGCGAAAAACTAGATCTGGCCCGCATCATCATCATGGCTGGCAGGCGTTACGACATCGACCGGGAGGCGGTCCTCGAAGCGGGCGGCGATGGATATTTTCTAAAACCCCTCAAATGGGAAAAACTCTCTGCCGTTCTAAAACGTCCGCGGCGCCGGCCAGGAAGACTAGCAGGGCGTGAATCGCGGCGCCTGAAATTTCATCCGCCCTCGACCCGGATAAAATTCTGGGGCGTCCGCGGATCGATCCCGGTGCCAGGGCCGACGACGATCGGTTACGGTGGCAATACGACCTGTGTCGAAGTGCGCACGAACGGCAACATCATTATCCTGGATGCCGGCTCGGGCATTCGCGAGCTCGGGCTCGCCCTGAACAAGGAATTCGGCAGCGCACCGATCAATCTCCATTTGCTCCTCACTCACACGCACTGGGACCACATTCAGGGCCTGCCATTCTTTCTCCCTGCTTACCAGGCCAAGAACACCATCCAGGTCCTCGGCTATCAGGGCGCGCGCGAAGGACTCGCCACCATTCTCGCCGCCCAGATGGAGTTGCCTTTCTTTCCGGTGAGTTGGAAAAATCTTCCGGGCACGATCAAGGTTCGCGAACTGAAAAAGATGGAGTTTTCCGTTGGCAACGTCCGGGTCCGCTCGAGGTTTCTGAATCATCCCGGCATCTGCGCCGGCTACCGCCTTTTCACCAAGGAAGGCTCGATCGCGTTTCTGCCGGACAACGAGCCGTTCGAGCCGTTGAAGCTGAAACTGGCCGAGCGCGACGGCGTCCATGCGGAGCGAGCCCGCGCACAGGCCGTAGTCCAGCGCTCTAAGTTGGTCGAGTTTTTGAAGGACGCCGACGTCCTGATTCTCGATGCGCAATACACTGATGAAAAATATCAGGAGCACATCGGCTGGGGTCACGGTGCGCTGAGCCGCGTCGTCTCGCTCGCGCTCGAAGCCCGGGCGAAAAAGCTGTTCCTCTTTCACCACGACCCATCGCACGACGATCATCAGATCGATGAAATGCTCGAGCGAGCGCGGTTACTCGTGGTGGAAAGTGGCCGAAGTCTTGAAGTGGAAGCAGCCCGCGAAGGCGCGGAAATCTGGTTGAGCGGTCACGTCCCAGCCCGATAGCTCTTTTTGCTGTAGCGACGCCGCTCTGTCGGCGTACGAACGCATGTCCAGTTAGCTCGCGTACTTACGGCGATAGAGCGCCGTCGCTACAACCAAGCTTGCGAAACTCGTCGTGAAAGCTTACGTCTTTCGGCCCTCACCGAAGCCTCGTGGTGTAATGGTAGCACAAGAGATTCTGGATCTCTTTGTCTAGGTTCGAATCCTAGCGAGGCTGCCAAGGAAGAATTTGGAAAGCCCGGCCTCGCTCGGTGCGCGAGCTGCGTTACGGCGAATCTCGCATCTCGATTTTCGATTTACGGCAGATGCAAGGCCCGGCGGACGGCGATGGTGAGCTGGCCGTTCACACGCTGAAGATGATTCTTTTGGACGCGGGCAATGGCGTCCGAAACGAGCTCGGAGTTCACGCCGTCGATCGGGCCACAATAGTAGCCGCGGTTTCGCATGACAGTTTGCAGCGCCGCCACATAGGCCGGATCGCGCAACAGTTCGTGGCGCGACTTGAAATAATAATAGAGGCGCGAGCCTGATTTCGGAAAGTAATCGGTCTCGTCCACGTTCGGCATTTGATGCAGCCGGCCCCACTCATCGCGTGGCGCGAGCGGATTGATGGAATGAAAAAGCGGATCGTCGTCCTGAGCGCGAACGGCAGCTGCTGAAAGGACAACGAAAAGGACGACAGCGGCGCGGCTCAATACCTTGATAATCATAATCGAGAACAGACCAAACTAATCACGGGTGTCTCCGACTGGCGAGCCGGAAATGCGATTGCGGGTCTTCGCGTAACAATAACAGTCGCGCGGGACATCGGAGACATTCGGGTGGACCGACCATTTTCGCAGGATGCCTTCCTGATGAAACCCGTTTCGTTCCAGGAGCCGCGCTGAAGCTTCGTTATCGACGTCGCACACCGCCCAGACGCGGAAAACATCGGACTGCGCGAACGCCCATTCCACAATCGCGCCCAACGCTTCGCTCATAAAACCGGATCGCCAATAACGCCGCGCCACGAGATATCCAAGATTAATCCCCTGATCTTTACGCGCGGCAATAGCGCCTACCAATTCTTCGCCCTCGCGACGAAAGATCAGCCAGCAATACGATTTTCCTGAGCTCCATCCTTCCAGAAATCGACCGACCGCTTCCTCCGCATCCTTCAAATCCCGGTGCGGCCGAAAAGCCAGATAACGCGTCACCTCCGGATCCTGCGCGTAGGCCGCGAAGATGAGCGGCGCGTCTTCCGGTCGCGGTTTCCGAATCAGCAATCTTTCCGTCGCGAACGCCTCGGGCGGGACGGCGGTAAGTTCAGGCATCGGGCACGTTAGCGCGCGGCGCCCTTGGGTCACATTCGAATCCGAGCGAAGCCAGCCAACAATACCGACTATGGATTCGGCAACGCGTAAACCTCAACCAGGCCAATGCCGCTTTCACCATTCGCGCTCGTCACGACCGCAGTGTACGTGCCCGGCGGCAGGGTGATGAGCAGGGCGGAATCGTTTTCACTGCTGCAACCCATGCCATGCGATTCCAAATCCGCTTGCTGCGTCTGTTTCCAGTTATCGTTACTCGCAACGGGGGTGCCTGACTGATCATAAACAGTCAGGAATGGATCGGACAATGGTGAGCTAACGCCGAACGGCGCCAACGAAGAACCCAGAGCGCGCACCGCAACGGTGGACGCTTCGGAACCACGCAGAATAAATCCGCCAATCAAAGCCTGATCGCCGCCGTTGACCACTCCACGAGTGCTAATGTTCGCCAGACTGGAAGTCGCCGTAGAATCGAGATCGTAAACTTCTGCGAGGGCTATGCCTTGTTCGCCAGATTGTCTTTCAATGACTGCCGTATAAGTCCCAGGCGGCAACGTCATCACAATTGCCGACTCCAATTCGTTCCCGGGTTGAAGTCCCGTCTTCGAAATTGCCGGTTCGTTCGTCTGCCAATTGTCGTTGAACGCAATCATCGCGCCGCTCGCGTCGTGCAGTCGCAAAAATGGATTAGCGAGCACCTGTGATGCGCCAAATCCATGCGCGGCGAGCGATGGTCCGAGCGCCCGCACGAGGACTTTCTTAGGCCAACTCCCGCCGACGATGAAACCGGCGACTTCCGCGCTTTGGTCAGTGCCGACCTGCGCCCGAGTCGAAATATTCGCCAGCGGTCGCGGCGAGCGATCATTCAGCCGGGCAATGGCGTGCCGTTCCAACCCATCCACATGATCGAATCCGCCGGTCACAATAAGTTGTCCGTCCGGCTGCACGAGCAGCGGACCCCAGCTCGCCAAATCCGCGGCGAAGGTGAATGGGACGGAGACGAACGAATTGTCTCGTGCTCCGGCGGAGTCTAACCGGGCCACGCCGATCTGCCGGACATGGTGGACTGCATCAGCCCCGGGCCCGATGTCTCCATCCAAAAGAATGCCAGCCTGATCGAATCCACCCACCCCGGCCATCACGAGATCCGGAGTGAAGCTGGCATCGTTCGACCCGTCGCTATTCAACCGAAAGAACAAAAACTGAAATTGAGAGTATCGACTTACCAAGTACTTACCGTCAGGTTGAAGCGCCGCTACACCGACGCTCTCCAAATAACCGAGGTGGATGCTATCTGCGGTGCTAAACCCGTTATCTAAAGAGCCATCCGGGTTCAGCCGATTAAAACCCTTCTCCCCTGCCAGAAGGACCCGTTGGTCTGGCTGGACAAGCGCCACTCTCTCGTTCGGCGCTGCCGATTGGAATGACGCATCGCGGCTACCGTCTGGTAACAGCCGGACCAGAGTTAAGGCGTAAACACCGTCGTAGATGAGAATCTTCCCATCCGCAAGAACAGCAACGATTCCTACTGTGCGCCCAGCTTGGGATGGCGTGAACTGAAACGTTTGATCCAC
Source organism: Chthoniobacterales bacterium (assembly GCA_036270255.1). Taxonomy (GTDB): domain Bacteria; phylum Verrucomicrobiota; class Verrucomicrobiia; order Chthoniobacterales; family UBA10450; genus AV80. The sequence continues at coordinate 7,691 of DATBCW010000145.1, forward strand.
CGCTCCGTCGGCATTCAGCCGCACAATGTTGTCTTTGAAGGCGACGAGAATTTTCCCACTCTGCACCGCGATCGAATCCAGACCAGTGCTGTCGCTGCTGCTGTCCAAAGTTAGCAGACTTCCGGGATCGAAGGCGACATCAGGCGTGCCGTCAGAATTCAACACCGCAATTCCCGTGCGGGGAACGCGATCGATGTAGTTAAAGCTTCCAGTGATTACAATCTTGCCATTCGGCAGTAACGCCGCGTGATCGATTGCCTTGTTTTTGATCAACGTCAGGTGCGGTCCGCCGGCAAAACTGTTGTCCAGCGAGCCATCCAGGAAGAGCCTGATTAGTTGGGAATGCGCCGCCCATATCAGTTTCCCATCACTCTGCTGACCGACAACGGACCCAGGCGTTGCGGGATTAAAACTCGAGTCCTTCGTGCTATCGGCATTCAACCGCCGTTGGGAATTAATGAGCAATTTGCCGTCTTTCTGCAAAAACGCCCATAGCGTTCCGATGTAATCAAACTCCGTATAGGTGAGGAAAGTTGGATCGTAATCTCCATCCGCGTTCAAACGCCTCATGGTGGAAGTTGTTTCGCCAAATGCATTCGACCTATAAGTGGTCCAAAAAATCCTGTCGTCTGGCTGCACCATGACCGAGCCAAGAGAGTTAGCGCCACTGCCCGGATCAGCGACGACTGCAAATGAATTATCGAGCGTGCCGTCAACATTCAGCCGATCAACTTCAGTTTCACCGAATGCGATGACGATCTTGCCCGTCGATTGCACGACGAAACTGCTGCTTGCTTTTGCCGGGTTAAAGCTCGAATCCAAACTTCCATCCGCATTCACGCGGGCCAGTTGCGGGCGCTGGATCCCATTCACCGCATCAAAGTATCCACCGATCATTATCTTGCCGTTGCCGAGCACGACGACATTGTAGATGGAGGTATTCGACCGAGCCGTTGTGAACCGGACGCTGAAGCTGTTATCCAGACTGCCGTCCGAGTTTAGCCGGAGAAGCAAGGCCGTGCCCGAACCTCCCCGTCCATCAACAAATAAGATGCGGCCATCGAGCTGGATCGCTACTGGAAGCAAATCATGAGATGCCGCCGCGGCCGAAGCATCGAAGCTTGGGTCAAGCGATCCATCCGGATTCAATCGAATCAAGGGTGGCACGTAGTCGAGATCAACGGCATTAAAAGATCCGAAGACCACGATCTTGTCGTCCGCCTGGACCAAAGCCGCTGACCCACCGGCCTTCACCAAGTTCGGACCGCGCCCCGCATCAAGCGTTGGATCGATACTGCCTGATGGCGCTGCGGCCAGGACGGAGAGTGACGCGGCGAAAAGCAGCGCCAACATTTGGAGTCCACAACAAGTTCGCGACATCAATGGGGGCGTGATCATGGATCTCCGAGGGAGCCGCACTTTTTACGCTGAACCGGTAGCCCGTGCAAGCATATTTTCCGCGATCGAGCCGCCCTTCCCAGCCAAAGTCAGACCGTATCCCGCGCCCGCCTGGCTTGGAAAAAACCCTGGAGCAACGCTGCACATTCCTGATCGAGAATTCCGCTGGTGATCTCACAGTGGTGATTTAGGCCGGTCATTTGGAGAAGATTGATCGTCCCGCCCGCGGCCCCGCTCCGTGGATCGGCGCAACCAAAAATGACGCGGCGCATTCGGACATGAACCAGTGCGCCGGCACACATCGGGCAAGGTTCCTTGGTCACGTAGAGGTCGCACTCATTCAAGCGCCAGTCGCCGACGGCGGCTTCCGCTTGCGTGATGGCGAGCATTTCCGCGTGCGCGGTGGCGTCCTTCAACATTTCCACCTGATTGAAAGCGCGGGCGATGATCTTCCCGGCGCGCACCACCACCGCCCCGACTGGCACTTCTTCCTTGGCGAACGCTTTCTGCGCCTGGCGCAACGCTTCGCTCATGAAAGATTCGTCGGTCGGGTGGTCGATGAGATTATCCATGCGGAACGATCTGCCTAACGAGGCCGGGCAATACAGCCAGCGCACTTCGGGCAGGCGAACTAAATGTACCATGAAAACGATCTGCGCACTGCTCGCCATTTCTTTGCTCTCGTTCACGGCTGCGAACGCCGCGACGGAACAGGAAATCGTCAATCAATCCGCCTCGATCCTCCGGCAATTCAAGCGCTTGCCGGAACGCGGGATTCCGCGGAGCGTAATGCGGAACGCGAAAGGGCTCGCCATTCTGACCGTGGTTAAGATCGGTTTTGGCCTGAGCGGCAAAGGCGGTCAGGGCGTCGTTGTGGCGCGGACAGGCAACGGCTGGTCCGGACCGTCGTTCATCGGCACGGGAGGCGCTGGCTGGGGACCGCAAATCGGCGCGCAGATCACCGAGTTCGTTTTCATTCTGAATACCAATCGGGCGGTGCGCGCTTTTTCGCGCGATGGAAACTTGACCCTCGGCGCGGATGCCAGCGTGGCGGCGGGCCCCGTTGGACGCGAAGCCGAAGCGGCGGTGACACCGACGGCGGCAGTTTATACCTATAGCCGGACGAAGGGCCTTTTTGCCGGCGCGTCGCTTGAGGGCACGGTGATCGCGACCCAAAAAACTGCGAACGATCGCTACTACGGTCACCGCGTGAGCGCCGCCGAAATTCTGAGCGGGAATGTCTCCGCTCCGTCTCGCGCCTCGGTTTTGGAGAGAGCGCTCGGATACTGAGCGGCGTCCAAATTTCCTTTACAACGACGCGCCCGGTTCGGCACGTTCCAGAACGTGCGGACGATCGTTTCTATCGGGATGATTTGCTTGGGAATCTCGACCGCGTTCGCCCAAAAGCAGGAACGCCGGCTGATCGATCGGCTCTTGAAGCCGGACATGGAATTGGCGAACCCGGCGCAAAACAAAAAATTTTCGGATAAGCGTTCCGGTTCCTTCGAAAAACCCGCGCGGGCCGCGACCTTCTACTCGCCGCAGAAAGCTGTGACCAAAAGTTTTCCCTTAGAACGCACTCTCACCCCTCGCCAGTTCGCGGCCCGGCATTTTCGAGCCGGCGATTCGGCTGCGTATATTTCGTCGCGCTCGCAGCCGCCCAAAAGCGACACGATGATCTCCACGCCAGTCGCGACCGCCGGCACCGGCGTCGCGCCGGAGAGCAACGCGTCGGCGCCGGTCCGCGCGTATGCGGATAACCGGCCGTTCCTCGGCAAAGGCAAGAGCCAAAAGTCGCTCCATGCTCTGGACAAACCGCTCACAATCGAGCAGGTGCGCGAATTGTTGAACAAGAGTAAGTAGCATCCGGCTACCCACTCGAAGCGCGGAACGATGAAACCGAACGAAGCTCTTTCCATTCTCAAGCAAGGCGCCGCCCAGATCATCAGTGAGGCGGAACTGGAAGCGAAACTCGCCTTAGGCCGCCCTCTTCGGGTCAAGCTCGGCGTCGATCCGACGAGCCCCGATCTGCATCTTGGTCACGCGATTATTTTGAGGAAGCTCCGGCAGTTCCAGGACCTCGGGCACGAAGCTGTCCTCATCATCGGTGACTTCACTTCGATGATTGGCGACCCGAGCGGGCGATCGGCGACGCGGCCGCAGTTGTCGCGCGAGCAAGTTGCCGCGAACGCGGCAACCTACCGGGCCCAGGCACTCAAGGTTCTCGATCCGGCGCGCACCCAACTAGTGGCGAATGGCGATTGGCATTCCAAGATGGGATTTCACGATGTCATTCGCCTCAACAGCATGGTGACTTTACAACAGATGTTGCAGCGGGAGGATTTTCGGAATCGGATCGACGAGGGTCATCCGATTCACGCCCACGAGATTCAATACCCGATCATGCAAGGTTGGGATTCGGTGATGGTGAAGGCGGACGTGGAACTCGGCGGCACCGACCAACTTTTCAATTGTTTGGTCGGCCGCGATTTTCAAAAACACGAAGGGCAGCCACAGCAGGTCGTTTTTGTATTGCCAATCCTCGAAGGGCTCGACGGCTCAATGAAGATGAGCAAGAGCCTCGGCAATTACGTCGGCCTGACCGAGCCGGCCTCGGAAATGTTCGGGAAACTGATGAGCATCTCCGATGAACTGATGGCGCGTTATTATCCGCTGCTCCTCGGTAAGCCGCTCGAGGCCAGCGCACATCCTCTCGAAGCGAAGAAGCATCTCGCCGTTGCGATCGTGGAGACCTACCACTCCCGCGCTGAAGCGGAAAAAACGCTCGCGGATTGGAACGCGCGCTTCAGCGAAAAGCGACTCGAAGACGCGGATCTGCCGGAATTTCCTGCGCAAAGTTCCGACGCTATCGGCATCGTCGTCGCAGCCTATGCGACTGGATTCGCGTTAACAAAATCACGGGCGGATGCGCGTCGTCTAATCGAACAAGGGAGCGTTCAGTTAAGCGGCGAAAAATTGCGCGACCCAAAAGCGGTGGTCGCGCTCGAGCGCGGCCAGATTCTTCGCCTCGATAAAACCCACGCCGTCCGAATCAAATAGCAATCACTCCTCCGAGAATAGCCCAGCGCTTCAGAGCCGGGTCCGTAGCCCATAACCGATCAAGTCCCGTCAGGGACGACAGACCTTTCTTTCGTCCCTCCGGGACTCGCGACGGAGACCAAGGCGTTTATCCCAGCGCTAAAGCGCTGGGCTATTTTCAATGGCGGCGACCAAGGAACGGCGGTTTACAAACCGCCATCTTTCACATCCGGAGTCTGGCGGACGCCGCGCCATCTGTACAACAAAAGAGCGCGAAGTCCCCCGAATTCGCGCTCTTTGCCTGAGACAGCAGTCCCTCTATGCCGTTGCCGTCTCAAACATCGAAAGCACCGGCGTGCGCTCCACGACGGGCGCCGCGATACCTTCGAAATGGGAGCGGATGCTTCGCAACTCCGAGGTCACGAATGCATCCACAAAATGAAATCGCCGGTCGAGCCAGGCGAAAAGCTTGTTCTTGATCTCGTAATGCAATGCGAGCGTCACTTCCGTACAGCTCGGCCGGATCTCGGTGAATTCCACCAGCCCCATCACGTCCAGATTTCCGCCCGTCGATTCAAAGGCGAATTGGTCCGGCGAATCGCTTTCCACCGACAACAGGACGGTGCGCGCTTCGAATCCGAGCGGCCCCCTGAAACTAAAATCCACGGTCTTGGAGGAAGTGACCGTGGCTTTCGTTACCATCACGAACTGCCGGCGATATGATTGGATGCTCGCGAGGCGATGTTTACACTCATCGAGCGACTGATTCATGTGCAGAGTTTTTTGTAGCAACATAGGAATTTGGATTGTGCCAACATTTCGAGCAATGGGTATGCCCGGCCTGTTTCCCCTAGGGAAGCGGTCCGACAGGGGCGAAAACGTGTAAATTCGGTTTACACTTGTGTAAACTTTCCCCGTTTTTACGCATCCACTTGGGAACCCGCAAACGAACGCCAAACCGGCCGGATCCCGATCCATCGCTCGATTTTTCTGAAACGCTGACTGAAGCCGGAATTCTATCGAGCGGCAAAGCGCTCGATTTACCTACGCAGCTCGCTCTTGGCGCGCTTCGATGGTCTGGATCATCGACTGAAATATCTTCAAGCCGTCCGCGCTTCCAAGCCGCGCTTCCCACGCGCGGTCGGGGTGCGGCATTAATCCGAAGACATTCCCTTCGCGATTGCAGATGCCGGCGATGTTTTCCACGGAGCCATTCGGATTCGCCGACGCTTCTATGCGCCCGTCTTCCGTTGCGTAACGCAAAATGATTTGTTGGCGCTCATTCAATTCCCGCAGCGTCTTTTCGTCAGCGAAATAACAACCTTCACCGTGCGCAATCGGCAATCGCAAGAGCGAGCCCTGTGCACATCCATGCGTGAAGGACGAATCTGGAACTTCGACACGGGTCGTCAGCAGCTCGCAGATGAAATGGAGCTTCCGATTTCGCACCAGCGCGCCGGGGAGGAGTCCAATCTCGCACAACACCTGGAAACCGTTGCAGGTGCCGATCACCAACTTACCGTTGCGGGCTTCTTCCACCACGCTTGCCATGATCGGCGAGAACCGCGCGATCGCGCCGCAACGCAAGTAATCGCCAAAAGCAAAGCCGCCAGGCAGAACGATCGCGTCGAAACCAGCGAGCGACGTTTTCTTGTGCCAGACATATTCCGCCCGAAGACCCCCGATCCCGTTCAACGCCGCCAGACAATCCTGGTCGCAATTCGAACCCGGAAACTGGATCACCGCGAATTTCATTTCACGACCTCGTAATCTTCGATCACTGGATTCGACAGCAAATCGCGGCAAAGATCATTGAGCCGCGAATCCAGACTTGGCGTTTTATCATCCACCTCGATCTCGAGATATTTCCCAATCCGCACCGCGCTCACTTCGGGCATCCCGAGATGCTGCATCGCGTCGCGAACCGCGGCGCCTTGAGGGTCGAGGACGGCAGCTTTGGGTGTGACGAGCACTTTGACCTTCATGTCCCAATATTCGGAGCCCAAAGGTCGGCGACAAGTCGAATCGTTACGCGGGCGTTTCGCGCACCACTTTTTCCGGCTTCTTGTCCTCACGCAGACCGAGGAAAACCGGTTGCCGCAATTTTGCGTCGCGGGTCCACTCGGCGAACTTCACTTGGCAAACGAAAACCGGATTCACCCAATCGATCTTTCTCATCATCGATGGCGTGATTCCCTGGACCCATTGGCCGCCATGCTTCGACGGCAAATCGGCGAATGGACAATCCTCCCGCCGTTCGCTCTTCAGTTTCTTGTGCAATGACGCGAGCGATTTTGTGTTGAACCCGGTGCCCACTTTCCCGGCAAAAAGAAACTTCTTTCCTTCGAAGTAACCAACCAACAGGGCGCCGAAATGCTGCCGGGCCCCCTGAGGCGGCGTGAATCCACCGATGACAAACTCCTGTTCGTTCACGCACTTCAATTTAATCCAGGTGCCGCTGCGCCGGCCCACTTCGTAAACCGAATCACGCAACTTCCCGATCAATCCTTCCAGTCCGCGCCGTTGCACTTCCTTCAGCAACGCAGTCGCGTCGCCGCCGATCTCCCCGGAATAGCGAATCGGATCGCCAACGCCCTCACAAACTTTTGCCAGAACTTCCTTGCGCGCAGTCAGCGGCAGCCCTGTCAGACTGCGGCCGTTGAGCTGCATCACATCGAACACGTAAAAGACGATCGGCGCCTCATGGCCTTCCATTTCCAGACCCTGGAGCAATTGAAATGACGATCGTCCTTCGTCGTCCAGGGCGACCACTTCGCCATCAAGAACACAGTCATGAAGCGGAAGCTTTTTCAAAGCCGCCACGACTTCTGGGAAGCGACTTCGCAATTCGTTTCCGTTGCGAGAGATCAGGTTGACGTTCGATCCATTCTTCACCGCGCAAACGCGAAAGCCGTCGAACTTCAGTTCGTAGCTCCAGTCGCCGCTCGGCGGCGATTCCACCAGCCGCGCTTTCATCGGCTCAATGAACCGAGCCTTCGCCTTCGGCAATTTCGCTAACGCTTTTGGTAGGGACGCCGCGCTGCGGCGTCCGCTTTTCTCCTTAACCGCGTCGCCTTCCGCTTCTTGATCTTTTTTTTTAAGCGCCGCTTTGATTCGCGATTTCAATGTCGGCTTCTTCTCGTCTTCCCGATTCGACTGCCACTCCGCATCTTTTTGAGCCGCGATTTGCGCCATTGTCCGGCCGGTTTTCGCCGATTGATCGTCGCGCTTTTTCGAGATCGGCTTCATGCTCGCGCCGCTTTTCAGCAAGAGCCACTGCGTCTTGTCGCCCTCCATCCGGGTCCGGATCAGCGACCACTCTCCCTTGGCCTTCTCCCCGTCCATCACCAGATGCAGGCGGCCATCGCGCAAGGCCTTCATCGGCTCCTCGCCGTAAACATGATATTGCCCGCGGTCCCACACCATCACCGTCCCGCCGCCGTATTGACCCTTAGGAATGATCCCCTCGAAGGTTGCGTATTCCACCGGATGATCTTCGACTTCCACCGCCAGATGCTTCTCGCCCTTCTCCCACGGCAATCCCTTCGGGACTGCCCACGACTTCAACACGCCGTCCATCTCCAGCCGGAAATCGTAATGGAGCCGGCTCGCGTCATGTTTCTGAATGACGAAGCGGCATGCGCCCTTCACCAGTTTCGGCAAGGGCTTGCCGCTCGGCTCTGCCGTGACCTTGAAGTCCCGCTTCTTCTTATATTCGGTGAGGCCCATTTACGGTCTGAAGTTAACCGCGGATTACGCGGATTTCACGGATGGAAATACATTTGGAAGCAAAATGGCCAACTCTTCGCTCCATCCCGCTTCATCCGCGTAATCCGCGGTTCAATTCTCCGAAAGGAAATCGCCACCACAGTCACGCGAACTGTGATGGCGATCTCTTAAATGTGGGAGGGGCCTTTGCGCCCCGACTTCGTACTTATTTCCGCTTCCGAGACTTTTTCGCGCGCTTCGGTTTCTCTTCTTCTTCCGCTTCGCTCGCTTCCACGTTGATGATCGATTCCGCCAGGCCAGTTAGCTTCTTGTCGGTTTCCGCTTCTTCATTGAGGGTCCGCTGCAACGTCTCGACTGCGTCTTCTTCGCCAAGCAATGAAGCGAAAGTCCGCACAACACCGTATCCGGCGATTTCGTAGTGCTCCACGCGCTGCGCGGCGCCGATGAGCGCGGCGTCGAGCACGGAACCATCACCATCTTCTTCGATGATTTCCTTGCCCTCCTCGATCAGGCCCTTCATCGCCTTGCAGGTTTTACCGGTGGGCTTTTCTCCCAAGCCCTTGAAAATCTTTGCGAGGCGATTGATGTGCCCCTCGGTTTGTTTGAGGTGATCTTGAAACGCGCGTTTCAATTCGGGCGCTGAAGCTTTCTTCGCCATTTTCGGCAGCGCCTTCGTGAGCTGGTTCTCCGCATTATACAGGTCCTTCAACTCGTCGATGTACAAGTCCTTCAATGAATCCATCGCCATAAATATTCTCTCCTTGGTTGATTGTTTGAAGGGCCGGGAATTCCCTCTGTGCCCCGCGCAATTTCGGGAAACGAAACGGCGCCAAAGTAGAAACGCAGGTCGCGTTCAAAACGCGTGTATTTTTATGCGCGGAGGGCCGCGCTTCTGCGCGTCCAACGAATCGGAGTCGCCCCTGCGTGAAAAATGGGACGCGCGTAAGCACGTCCCTCCGATCAGGCGGCCGCCTGCTCTTCTTCCCCTGCCGGCGCTGCCGCTTCCAATGGCTCCCCGACCAAATATCGCGTGAAACGTCGAATGACGATGTTCTCGCCCAGTTCGGCGATCTTCGTCGCGACCAGTTCTTTCACCGTCTGATCCGGATTTTTTATGAACCCCTGCTCCATCAGGCAGACCGTACTGTAGAACTTGTCCAGCTTTCCGCCGACAATTTTCTCCACCACGTTTTCCGGTTTGCCCTTCACCTGGCCCACGTAAATCGCCCGCTCGGATTCAACCAGCTTCGCCGGTACCTCCTCGCGACTCACATAAAGCGGATGCGCCGCCGCGATGTGAAGTGTGATGTCTTTGACGAACTCACGAAACTTCTCGTTCTTCGCCACGAAATCCGTCTCGCAATTCACTTCGACCAGCACGCCGACTTTTCCCTGCAAATGGATGTAGGAAGCCACGATCCCTTCCTTCGTCGCGCGCGATGCTTTCTTGCTGGCGCCGGCGATTCCCTTCGTCCGCAAATGCGCTTCCGCTTTCTCCAGGTCGCCGCCACATTCCGCCAACGCCCGTTTGCAATCCATGATGCCGGCGTTGGTTTTCTCGCGCAGTTTTCTGACAAGTTCCGGAGATATCTCTGGGGCGTCATCCGCCCCCGCAGCAGTCGCCATGTGAAAATAGTTCCTTGGTTAGGCGGAGACGCCCGCCATCTCCACTTGCTCGCGCGCGGGCGCGTCCGCGCTCGCCGACACGATCGCGTCCACGAGCTTTTGCAGCATGACGCGAATCGCACGGATCGCGTCGTCGTTCCCGGCAATCGGGTAATCGATGATTTCCGGATCGGCGTTCGTGTCCACGATTGCGACCGTCGGAATTCCGAGCCGTCGCGCTTCCAACACCGCGTTATTTTCCCGCGTCGTATCGATCACGACCATCGCATCCGGCAACGCAGACATTTCCAAAATCCCATCCAGATTCCGGCGGAGCTTCGCGGCTTCACGATTTAGCGCTGCGAGTTCCTGCTTGCCCATCTTCTTGTAATCGGGCGACTCCTCGATCTGCTCGATGTATTTGAGCCGGCCAATGCTCTTTCGGATCGTCGCCAAATTGGTCAGCGTCCCGCCCAACCACCGCTGGTTCACGTAAAATTGCCCGCAAGCCGTGGCCGCTTCCTTCACGGCTTCCTGCGCCTGCTTCTTACAACCGACGAACAAAATCTTTCCGCCGCGTCGCGTTACTTCCTGAAGAAACTCGGTCGCGCGATTAAGCTGCCGCGCCGTCTCATCGAGATTGATGATGTAAATCTGGTTTCGTTTTTCGAAAATGAAAGGCTTCATCTTCGGGTTCCATCGCTTGGTCTGGTGACCAAAATGGACCCCTGCTTCAAGTAACTCCGGAACTAACTCTGCTGGTGTTGCCATAGGTAAAACGGGGAGCCGCTAGGGGGGTCCCGCGAACGCGGGAGCGGGACGTGGAAGATGCGCTAGGCCCTGCCCAAAGGCAAACGGAATATTAGCCTTTCTCCCCAGCGGATTTCGCATCTTCGGCGTAGCGTGCCAGCAACCAGCAGGCGTCCGAAAGCCGGTTCAAATAGCGAAGAATTTCGCGGTTAAAATTGGTTTCGGGCGGAAGAGCGGCAACGCGCCGTTCCGCCCGCCGGCAAACCGTTCTGGCAAGATCGAGCGGGGCCGAAGCCTTGTTGCTTCCCGGATTCGCCCAATGTTTGAAACTGCGGCCCTTCTCGAGTTGATGAACGAGATCGGTGAGTCGTTCCGTCATGGCCGCGCTCGTCCGCTTAAAGCCATCACGCTCGAAACGGTCCGAATCTTCGTCCGCCGTCGCCAGTTCGCCCATCACGACAACGAGCTCATTCTGGATCGCGAGAATCTGCTCCGCCAGAAACGTGTCGCTCGCGTTTGCTCGAGCGAGACCGAGGGCAGAGTTCAGCTCGTCGACCGATCCATATGCCTCGACTCGCGCATCTGTCTTCGGCACCCGCCGCCCATACATGAGCGAGGTCTCACCTTCATCTCCGGTTTTGGTTGCGATCGACAACGCCTTAGGATTCGTTCGGATTTTGGTTCGGCACGGTATCGTTGATGGAGACGATATGGAGCGCATCCAGCGTGTGCGTTCCGTCGTCTCGATCGACTACGGAAACAACGCCTCGCCCGACGGCGATGAAATCCGGGTGAGGAACATCGAAGCTGCGGCCGTCAGACAAACGAATCGTGAAGGGTTGGAACGGAGGGACTAATCGGTCCCGGAGGGGTTTCAGATTCAACATAATCGATTAATCTCGCGGCCGAGTCATTGCGTCAATAACGCAAACGGCGAACCAGCTTTCGCTGATTCGCCGTTCGGAAATACTTTGGAGTTCCAGCCTATCCCAGCGCCGGTTGCGGCTCGGTCTCTTCGACCAGCGATTCGCCGATCGGTTCGCCTTTCTCGACGAGCCGAATCTCGCGGACTTCGGGGAAGCCCGTGCCCGCCGGAATGAGATGACCCATGATGACGTTCTCCTTGAAGCCGCGCAGACGATCGACCTTGCCGAGCGTTGCCGCCTCGGTGAGGACGCGGGTGGTGTCCTGGAACGACGCCGCCGAAATGAAGCTGTCCGTTTCGAGCGAAGCCTTGGTGATGCCGAGCAACACCGGGGTCGCTTCCGCGGGCTTGCCGCCCTGCTCGACGACCTTCGTATTCTCCGCTTCGAAATCGAGCCGGTCCACCTGATCGCCCCACAAGAGTGACGTGTCGCCCGGATCGGTGATCTTCACCTTGCGCAACATCTGGCGCACGATGATCTCGATGTGCTTATCGTTAATCTCCACGCCTTGGAGCCGGTAAACTTCCTGGACTTCGTTCACGAGGTGCTCCTGCAAATCCTGGGGTCCGCAGACCTCGAGGATTTCGTGCGGAACAACCGGACCTTCCGTGAGCTGCTGGCCTTTCTTCACAAAATCGCCCTTGAACACAATGATGTGTTTCGTCAGCGAGATCAGGTGCTCTTCCTCGGAACCGGTCTCGGGATCTTTCAAAATCAGTTTCCGCTTGCCGCGAACCGTGCCGCCCATTTCGACGATGCCGTCGATCTTCGCGATCTCGGCCGCATCTTTCGGACGGCGCGCTTCGAACAACTCCGCCACCCGCGGCAGACCGCCGGTGATGTCCTTGGTCTTCGCGATCTTTCGAGGCGTCTTCGCCAGCAACGCCCCGGCGCGAATCTTCGTGCCTTCCTCGACCACGACGTGCGCGCCCGCGGGAATCGAATAGCTGGCGAGCACTTCCTTTTTGTCGCCAACGACGACGATCTGCGGGTGCAAATCTTCCTTGTGCTCGATGATGACCGTCCCCATAAGACCCGTCGCTTCGTCGACGTCGCGTTTGATCGTCACCCCCGCGATCATGTCGCGGAATTCGATCTTGCCGCTCTTGTCGGTCAAAATCGGCACGTTATACGGATCCCATTGCACGAACGTCTCGCCCTTCTTCACCTGGGCGCCGTCCGGTTTCGAGATAACGGAACCGATGACGACGTTGTAGCGATCCAACTCGCGGCCTTCTGAGTTATGCACTCCGATGGACCCGTTCTTGTTCAGGACGATCCAGCTGCCGTCGAGCGCCTGCACCGTGCGAAGGTCGTTGAATTGGAGCGCCCCATCGTTCTTTGCCTTGATGATTGGCTGTTTGAACGTCTGGCTCGCCGTTCCACCGATGTGGAACGTCCGCATCGTGAGCTGCGTGCCAGGTTCACCAATCGATTGCGCCGCGATGATACCCACCGCTTCGCCAAGCTTCACGTATTGGCCGGTCGCCAGGTTACGTCCGTAACACATCGCACAAACTCCGCGTCCGCATTCGCAGGTCAGAACCGAGCGAATCTTCAGGCTTTCCACGCCGACCTTCTCGATCGCCGCGGCAATATGCTCGTCGATCAGTTGGTTCGCTTTCACGACCTTCTTCTTCGTGACCGGATCAACGACTGATTCGCAGCTCACGCGCCCGATGATGCGGGTCGACAGATCCACGACTTCTTCGTCGCCTTCGTAAATCGAGCGAACCGTGATGCCGTTCACCGTGCCGCAATCCATCTCGTTGATGATCACGTCCTGCGACGCGTCCACGAGTTTTCGGGTGAGGTAACCGGAGTCCGCGGTCTTGAGCGCCGTATCGGCCAAACCCTTTCGAGCGCCGTGCGTCGAGATGAAATACTCGAGCACGCTCAAGCCTTCTCGGAAGTTCGATGTAATCGGCCGCTCGATGATCTCTCCCGACGGCTTCGCCATCAATCCGCGCATACCGGCGAGCTGTTTCACCTGCTGCCGATTGCCTCGCGCACCCGAGTCCACCATCAGGAAGACCGGGTTCAATTCCTTGCGTCCCTCGTTGTGTTCGAGAGTGCGGAACATGACGTTCGAGATCTCGTCACCGGCGTGGGTCCAGATGTCGATGATCTTGTTGTAACGCTCGCCGTCCGTGATGATGCCTTTGCGATACTGCTGCTCGACCGTCTTGATCGATTTGTAGGCGTTCTGCAGTTCCGTTTCTTTTTCCTTCGGAATGATCATGTCGGAGATTCCGATCGAAATTCCCGCCTTGGTCGCTTCCGCGAATCCGAGTTCTTTCAGGCGATCGAGCGTCTCGACGGTGCCGTTCTGTCCGGCCACCTGGTAGCAACGCCAGATGATATCGCTGAGCTGTTTTTTGCCCGCGGCTTTATTGAAGAATCCGAGCTTCTCCGGCCAGATCGCATTGAACACCACGCGGCCGGCGGTCGTCTCGATCACGCGATCGGTCGAGTTGCCGTAAATGGTTTCCTTGCCGAGGTCCGGGTTTTTGTAACGGATCCGGTCGTGTGTTTTCACTTTTCCATCCGCCATGGCGAACTCGACTTCGGTCGCGTTCGCGAACAATGGCAGCCGCGATTCCTTTTCCGTGCCCGCGGCGCGCCGCGGATTCTGCGTCAGGTAATAGCAACCCAGCGTAATATCCTGCGACGGCGTCGTGATCGGTTTTCCGCTCGAGGGCGAGAAAATATTGTTCGGCGCAAGCATGAGCATGCGCGCTTCCATTTGCGCCTCGACTGATAGCGGCACGTGGACCGCCATCTGGTCGCCGTCGAAGTCCGCGTTGTAAGCGGTGCAGACGAGCGGATGAATCCGGATCGCTTCGCCTTCGATCAACTGCGGTTCGAAAGCCTGGATGGAAAGACGGTGCAACGTCGGCGCGCGGTTCAGCAACACCGGGTGGCCTTTCGTCACTTCTTCGAGAATGTCCCAGACTTCCGGCGTCTGGCGCTCGATCATTTTCTTCGCGCTGCGGACCGTGTGGACGTAGCCGAGATCTTTGAGCCGCCGAATGATGAACGGCTCGAATAACACGAGCGCCATTTTTTTGGGCAGACCGCATTGGTTCAGCTTCAGCTCCGGCCCGATCACGATGACGGAACGGCCCGAGTAATCGACGCGTTTACCGAGCAGATTCTGCCGGAACCGTCCGCCTTTGCCCTTCAGCATGTCGCTCAGCGATTTCAACGGACGGTTGCCCGCGCCGGTAACCGCGCGGCCGTGACGGCCATTGTCGAACAACGCGTCTACCGCTTCCTGCAACATACGCTTCTCGTTTCGGATAATGACGTCCGGCGTCTTGAGCTGGAGCAGATTCTTCAACCGGTTGTTCCGGTTGATGACGCGCCGATACAAATCGTTCAGGTCGGAAGTCGCGAACCGTCCGCCTTCGAGCGGAACGAGCGGACGCAAGTCCGGCGGGATAACCGGCAGAACATCGAGCACCATCCAATCGGGACGTGCGTGCGATGACGCAAAGCCTTGGACGAGCTTCAAACGCTTCGCCAATTTCTTGCGAATCTGTTTGCTCTTCGTGTTCCCCATCGCCTCTTCCAGCTCTTTGTTGAGCTTGTTGAGGTTGATCTCGGAGAGAAGTTTCTTTACGGCTTCCGCGCCCATGCCGGCGACGAAATCTTCGCCGTATTGTTCTTGCGCCTCGCGATACTCGACTTCGTTCAGGAGCTGCGTCTTGGTCAACGGCGTCTTGCCCGGATCGATGACGATGTAGTCCTCGTAATAGATGACCCGCTCGAGCTGCCGCGCGCTCATGTCGAGCATCAGGCCGAGCCGCGACGGCATGCACTTGTAGAACCAGATGTGCGAAACCGGCACCGCGAGCTCGATGTGTCCCATGCGCTCACGACGGACGCGCGCCAGCGTTACTTCCACGCCGCAACGATCGCAGATCACGCCCTTGTGCTTGATCCGCTTGTATTTTCCGCACGAGCATTCCCAGTCCCGGGTGGGCCCGAAAATTCGCTCGCAAAACAAACCGCCCTTTTCGGGCTTGAAAGTCCGGTAGTTGATCGTCTCCGGATTTTTTACTTCGCCTTTGCTCCACGACCGCATCGTGTCCGAGGAGGCGACGCCGATCGCCACCTGATCGAAGCCGACCGCGCGTTCTTCACCAACTAGTTCCCGCCAGGAATGTTCGTTCATTTATTAGTTACAGATTCTTGTTTCAAAAAAATTAAGCCACGTTTTCCAGGAAACTGCTGGGCGCCTGGCCGCCGACTTTGACGTCGAGGCCTAACGACTGCATTTCCTTGATTAACACGTTGAAAGATTCCGGTGTCCCGGCCTCGAGCGAGTTGTCGCCTTTGACGATCGACTCGTAGATGCGCGTGCGTCCCTGGACGTCGTCCGACTTCACCGTCAGCAATTCCTGCAGGGTGTAAGCCGCGCCGTAGGCTTCGAGCGCCCAGACTTCCATCTCGCCGAAACGCTGGCCGCCGTATTGCGCCTTGCCGCCCAGCGGCTGCTGGGTAACGAGCGAGTACGGGCCGACCGCGCGCGCGTGGATCTTGTCCGCGACCAAGTGGCCGAGCTTCATCATGTAGATGTAACCAACCACGACTTCCTGATCAAAAGTGTCGCCAGTGCGTCCGTCGTAAAGCCGCGCCTTGCCGGTTTCCTTCACCCAGCTGAAGCCTTCCTTCTTCTGCGCGTCGTTCAGGTATTCGCGGATTTTCGTTTCCGCGATTCCGTCGAACACGGGCGTCGCAACCTTGAAACCGAGCGCCTTCGCCGCGACTCCGAGGTGGGTTTCCAGAACCTGGCCGACATTCATACGGCTGGGCACGCCGAGCGGGTTCAACACGATCTCGACCGGGGTTCCGTCCGCGAGGAACGGCATGTCTTCTTCCGGCACGATTCGCGCGACCACGCCCTTGTTGCCGTGGCGGCCGGCCATCTTGTCGCCAACGCTGAGCTTGCGCTTGCTGGCGATGAAAACTTTTACCTGCTTGATGATGCCGGGATCAATGTCGTCGCCGCTTTCGACGCGATCCATCGAGCGCTCACGCTCCAGCTCGAGCTCCGCGAACTTGTGTTCGTAGCTCGCGATGATCTCCCGGATCTTGTTCCGGATCGGGCTCGGATCGATCTCGATGTGATCGTAAACCGTCGCCAATTTCCGGAGCAGCGTCTTCGTGATCTTGCGATTCGCAGGAATGATGATCTCGCCGGTCTCGGCGTTCACCACATCGAGCGGAATTTTTTCGCCGAGCAAAATGTTCGAGAGCGAATCGGTCAGTTGCTCCGTCAGCTCTTCTTTCTTTTTGCGGTTGTCTTCGGTGATCGTCTTGAGCTGCCGCTTCGTCTCTGACGGGGTCAGCTTCTCGCGCGAAACTTCGTGCCGTGAAGAAACTTTTACGTCCATCACGATACCGTAAGTGCCTGAAGGAACCGTCAGCGATGTATCCTTAACGTCCGCCGCCTTTTCACCGAAGATCGCGCGGAGCAAGCGTTCTTCCGGCGCCAGTTCCGTCTCACTCTTCGGAGTGATTTTGCCGACGAGAATGTCGCCCGGCTTCACTTCGGCGCCGACGCGCACCACGCCGTCCGGTCCGAGGTTGCGGAGCGCTTCCTCACTGACGTTCGGAATGTCCCGGGTGATTTCTTCCGGACCGAGCTTGGTGTCACGAGCGCCGATCTCGAATTCATCGATGTGGATCGACGTATAAACATCTTCCTTCACGACCTTCTCCGAGATCATGATGGCG
>DATBCW010000146.1:0-25957 GCA_036270255.1 Chthoniobacterales bacterium
GGATTCAAGTGGAACGATGATACCAGAAAAATTGAGACAACCCTCAATGGCGCTAAAGCGAAGATCGTCAGCCGCGACAAAAAGGAGAAAAAGGAGGTCTGGACGGTCGAAGGCCTTGTTCAACCTGGTCTCCGCCGCACGCTCTTCATATTCCGCGACAGCTTTCTGGTCGAAGTCGAGCTGCAATATGAGTATCCGGATTGGACGATCGAACGTTACAACGATCGAATGGGCGAAATCCGTCGCTACTTCGACGCGAAATTCGGAACGGGCAAACTCGTTTCCCGCTCTCGCGACCTGGATTCGGACGTGATCCAAACGCTGGTCGGCTACCAGTGGATTGTCGGCGGCACGATGCTTGAGCTCTTCTATTTCTCGGCCCAACGCGATCAGAACGTATTTCGCAGTATCACGGTGAGCTACAAAGCGATCTAGTTCGAAGCAGTCATCCCGAGCGAAGTCGAGGGACCCCGTGACGCGTCGTACGAGGATTACCGGGATCCCTCGACTTCGCTCGGGATGACATGCTCTTCTACATCCTCGCCGTTTCCTTCTGCAGTCGCTTGAGCCTGCTTCCGTGGCTCGCTTTCGCCGCGGAACTCATCCGGTCGATGAACAGGATCCCGTTGAGGTGATCCACTTCGTGTTGCAAGGCGCGCGCCAGCAGGCCCGTCGCTTCGATCCGCAGCCGCTCGCCCTCGAGTGTTTCCGCGTCCATTTCCACGGCGACGGCTCGCTCGATATCGGCCGTTATTTCCGGAAAGCTCAGGCAGCCTTCGCTTCCGAGATCGGTTGCCTCGCCCAAACGCAGGGTTGGATTTAACAACACCAGCGGCATCGCCGTCGCCAAATCAGCCACGGGGTCGCCATTCAAGGTCAGCGTGCTCGGCCGATCTTCGACCTGCGAAACATCGAGCACCGTCAGTTGCAGGGCCTGGCCGATCTGCTGAGCGGCGAGTCCAATCCCATTCGCTGCGTGCATCGTTTCGAGCATGTCCTCGGCGAGCGCGTGGATTTCCTCATCCACTGTTTCGATCTGCTTCCCTTTCGTGCGCAGGATCGGGTCGCCATATTTCCGAATCGGCAATCTCATTTCCCTTCGCGCGTGAATGCCGGCAGATTTTTCACGCCGGCCAGCTTCAACGCGTCCATGACTTTGATGATCGTGCCGAAGGACGCCTTCTTGTCCGCTTGCAACGCCAACATCGAGCGCCGGGTCGCCGGCAGATTTTTCACCGCGGCTTCCAGGTCGTCGACGCCGATCACTTGTCCGTCGAGGCGGACCTCGTCACTTTCGCTCACGCTCACCACGGCGTGCTCCGTTTCGGAGGTCGCCTTCGTGGAGGTTTTGGAATCGGGGAGATTGATCTGCACTTCCGGCTGGTCGCGTTTGAACGTGGTCGAGACGACGAAAAAGATCAGGAGGATCGTCAGGATATCGACGAGCGACACGATGATGATCGAGGGAGCGCGTCGTTTCCGAACGGCGATTTTCATGGCGAAGCAGTCGTCTGTTTATCCGATTGGCGCTCGCGCGGGCGCCGGGGTCATCGTTCGCGGAGAAGAAGGATCGCCGCTCTGGACGCGTCCGTAATAACATTTCGCGATCAAATCCGAGACGAGCGATTCCATCTCCACCGACATCACTTCGATCTTTTTCGAGAAATAGCTGAACCCGATGAGCGCCGGGACCGCGATCGACAATCCGAAGATCGTGCAGTTGAGCGCCTCCGAAATTCCAAGCGCGACCGCCTTCGTGTCCGACGCGCCGCTGCTCAAGCCGAGTCCGGAGAAAACGTGCACCAAACCCGAGACCGTCCCGATCAACCCGATCAGCGGCGCAATTCCCGTTACGACCTCGAGCACAATCAAGCCGCGTTCGAGCCGCACGAGTTCGCGTCGCGCCCGGGTTTGGGCCGACTCAATATTTTCCGACCGCGGCCAGCGCAGATGCTGAAGCGCCGTGCGCACCACGGCCGCCAGGGAAGAATTGTCGTCGTTTACGATTCGCACCAGCCGCTCTGCGTTGCCACCGGGCGTCAGCCGTTCGATCTCGCTCTCGATCACCAGCGGGAGCACTTTTTTCTGTCGCAACGTCAGCGCCGCCAGCGCGATCGTGGCGACGGTCACGATCGAGCAGAACAGGAGTGGCCACATGAACAAGCCGCCCTTGTTCATAAAATTCACCATCGTATGGAAGATCTCAGTCATTTTTGGAGCACGCGAACCGCGCAATCATTAGTTCGCGTACAAGATAAACGTCAACTCCTGCTGCAAACCTTCCGATGGCAGGGTGTTCACCAGCTCGTCGGGAATTGGCGGCAACTTCAGTTCCTGGACCGACTGCAGACAGATGCCGGCGAACGCTTCGTTGGCTGTGTTTTCGACGACCCGGAGGTTGTTCACTTTTCCCCAGCGATCCACCGTGAAGGTCAGTCGCGTCGTGCCGATGCTGATCAAATCCTGCCGCTCGCGGGTATGCTGATACCAGCGCGCCCCGACCGCGTCATACATCAGTTTTTGATAACGCCCGAGCGGTGTTCCGACTGCATTCACGGAAGACGGGCCGCGATTCGTGATGTTGCCGGTCATCGGCTTCTGCTGTTTTTGCGCCTGATAATGCGACGAGGGAGCGTCTGGAAGCGGACGTGGCGCAAGCGGCGCAGCGGAGGCAGCCGTGTCCGGCGTGGGTGACGGCTGAGTTTCTTCCGGTTTGATCGCCGGTGGCGGCGTTGAGGTAAGCATCGCGAGCTGCTCAGGATCTGGGGTGGGCGTCGCGGCCGGTGGCGGCGTTGGCGTTGGCTTGGATTCCGACGGCGGAGGCAATTGCGGCTGCGGAGTGGAACCCTGCGCTTGGAGCGAGAAATCGTGCGTCTCCAAATCCGCTAAAGGCGAATCCTTCCCATCCTGGCTCGGCTGCGGCAGATCGCCGCTCGGCTTAGCCTGACTCGCCGCGAGCGAGTTCGCGTTTGATTCGAACGTTTGGTCCTTCGGTTTCTCCGCTGACTCTTTCGATTTGTCGGTCTCGATGAACTGCGGGTTCTTTTCGACCTTTGGGGTGGGCGGCAAATCCATCAGGGTTAATTCGGACGGCGCCTCATCCGGCAGGGTGGGGAGCGGGCTTGAAACGTTGCCGAAAGCCGCGAGCGAAAATCCCACCGCCAAGTGCAGGATGAGCGAGATCAGGATCGCGAACCCGAGCTTACGGCCTTGTTTCTTTTCTTCGCTCATTTAGGCGTCCCTCGCGACGCCGCTTTACCTGGCAAATCATATCGCACATCGCCGGGCCGAACAACTTTGCCCCCCTTGCGGGCATGGTGAAATAAGTACTGTTGCGCGTAACCGCCATGTTCGCCGAAATAAGTGTCGCAAAATTCGCGAAGCTGTCGCGCCGTGACCTTTCGGCTCCGCGGGAAATATTGTTGCCGCAAGACGCGTTCGATCCAGACATCGACTGGAAACGCCCGCAGCCGCTCATAAGCGAAGAGCATCACGCAATTCGCCACTTTCGCACCGACGCCGGGCAATTCGCACAGCTGTGTTCTTAATTCCTCATCCGGCAGGGTCCGCCATGCGTCGAGGTCCGCCTTACCGGTGGCGACCAGGCGCGCCGTCGCGAGTAAATTCTTCGCGCGATATCCCAGGGCGCACTCGCGCAAATGGCGTTCGGTCCCGCGTGCCAACTTCGCGGCGCTCGGAAATGTGTAGACCGGAGTTCCTCGAACGGATTCCTCCCCTCCGAACCTCCTGCGCAACGCGAGCGAGATTTGCCGGATATGCGCCACCTGTTTCATCGATGAACAAATGAAGGTCGCCAGACATTCCCACCGCGGCTGGCGAATAATCCGGAGGCCGTCGCAGAAATCCCGCGCCGCCATCATCGCCGGATCGCGCGGAAACGCCTGGCAAATTTCCGCCAGCGGATGATCCAGCGAAAAATAGCGGGCGATCACCTTTGGCGTAACGCCGGCGAAATGGAGCTGGTCGCCGCGCTGCTCCACATAAACCGCCTTGTCCGCAATCGCTCCGACGAAACCCTCGCCAGATTTTTCCCAATGGAAGACCTGTCCGCAATTGAGCGTTTTTTCCAGGTCGAAATCTTGGGCCGCGAGCTCCATCGTTCGCGATCCACCTTGCGCAGCGGAAAAATTCTGTCACGTAACTTCCCGTGGACAGCCGCCTCGCCATCGATACCGGCGTTCTCTTTGTCTACTTCGTCGTTATCATCTTCATCGGCCTGCGGATGGGCCGAAAGGAAGATAACCTCGAAGACTTCGCCCTGGGCGGCCGCCGCATTCCGTGGTGGGCTGTGCTCGCTTCTCTCATCGCTGCCGAAACCAGCGCGGGTACTTTTTTCGGAACGCCCGGCGAAGGATTCAGCCATCGCGATTACACATACCTACAGCTCGCCTTCGGTACCATCATTGGCCGAATCCTCGTTAGCTTCATTTTCATCAAGCCGTACTACGACTACAAAGTCTTCTCGATTTACGAATATCTGACCGCGCGCTTCGGCGTCGGCAGCAAGAACGCGGCGTCGGCCGTTTTCATGATCACGCGTTTGCTTGCGTCTGGCACTCGTTTGTACGTGGCCGCCATCGCCTTGGCTCTCGCCTACGAAATGATCAGCGGCGCACGACCAAATGAAACCCAGACGCTCTGGATTTATATCGGGGCCACGGTTGCGATCGTAATTTTGACGGCGATCTACACGACGCTTGGCGGCATCAAAGCGGTGATCTGGACTGACCTGATCCAGGCGTCAATCATGATCGGAAGCGCGGTCGCGGCGCTCGCGCTTCTTTACTTCGCCATCCCCGGCGGCTGGCATGAAATCGTCCAGCGCCGCGGGGATTTCCATGTCTCGGATCTCATCGCGACCGGTCTTGATCCGGCCAAGAGCGGCTGGGACAAATGGAAAGGAATGTTTGAGACCGAATACACGATCTTCGCCGGCTTGATCGGTTCCGTCTTCATCACGATGGGAACGCACGGGACGGATCAGGACATGGTGCAGCGGATGTTGACCGCGAAGGACGTTCGCCGGAGCCGGCGGTCGCTCATCCTGTCGGGCCTCGCGGACATTCCGATCGCGTTCACTTTCCTCAGCATCGGATTACTCCTCTGGGTTTACTACCAGGCGCATCCCGATCCGACGCTGTCAAAAACGCCGAACGAAACGTTCTGCCATTTTATTCTCTACCAAATGCCGGTCGGACTGCGTGGATTGCTCCTGGCCGGAATTTTCGCGACAGCGATGGGTTCTCTGAGTACCGCGCTGAACGCGCTCGCCACCAGTTTCACCCGCGATTGGTACGAGCCCTACATCAATCCGGCGGCCAGCGATAAGCAAAGTCTGCGCGCCGTCCGCTGGGCGACGATTTGGTTTTCGATCCTGATGATCATCGTCGCGTCGACGACCGCTTATCTTGTCATCGTCTACCCCAACGTCCGGATCATCCCGATCGTTCTCAGCATTTTCGGATACACTTATGGATCGCTGCTCGGTGTATTTTTCGCCGGAATGCTGACGCGGACCCGTGGTAACGATCGCGGCAACGTTCTCGCCATGATCTGCGGCTTCATCGTGGTTGCGATCCTAAGTGGTCTGCCGAACAAGGTTGCCGATATTTTCCACTCCAAATTCTACGAACAACCCGATTGGCTCCCTCTCATGGAGTTTCCGTGGTGGATTTTCTTCGGCACAATCGTGACGTTTTTCATCGCGATTCTCTTCCGCACGAAGCGCGGACATCAACCGTCCGTCACTGCGCTTTCTTCTCTTCCGACAACTTGATGCCCAGCTCGCGGAGCTGCCGCTCATCCACATCGCTGGGCGACTGGGACATGAGATCGATCATGCGATTGGTCTTCGGGAACGCGATGACTTCGCGGATGCTTTCTTCGCCCGCGATCATCATGACAATGCGATCGAGACCAAACGCGATCCCGCCATGCGGCGGAGCGCCGAGACGGAAGGCACGGAGGATGTGGCCGAAAAGTAGTTCCTGGTTTTCTTCGGTAATGCCGAGCGCGCTAAAGATCTTTGCCTGTAGATCGCGTTCGTGAATTCGGATGCTGCCGCCGCCGAGTTCCACCCCGTTGAGGACCACGTCGTAGGCTTCGGCGCGGACCTTCCCAAATTCGCCGGCTTCCAACTTCGCCACGTCATCGGCTTTGGGTCGCGTGAACGGATGATGAACGGCGTTCCATTTTTTCTCGGCCGCGTCGAACTGCATTAGCGGAAAGTCGGTAACCCACAGAAAATCGAGCTGCTCGGAATTCGCAGTCAGCTTTTGCATTTCCGCGACGCGCAAACGGATTCGGCCCAGGACTTCGCAGGCGATTTCCCATTTGTCGGCGACAAACAGGATGAGGTCGCCTTCTTCAATGAGTAGTTTGGAACGCAGCGCTTCCTTCTCCGCGTCGCTGAAAAATTTCACGAGCGGCGATTTCCATTCGCCGTTCTCGACCTTGATCATGGCGAGGCCTTTGGCGCCGTAATGTTTCGCCATCTCGGTCAGGTCGTCGCTTTGCCCGGTGGTGATGG
Source organism: Chthoniobacterales bacterium (assembly GCA_036270255.1). Taxonomy (GTDB): domain Bacteria; phylum Verrucomicrobiota; class Verrucomicrobiia; order Chthoniobacterales; family UBA10450; genus AV80. Next base: position 6,551 of record DATBCW010000146.1, read on the forward strand.
AGGCGAATCCCTTGGCATTGATCGCTTTCACCGCACCGCCGGAGTCGAGCGTCCCTCGAAACATTTTGAAGGAACTGTCCCGGAAAATATCGGCGAGATCTACGAGGCGCATTTCAAAGCGCCGGTCCGGCTTGTCACTGCCAAATTCGTCCATGGCCTGCGCGTAGGTGATCCGCGGGAAAGGCGTTGCGATCTCGACGCCGCGTCCGGCGCGGAACGCGGCGGCCATCAATCCTTCGACCAGCGCGAAGATGTCATCCGGCGTGACGAACGACGCTTCGATGTCGATCTGAGTGAATTCCGGCTGGCGATCGGAACGCAGGTCTTCGTCCCGAAAACACCTCGCGATTTGGAAATATTTTTCGACGCCGCCGACCATCAACAGCTGTTTGTATTGCTGCGGCGCTTGCGGCAGAGCGTAAAACTTTCCCTTCATAATTCGGCTCGGCACGAGGAAATCTCGCGCGCCTTCCGGCGTGCTCTTGGAAAGAATTGGCGTTTCAATCTCGACGAAACCTTTCTCGTCGAGGAAATCGCGGACTGCTTTCGTCACGCGGTGACGAAGCCGAAGGTTCCGCGACATCTGGGGCCGGCGGAGATCGACGTAACGATAGCTTAGCCGCAAATCTTCGTTGGCCGGTTCGCCATCGATGACCGGAAACGGGAGAACGTCAGCGCGATTCAGAACAACGAGTTTTTCGGGCACGATCTCGATATCGCCGGTCGGCATCCGCGGATTCGCCATGCCGGGGGCGCGCGCCGCGACTTTGCCTTCAACCTGAATGACATCTTCGTAGCCGAGCTGGTGTGCTTGTTTTGTGAGCTCTGCATTTCCCTCCGGGCGGAAAACAACCTGCGTTAGTCCTTCGCGATCGCGGAGATCGATGAAGATCACGCCACCAAGGTCGCGTCGAACGTGGACCCAGCCAGCGAGCAGGGCGTTCGAGCCGATATCGCTTTTCCGAAGTTGAGCGCAGTGGTGGGTCCGGTACATCAAGCCGACAAAAGAGCCGCCACTTTCGCAGCAAGTTCTGGCTCCGCTACCAGAGTTTGTTCGCCCGAACGCAAGTCTTTCAATTTTATCTGCGGCCATTCATCGCCAAAGAGAATCGCGAGGCGCGCGCCGAGTTGCTCCGCAGTCTGGAATTGCTTGCCGACCTTGGCGGAGGCGAGTGGGTAGTCGACGCGATAACCGCCGTCGCGCAGCGTTTGAATCTGCGCGAGGGCATCGGCGCGGCGTTCTTCCTTGGCGATCACGATGTAAACATCGAGCTCGCGTTGCGCAGTGACCGCTTTTTCCAGTTGCGCTTTCGCGGACGGAATTTCATCGATGAGTTCTGCGAGAACGACGTCGCCCATGGCGAAACCAATGGCCGGATGGTTCGCTGCGCCATCGCTCAAGTGGTGAATGAGGTTGTCGTAACGGCCGCCGCCGGCCAGGGCGCGCAGTTTCCCGCCCCGATCGAATGCTTCGAAGACAACTCCCGTGTAATAGGCGAGACCCCGGACGATCCCGAGATCGATCTGAACAAAATCAGCGAGACCCCGAGCGCGGAGACCATCGAGCACTCGATCGAGTTTCTTGCTGCTGCCTTTACCGTCGAGAACCTTGAAGGTTGGTTCTGCGACCGGGCCTAGTTTCTGCGCCGTCTTCTCGCGCGGTTCGCGTTCGCTTTTGTCGATGATCTGCAATGTCTCCGACCATTTTTCCTCGGGGACATTCTGCGCCCGAAGAAAATCGATCCAGAATTCCCGGTCGCTGATGCGAACGACGATGTCATTCGAGTTAAGGCCGAAGGCGCGCAGCAGATCGATGCAGAGCGCGATCAGTTCCACATCCGCGTCGAGCGATGATTCGCCAATGATGTCGGCGTTAAACTGGTAGTGTTCGCGGAGCCGGCCACGCTGCTGTTTCTCGTAACGAAAACAATGCGGGACCGAAAACCACTTCAGCGGTTTCTTGAATTCCCGATCGTGCGCGGCTACGACGCGCGCCAGGGACGGCGTAAGCTCGGGGCGCAACGCCACTTCGCGTTCGCCTTTATCGGTGAAATTAAAAAGCTGTCCGACGATTTCGGGTCCGCTTTTTTTTGTGTAAAGCTCGGTCGGCTCGAGCTCTGGCCCCTCCCATTGGACGAAGCCGTAACGGCGCGCCACTTCCCACCATTTTCCGAAAATGTAATTCTGCCGCGCCCAATCCTGGGGCAGAAAATCGCGGAAGCCGGGAAGCGGTTGCATTGAGTTATCGGGCGAGACAACCGGGCTGCGTTCGAATTACGAAATGAGGGTACGGTTGAATAAACTCCAGCTTCGGGCAGTCGGATGAATGCACGACGGAGACCATCCGTTTAACCAAGCAAAGGACAAACATGAAACAAAACAGATTGACCACATTATTGGCAGCCGGAGCCGTCAGCGCAATCGCGCTCACCACAGCTTTCGCTCAAACGTCGGCGACGACGACAACCACAACAAATCCCGCGGTGACCACAAGTTCATCGAGCACGACCACCACGTCCACGCTCGACGGAACGGGGACCATCACGTCTTACACGCCAGGAACTGACTATCTCAGCTTCCGCTCGACGACCAGCGCCGAGCCGGTCCGCTATTACTATAGCCCGAAAGAAACCCAGTTGGTTGATTCGGAAGGCGCGACGGTTGACTGGAAGTATCTGCGCTCGGACATGCCGGTGAAGTACACCTACGTCAAAGAAGGCGATCGCATGATCGTCCGTAGAATCACCCTCGAAAAACCGGTGACCTACTACGAGAAGACGACCACCACGACTACGACGACAAAGCCCTAAGGCGCGTTCGTAGTTTTTTGAAATTCAAAGCACCCGCGGAGCGTGTCTCCGCGGGTGTTTTCTTTTCCTACTCATGATCCTGATCTTACTCATGATCCTCTGAGCGCGCCGTCACCACTCACGAGATCATGAGCAGGAGTACTAGTCGGCGTAACCGTTCGGAAACTTTTGGTGCCAGCGCCAGGCGCTCTCGATGATCGCGTCGGTATTTTGAAACTGAGGGCGCCAGCCGAGTTCGCCCTGGATTTTTTCTGAAGCGGCAATGAGACGCGCCGGATCGCCGGGGCGGCGCGGTTTTTCCACGGTAGGAATTTCGTGTCCGATAATTCGCCGGCACGATTCGATCACTTCGCGGACGCTCGTTCCACCCCCAGTCCCGAGATTGTAAAATTCACTCTTCCTGGATTTCAACGCCAGGAGGTGCGCCTGCGACAAGTCGCGAATATGAATGTAATCTCGGATGCAAGTGCCATCCGGCGTGTCGTAATCGGTTCCGTAAATTTCGACATGCGGTTTTTGACCAAGCGCGACTTTTAGGACGTTAGGAATCAAATGCGTCTCGATGCGATGTTGTTCGCCAAATTTCTCCGAAGCACCGGCGGCATTGAAATAACGAAGGGAAACAAATCGCAGCCCGTGGATCTCGCCGTACCAGCGCAGGATCTTCTCAAAGGCGAGCTTTGATTCGCCGTACGGATTGATGGGGTTTTTCGGCAAGGTTTCATCGATGGGCAAGCGTTCCGGCGGGCCGAAGATGGCGCAGGTCGAAGAGAAGACGAGCCGGTTCACGCCCGTCGCGATCATGGCATCGAGCAGGTTCAAGCCATGGCCAATGTTGTTCCGGAAATATTTCGACGGGTTCTGCATCGATTCGCCCACGAGCGCGCTGGCGGCGAAATGCATTACCGCGTCCGGTTGAAATTTTTCGAGCGCGGATCGGATTTCGTCGAAGGCCGCGAGGTCGCCTTCGATGAATTCGGCGCGCGAATCGATCGCGCCTCGATGGCCTTCGGAAAGATTGTCGAAGACAGCCACGGCATGGCCCTCGTCGAGAAGCAGCTCAGCGCAGACGCTGCCGATGTAGCCGGCGCCGCCGACGACGAGAATCTTCATCGCGCAAGTTGTCGCGCGCAGCCGCGCTGTGTCAAAGCAAAGAAGCGGCGGCTTAGGCTTTCTGTTCGAGTCCCGAGATCATCCGCCGGATGAGGCGGTTTTTCTTGCGCGGGTTGAGAACCTTGAGGCTCTGCTCTTTCGATCCCCACTCGATAATATCGATATCGACATGGCGCACGCCCCATTGCCGCATGGCCGAACGACTCGTCTTATAGAGGTCGATCGTGTCGGTGCCGATCAACGCGCCGCCGTAATCATCGATGACGTAGCGGTCCCGGGTGCCGACGATCTGGAACTGCGTTCCCAACGGAAAGCGCGACCAATCCGAGGCGGCGCTCATCACGTTCGCGCCTGACAACCGCAGACCGATCGCATTATGCCGCCCGCCTCTTTCGGTGTGAGTGTAAGCGGTGGTGCGGACGTTCGAGATTCGCCGAGCGCCACTGATCGCGCTGGGCCGAGGGTGTGGGCCATTCGCGGTTTGCGGCGAGGTCGATTCACAACTTGCTACGGCGCATGCCAGAACGCCGAGCACGATAATTTTGTGCAAGGTCTTCATTGGGAGACGGAAAACCGCCTAATACCCATTGATGCCTCTGCGGGCAAGCGATAATTTATCCGGCCAATTCCCTGTCGATGACTCCATTACGCGCAAACCAGGCTCTGGTGGCCGATGACATTCTCCTCGATGGCCGGCTCGCCCTTTTCCACAAAACGGAACGCTGGCTGGCGATTGCGGACGTGCATTTTGGTTACGAACTGAGCCAGCGCGCGGCGGGCCGTCTGGTGCCGTTGTGGGGGATGACGACCATCTCGGACCGGCTCGAGGCGCTGGTAAACGAATACAAGCCGGAGCGCCTGATCATTGTGGGCGACCTGGTCCATGACAAGACCGCGGCGCGCGAAGCGGGCAGCCTTTTACGCGGGTTTGCCGACCGTTGTGAAGTCGTGGTGGTGGCGGGAAATCACGATCGCAAGTTGCGCGGCCAGATCGAGATGGTGGACTCGTTCGAGACGGAACAGTTTTATTTTCATCACGGCCATTGCGCGGCTGAGGTTGCGGGACGCATTCAGATCATCGGCCATCATCATCCCGCTGCGGTAATCAGCGATGGTGCCGGTTTGCGACTGAAGTGCCCGGCCTTCGTCCAACAATCCCGCTGCTGGATCATGCCGGCGTTTTCTCCTTGGGCGGCGGGCACACGTTGGACGTCCGACGAGTTGAGTCGCGTCTGGCTCTGCACGCCAGAACGCGTGTTTGCGCTGAGGGAAAAAGAAGCGGCCGCTTAAGCGCGCGCGACGTTCGAAAGCTCCGACGTGCAATGCGGGCAGCGCGTTGCCTTGATCGGGATCGACATCGTGCAGGCCGGACAATCTTTCGCCACCGCCGGAGCGTCCGGCTTCGGCCGCTTCATCCGATTAAACGCGCGCACCATCAGGAAAATCGCGAACGCGACGATGAGGAAGTTGATAATGAGTGAAATGAAGTTGCCGTAATTCCAGGTCACGGCCCCGGCTTTGACGGCGTCCGCGATGTTCGTAAACGAATCGGCGCCATCTTTTCCGGCCTTGAGCACGATGAACTTGTTCGAAAAATCGAGCCCGCCGGTGAGGACACTGATCGGCGGCATGATGATGTCTTTAACGAGCGAAGTGACGATGCCGCCGAAAGCCGCGCCAATGATCACGCCGACGGCAAGATCGAAGGCGTTGCCTTTAACCGCGAATTCCTTGAACTCTTTGAACATGCCGCAGGGTAGTTAGGCCGCGACGATGTTGACAAGTTTTTTGGGAACGACAACGACCTTGCGGATAGTTTGGCTGCCGACGGCGTTTCGCACTTTTTCATTGGCGCGAGCGGCGGTCTCCAACTGCTCGTTGGTCGCGTCGAGCGGCACCTTGACGCGATCGCGCACCTTTCCGTTCACTTGCAGCACGATGTCGATTTCATCTTCGACGAGGAAGCTCTCGTCGTAGCGCGGCCACGTCTGCGAGGTGATGTCGCCCGGGCTCTTGAGCTGCTGCCAAAGTTCGGAGCTGATGTGAGGCGCAAACGGATTCAGGAGCACGAGAAAAGTGCGCATCGCTGAAACCGGAACTACCTCGAGGTTCGTGAACGCATTCACGAAAATCATCATCTGAGAGATGGCCGTATTGAAGGCGAGCCCTTCGATGTCCTCAGTCACTTTCTTAATCGTCGCATGCGTGATCTTCTGCTGCGCTTTCGTCGGCTCCGCTTCCTGAAGCGCTGTGGACAATTCCCATTCGCCGGCCTGATTCTCCGTCATCATCAGGCGCCAGACCCGCGCCAAAAATCGCGACACACCTTCCACCCCTTTCATGCTCCAGGGCTTCATCTGTTCGAGCGGGCCCATGAACATTTCGTAACAGCGGAATGCGTCCGCGCCGTAGATTTCGATAACGTCGAGCGGATCGATGACGTTGCCCCAGCGCTTCGACATTTTGCGATTGTCCTCGCCGAGAATCATTCCCTGGTTCACCAGGCGCTGGAACGGCTCCGGTTTCGAGAGATGGCCAAGGTCGAAAAGCACCTTGTGCCAGAACCGCGCGTAAAGGAGATGAAGGACGGCGTGCTCGACGCCGCCAATATACAAATCGACTCCGCCCGGTTGTTCGCCGCCCATCCAATAGCTTTCCGGTTCTTCGCCAACGAAGCGGTCCTGGTTCTGCGGATCACAAAACCGCAGGTAATACCAACAGGACCCGGCCCACTGCGGCATCGTGTTGGTCTCACGCGTCGCGTTTTCCGAATAGCGAATCCAATCCTTCGCTTTGGCCAGCGGCGGCTCGCCCGTGCCGGTAGGTTTGAAATCGTCCAACGCCGGCGGTTCCAGCGGCAAATCTTTTTCTGACAACGCTTCGTGTTTCCCGTCGCGCCAAACAATCGGAAACGGTTCGCCCCAATAACGCTGACGGGAAAAGAGCCAGTCCCGAAGTTTGTAGCGCACGTCCGGGCGGCCGACTCCGCGCTCCTGGAGCCAGGCCAAAATCTTTTTCTTCGCGTCCGGGGTCGGCAGGCCATCGATGATCGGCGAATTGATCGACACCCCATCTTCCAGGAAGCCGATTGATTCCTCAGGAGTTTTGCCGGGTGCCTGAACGACCGGCAGAACCGTCAGGTTGAACTTGCGCGCGAATTCCAGGTCGCGGTCGTCGTGCCCCGGCACCCCCATGACGGCGCCCGTGCCGTAACCCACCAATACATAATCCGCGATCCAGATCGGAATCTTCTCCTGGTTCACCGGATTGATGACGTAGGCGCCTATGAAGACGCCGGTTTTCTCTTTCGCGAGATCGGTGCGCTCGAGATCGGATTTCGCTGCGACTTGCTCGCGATATTTCGCGACCGCTGCCTTTTGGTCGTCTGTCGTCAGCCGATCGACCAGCGGATGCTCCGGCGCGAGCACCATGTAATTCGCGCCGTAGATCGTGTCGTGGCGCGTCGTGAAAACGCGAATGCTTTCGCTGGTAGGGACGCCGCGCTGCGGCGTCCCTACCAGCGGGAATTCAATCTCCGCGCCTTCGCTGCGGCCGATCCAGTTTCGTTGCAGAAGCTTGATTCCTTCCGGCCAATCCAGATTGTCGAGCCCGTCCAGGAGGCGATCGGCGAACGCCGTGATGCGCAGCATCCATTGCCGCATCGGCCGACGAACTACCGGGAATCCGCCAACCTCGCTTTTGCCGTCGATGACTTCTTCGTTGGCGAGGACCGTTCCCAATTCCGGGCACCAATTCACCGCCACCTCCGCGACGTAGGCGAGCCGGACGCTGTCGGGGTCGCCGCCGCGATAGGTGGAAAGCGGTTCGGCTTTCTTCGTCTCCGGATTAAACCAGGAGTTGTAGATCTGGAGGAAAATCCATTGCGTCCATTTGTAGTAGCCGGGGTCGGTGGTGTTGATCTCGCGCTCCCAATCGTAGGAGAAGCCGATCCGTTTCAGTTGCGCCTTGAACTTCGCGATATTCTCGCGAGTCGTGATGGCGGGATGTTGCCCGGTCTTGATGGCGTATTGCTCCGCGGGCAAACCGAAAGCGTCCCAGCCCATCGGATGGAGAACGTTGAAGCCGTTCAGCCGCTTGTAGCGCGCGGTGATGTCCGTGGCGGTGTAGCCTTCCGGATGGCCGACGTGCAAGCCGGCGCCGCTCGGATAGGGAAACATGTCGAGCACGTAGAACTTCGGCTTGGCCGGATCGAAGTCTTTTTCGCCAGGATTGAGCGCATGAAAAGTCCGCGCCTCGTCCCAGATCGCCTGCCACTTCGGCTCGAGGCGATCGAATGGATAAGGTTTACGGCGCTCGTTCATGCGGAAAAGAAAAAGAAACTAGGGTCATTCCGAGCGAAGTCGAGGAACCCCGTTGCGCTATGGTAAGGTCATAATAGGGATCATTCGACTTCGCTCAGGATGACGACATTAATCCTCGCCACACGCAACGCGCACAAGACACGCGAGTTTGCCGAGATTCTCGGCGATGATTTCGTTGTCCGCGATCTGTCGGGAGAACCCGACGCGCCGGTGATCGAAGAAACCGGCTCGACGTTTGCCGAGAACGCAATCCTGAAAGCCGTCGGAATTTCGAAACGATCCGCAGACCTGGTCGTGGCAGACGATTCTGGCCTGGAAGTCGATGCGCTAGATGGAGCGCCCGGTGTTTTTTCAGCGCGCTACGCCGGACCGCGCGCCACCGATGCGGAAAATATCGCGCGATTGCTATCCGAACTTGGCGCCGTTTCGAACGATGAGTTGCCGGCCGCGCGTTTTCGTTGCGTGCTTGCGCTCGCGCGCCATGGCAGCGTCCTCGGCACTTTCGAAGGCACAATCGAAGGCATCATCGTTCCTTCTCCGCGCGGCCGTTCGGGGTTTGGATACGATCCCATTTTTCAGCCAAGCGGATTCACGCAGACGTTTGCGGAGCTTTCAGCTGCTGAGAAGAATCAGATCAGCCATCGCGCGGAGGCGATCCGATCGTTGCGAGCGAGGCTCGCGGAATAGAGGCGGAGGCGCCCCTCCAAATCACTTCGGCGGCGCGGGAGCAGGAGGGGGAACGGTGCCAGGCGCCCCTTGGACGCTGGCCGTCTTGATCTGGTAACCGATCTTGGTGATACCGGCCAAGCGGATCTTGTCGAGCAAGCTAATGACATCGCCGTGAGTGGCGAGCGGTTCGGCACTGAGCGAAACCTTTATGTCCGGTTTCTGGTCGTGCAGCTTGTATAACCGATCCAATACATCGTCGTAATTGACCAAAACGTTATCGAAGTAGATAAGCGCGCCTTCGGTAACGCGAATAGCCACATAATCTTTCTCCGTATTCGGCGGCGGCGGAGGCGAGTTCGCACTCGGCAAGTTAACCGGGATGCCTTTCATGTGGGTCTGGCTCAAACTCACCATCATGAAACTCGCCAGGAGGAAGAACATGATGTCGATCAACGGAATGATCTCGATCCGTGCGTGCTTCTTCGGGATGGGCGATCGCATCTTCATGGCTGGTTCCCTCTAATATTGCGCCCCGCTCATGGTGAACGTGATCGGCGTTCGCACCTTGGACACCGTCCCCGGTTTGAATCGCCACCTTCGAAACGCGCTCGTCGCCGCATTATCCAAAATTGGGCTGCCTGTGCTTTGGGCCATGTCCGCGCTGGTTACGGCCCCGCTCCCCGTGTCGACAGTCATCACGCAAACCCCGCTGCCGGTGACGTGGGTCCGGCGTGCCTCATAAGGATATTCAGGACGAGGGGCGCTAACCGCGACCGCTTTCGCTGACGACATCGACATCGGGCCAACGGGCCCCACCGGTTTGGGCTTGGCGAGCGGCGCCACTGGAGCGTTGCTTGGCGTCCGTTTCGGTGGCGGCGTCGGCTTTTCTTCAACAAATTCTGGCTTCTCTTCCGGAATGGCTTCCGGCGGGGGCGGCGGCGGCGGTTCTTCCTCCGGCGGTGGAGTGGGCTGCGGCGGTTCCTGCTGCGTCTCGAGGGACATTTCGACGGTAGCTTCCGGAATATCTGAAAGATCGGTGATCTTTTCGGCGGGCCGGATCGCGGCGATCCCCACCGCCGCCAAATGCAATGCAATCGCGCCAGCGAAAGCAGATATCACCTGCCACCTCGGCGCGGGGCGATAAAGCAGTGGTCCTTTCATGATCGATTATCGGCTTGGGCCGACTCCAGCGCCGGCTTTGCTCTTGATCTCAAACGACAGCTTCATGAATCCGGACGACCGGATCTGGTCCAGCATCCGGGTCACGTTTCCGTGAACGGCATCGGCGTCACCTCGAATGAAAATCTTCGCCTCGGGATTGGTTCGGTAAACCTGTTGAAGCTTCGGCAGGATATCCTCGAGAGCAATCTTGGTCTTGTCGAAGTAATAGTACCCGTCCTTGTCGACCGACAGACTGATATAGTCTTTTTTGTTTTGGACCTTCCCCGACGAGCCGGTCGGCAGGTTCACTTTCATGCCTTTCAGAGTCACCTGACTGAGGCTCACCATCATGAAGCTCGCGAGGAGAAAGAACATGATGTCGATCAACGGAATGATCTCGATCCGCGCGTGGTGCTTCGGGATGGGCGACGTGACCGTCATGTTGGCGTCCTAGATCGATGAGCGGGTCGCGGAAGAAGGCGTGGTTCCGGGAACCTCGACTTCGCCATGAGCTCCGGTCTTGTTTTGCGCTTCGAGCATAACCTCAAGGTTCGTCGCAGCCGTCTGCAATTCGAACTCTAAGTTAGACACACGCGAAGTGAAAAAGTTAAACGGAATCAGTGAGAAAATCGCGACGCCGAGACCGCAAGCCGTCGCGATAAGCGCTTCCGCGATACCGCCCGTCACGGTCACGACAGCGAGTTCGTCGTTACCGAGAGAGCCGAACGCCTTCATCAGACCGACGATCGTTCCGAGCAATCCGAGCAAGGGGGCCAGCGTGACCAGCGTATCCATCACGACCAGGAAACGTCCGGCGCGCTTGATCTCGATACCGGCCGCAACCTGCAACGCTCCCTGAAGCGAGGCATGCTGGTGATTCAAGCCGTTCCACATCATCCGGAGCACCGGGTCGCGCGAATCACGGGAGAGCCGGGAAGCTTCCGCGACGTCGCCCACTTCGATGGCGGTGAAGACCTTCTCGATCCGTTTTGGATCACGGCGCATCCAGCGGCCGAGCCACCAGAAGATGCGTTCGAGCACCACGGCCAGGGCCGTGATCGAGACGACGAGGATCGGCCACATGATCGGACCGCCCGCCTTGAAATTGTGAATGAAGAAATTCTTGTCGAATTCGCTCAGCTCCGGGGTCGGGCTCGGGGTGGGTGATCCGCTGGCGACAGGAGAAGTGCTCGCAGTCGTTGTTGTCGTCGTGGCCGGCGACATTCCCGGGACGGTGGCGGTAGCCATCGTGCTCGGCACAGCCGGACTGGTTCCTGGAACCGCCGGCGACGTTGCGGTAACGGGTGCCGTGGCCGGAGACATGGCGGGCGCGGTGACCGGTGCAGTCGCCGGACTGATGGCCGTAGTCGGCGGTGGCGCTGGCGGCCGACTTGTGGCCGGCGCGGTGGTCGGCGGCGGCTGGCCGAACGAAGTCAGCGCAAGAGTGAATGAGAAGAGGCTGGCGATTAGCAGTGTTTTCATAGGGTTGATTAAAGAGTTGTCCCGACCGCGCATTCCGATGAGTTGGGTATCCTCATAAAGGAATTGCGCGCTAGTCGAGCAAAACTTTCGCGGATGTCATTTCGACTTTTCGGAGGAGCCACAACAATAGTTCGCATCATCATCCTCCGTGGGATGTAGCTTAGAGTCAGGAAATTGCGTCAGGGAAGCATTATTTTTCTTTTCGCGGCGCGTTCGTCACTCGATTGCGCAGCGGCGGCCAGTCGCCGATTTGTGCCTCCAGTGCATCGCCTTCTTTAATCGGCCCCACGCCTGATGGAGTGCCGGTCATAATTAGATCGCCGGGCAGCAGAGTAAGTGACTGGCTGGCGAACGACACGATCTCCGCCGCGGAATAAATCATCTGGCTGGTGCGGGCCTCTTGTTCTATTTCGCCGTTTTGCCGCAGGGTGATCGGCAGATCGCGCACATCGACTTCTGCATAAACAAACGGACCGACCGGTGAATAAGTATCAAACGACTTCGCGCGGGCGAATTGTTTCTCCGCGCTTTGCAAGTCGCGGTCGCTGATGTCTTCGCCAATCGTGTAGCCGAAGATATGTTCGAGCGCGTTCTCGATCCTCACGTTTTTTGTCCGGGCCCCGATCACAATCGCCAGCTCGACTTCGAAATCGGTTTTATGCTCCGGGAACGCGATCTCGATTGTGCCTTCGTGCGCGAGAAGTGATGTCGGCGCTTTGAACCAAATCAACGGGGTGCCGAGCGGCGTGCGCTTCATCTCCGCGATGTGATCGGCGTAATTCAGGCCAACGGCGATCAGCTTGCTGGGCGCGACCGGAACGTCGATTTGCAATTCGCTGAGTGGAACGGCGTCGCCGGTGAAATCGAGTCCGAGCCAGAACGGCTTCGTCAACAAATGCACTTCCTCGCCGCGGACTTCGCCGTAAACCAATTCACCGTCACGTCTGAATCCTCCGAACGTTCGCATGGGAGCGCGAAGTTGATCTGGATGGATGCTGCGCGTCAAGGAGAGCCGATTTGCAATCGCTGTCTTCTGTAGCGACGCCGCTCTGTCGGCGTAAACAAGCTGTGAATGAAATCGGAGCGTTTTTACGGCGACAGAGCGCCGTCGCTACAACATGAGCTGCACGTTACTTCGGCGCGACCACCACGAAATCGCGCACGGTCTTTTGTTCCGGCTCGGAAAAGACGCCGCGTTCGCCGTCGAACCAGAATGCGCTCGATGATCCACCGTCGAGATTCAGCGCGCGCTGCACTTTTAGTTCAGGCGTCGCCAAAATTTCCCCGAGCTGTGCCAGGGTAACTGTGGTGGAGAAGCCGATCGCGGCCCGATCCGGTCCGCTGGTGAGAACAAACGTCCGGCGAGCCGGCCGCGTATCGTTCAATCCGGCGATCACCTTTCCGCCGTCGACCAGGAACGGTCCGCATTGCAGGGCGGCCATCACACTCTTGCGCGAAGAATATTCTCCGGGGCGAATCACTTCCATGCGCGCCTTGGTGACGACGAGCACCCCGCTGAGCAACCGCGCCTTTCGCAAGGGCGCGATCAATTTTCCATCACTAACGAGCAACCCCACCGGCGCATTTTGCGGATCGAAATAACCACCATTTACACCCGCAATCGCGCGCGTTCGGCCCGCGACCGCCGCGAGATCGCTCTCGCCTTTCGGATTATCGATTACGCGAACCATCGCCGATTTCGTGGAGAATAACGCCATGTCGAGAGTCGCTTCTTCGCCCGACCCTGCATCCGTCAAATCGATGCGGCGATGTTCGATGCCGGCAATCGAGCTTGCCTCGGTTTTGGTCGAGCTGACTTTCCAATCTCCTCGCGAAATACCGAGGGCGAGGAGAAGGAACGCGATGGTTAAAGAAAATCTAACCGCCATGCTTCCGGAGCATCGCAATGAAACGCGGGTCTTGCCGGACCGGGTCCCAGAGCGGATTTAGTTTCAACGTCGCGACCGTCACCTGAGTCGGTCGAGCGAGCAGGCCGTCGATAATCTCGATCGCCTTCTCGTATTCGCCCACCACCATATAAGTTTCCGCCAGGCTCTGCGTGCAGAGCGGCCCTTCGAACGCATCCACGCTTTCAGGCAATAATTCCATCGCGCGTTTCGCTTCTGCGATAGCTGCATCTTTTTCGCCCAGCCAGGCCAGTGCTTCCGCGAGCCGATCGTGGCGCTTCGCTTCGTTTGGCGCATCACCCACCCATTTTTCGGCGTAGGCTTTCGCCTTGGTCAGCGCTTCCCGCGCGCCCGCATCATCGCCCATCAACTTTTTTGCGATCCCGATGGTCCCATATTTTCCCATCAACGCCTCGGAATCATTCTTGAGCGCCTCGTCTTTCAGGCCTTCGGCCAATTGCAACGCCTCAGGATATCGCCGTTGCAAAAGCCGCGTTTGCGAGAGCCCGATGTCCAGATGGATCCGGGTCTCGTCATCCATTCCTTTCGCCCTCAACTTTTCCACCCCGCGCTCCGCAATCTCGAACGTTCCTTTTTCGGAAATTTCCAACTGCGCTTTGACGGACCAGAGTGAAAACGAATCGGGCGCGAGCTTGAGGGCCCGATCGATTGTTTTGTTCGCCGCGTCGAACTTGCGTTGCATCTGGTAATTGAGAACGAGATTCTGGAGCGGCCACGTTTCGTTCGGACTCAGACTCACTGCTTTTTCCAGGTTCGCGTCGGACTCGGCCCACTTTCCCTGGCGACGATGGATCGCGCCAATCGCCAGATAAACCTCCGCCTCGTTTGGAAGCCCTTTTTGAGCGAGCGCCAGTTCGCTTAAGGCCCGGTCGAAATCTCTCTCGAGGTAATAAATGGAAAAGCCGCGAGCGAGATGGCCTTCCGGCAAGTCGGGTTGAAGATCGAGGGCGCGCTCGGCGAGCGAGCGCGACTTTTCGCGATGCTCGGCGGTCGGTTCGAAAGTGTGAAAGAGCCAGCTTTCCAGCCGCGAATAGCTCGCCGCGGCCAGCGCGAACTTCGGATCGAGCTGGAGCGCCCGCTCGTAGAGTTGCTCGGCCTGCTTCAACTTTGATTGGTCTTCCACCTCCTGATGAAGATTGTGCGCCTGGACGAACGCCAGGTAGGCCTCGCCATTCTCCGTCGGCTTTCGCGTCATTTGTTCCTTCTCGGTGGGCGAAAGTTTCGCCTGCAATTCATCCGCGATTTTTTTCGCCAGGTCGGTCTGGATCGCGAACACATCCGTGAGATCGCGATCGTAAACGTCCGACCAGATATGCTCGTCATTTTCCGCGTTGATGAGCTGGACGTTGACCCGGACGCGCTTGCCGTCTTTCCGAACGCTGCCCTCCAGAATCGCGGAGACCCCGAGTGCCTTGGCGATTTCGCGGACGTTCTTTTCTGCCCCGCGATAAGGCATCACGGACGTGCGCGAGATCACCTTGAGGTCGCCGATTTTGGAAAGGTTCGTCAGGATGTCGTCCTGAATGCCGTCGGCGAAGTAGGCGTTCTCCTTGTCGTCGCTGAAATTTTCGAAGGGAAGGACCGCGATCGATTTGTCGATTCGGCGGGCGGAGGCGCGAGGCAGGAGAAAGAATCCGGCGGCCGCCGAGACGATGATCCCGATAGCAACCAGGGCAACGACATTCCGTCGCCGGCGCGGCGCGGCCGGCGCGCTCGGTGTGGCGCGAATTCCTTCCGGAGTTACATCAAACGCCCAGGCGAGGATCAACGAAATCGGGAACCCGATGAGCAAGAGAACGATGACCAGCCTCAGCGCCCAGGCCGGCAAGTCCCACGCTGGAAAAACGGCTGAGGCCAGCTGAATCGCGCCGCCAGCCACGACTGCGTAGGCGACCGCGACCCGATAAACTTTGCGTCGTTTTATCTCTTCGAAGAATCCGGCCATGGCTCAGCGCAAGTTACCAGAGGCGCCTTGAATCTCAGACAACATTCTTTGCGTGGCGTTGTCCTATTTGGTTGCGCCGTACTTTGTCAGCATCTGCTGCAAACGCTCATCGGCCCGGAGCGGATCCCAGACAGGATCGAGTCGCAGCTCGGGAATCGTGATTCCGGACGGTGTCTTTAACGACTGCTCAAGAAGCGCAAACGCCGTATCGAGATCGCGGCACATCATGTGGATGCGCGCGCGGCTGATCGAAAGAATCGGACCGTCGAACGCATCCTTGGATTCCGGCAAGAGATCGGCGGCACGTTTTGCTTCCGCCTTCGCTTCGTCGCAGCGACCAAGCCCGGCGTAGATCAACCCTAGCAAGGCGTGGCGGGGGCCGTCTTCGGGACTTTCCTGGACGGCTTTCTCAGCTTTGTCGCGCGCTTCTTCGTAGTTCGCCCGCGCCTTAGCCTCATCGTTCATCGCTTTGTAAACTGTTGCCTTCAAAAACGGCTTTGAGATGGGCGCGCTCGTTTCGCCACGCGATTTCTCAGCCGGGCTCCGGTCGAGAATGCCGAGCAGTTCATCAAACTTCCGCTCGTACATTTTCAG
Organism: Chthoniobacterales bacterium; assembly: GCA_036270255.1. Lineage (GTDB taxonomy): Bacteria > Verrucomicrobiota > Verrucomicrobiia > Chthoniobacterales > UBA10450 > AV80. The sequence continues at coordinate 22,575 of DATBCW010000146.1, forward strand.
GTTGTAACGCGCGAGCGTGATCGTCCCGTTCGGATCGATATTTTCCGGCAGCGACGCCAGCAACTCTTGCATCGGCCGCAAATCGCCTTTCGCATACAAGTCCACCCGCGCCCGCAACTCCCGAATCGTAAATGTCTCCGGCGCTGCCTTGACGGCGCGGTCGAAGATTCGCGCGGCTGTGGAGTAATCGCGCTCGGCCAGATAATTCATTCCCATGTTCTCGAGGAGAATCGGGTCCTTCGGATCGAGCGAGACTGCCTTCGCGTAGCTGGCGCTTGAGTCCTGCCATTTTCCCTGCCGCCGTTGGATCGCCGCCATCGCGCGGAAAATTCCGGGATCGTTCGGCAGCCCGCCGCGCGCAATCGCCAGCTCGTTCAGGGCCGCGGCGTAATCGCGATCTATATAATAGTGCACGTATCCCATCGCGAGATGGCTCTCGGGCAAATCAGGTTGAAGACGAAGCGCTTCGTCCGCCGCGGCCCGCGCTTTCTGCGCTCGCGCAGGCACAGGCTCGATCGCGTAAAACATCCAGCTTTCCAGGTGCGACAAACGCGCCTGGGCCAAAGCGAAATTCGGATCCAGCCGGATCGCTCTTTCATAAAGCTCTTCAACTCGCGCCAGGTCGTCGTGATGCCGGTCGGGTCGATTAAAGATTTCGTGCGCTTCCTGGTAGAGCAGGTAAGCGTCGCCGTTCTCAGTGGGCTTGCGGGCGATCCGCTGCTCTTCTTCGGGCGCCAACGTCGCTTTCAGTGCGCCCGCGATTTCCCGCGCCAAATCGCTTTGGACGGCAAACATGTCGGTCAATTCGCGGTCGTAAACCTGCGCCCAAAGATGACGGTCGTTCGAGGCGTCGATCAGCTGGACGTTAATCCGGACGCGTTTGCCTTCGCGACGAACGCTCCCTTCCAATACAGTCGCGACATTGAGCGCCTTGCCGATCTCGCGAATGTTGTGTGTCTGGCCGCGGTACGACAGGACCGAGGTGCGCGAAATCACTCGCAGCGCGCTGATCTTGGCGAGGTTCGTCAGGACGTCGTCCTGAATGCCGTCGGCGAAATATTCGTTTTGTTGATCGTTGCTGAAATTCGCGAAAGGCAGGACGGCAATCGATTTTTCCAGCTTGCGCGATGAAGTCCGCGTCAGCAAGAAGTAGCCGGTCGCCGCGGAGATTAACAGGCCGACGAGCGCGAGCGTAATAAGATTCCGGCGTCTTCCGGGCAAGGCGGGTGGACATGCCGCGGCTGGTTTTGGTTCGCGATCCAGATGAATTCCGTCCGTCCCGACGTCGAACGCCCAGGCGAGGATGAGCGCAATTGGGAATCCCGCGAGCACCAGGACGATGACGAACCGCGCCGTCCAGGCCGGTAAAGTCAGCGCCGGCAAAACCGTCGTGGCGAACTGAATGATCAGCCAGCCGACCACCCCGTAGCCGGCCGCGACGCGATACACTTTGCGCCGCTTCAGCTCGCAAAAAAATCCGTAGAGACGTGAGTGCTTAAATGAATCGCTCAAGAGACCGGTGATTTCCGGCGCCTACCTTACACCAGTCGCGAAAACCGTCTGAAAATGCGGGCTTTGTTTTTCGCGAGAGACGACGGTGACCTCGATGTTCTTGAAACCGGCGGCTTCGAGAAATTGATGAAGCTGCACTTCGCTGAAGCCGAGCCAGTGATCGGCGTAGAGTTCCCGGGCACGCTCGAACCGGTGGCTGAGCAAATCGAGAATTACGAGACGGCCGCCTTTGCGCAGGATGCGATGACCGCTGGCAACTGCGCGCTCAGGACGGATCGCGTGATGTAACGCCTGGCTGAGAATGGCGAGATCGACTGTGCCCTTCGCGATCGGCGGATTCTCGATGTCGCCGAGGCGGTACTCGAGATTGGCGAAGCCGTGCTTCTTGGCGAGCCTCGCGCCGAACTCGACCATCTTCGGTGAATTGTCGACCGCGATGACTTTGCGGGCGGTCTTGGCGAGCAACTGCGAGAGCGTTCCTTCGCCCGCGCCCAGATCGGCCACAGTGAGCTTGGGCAAGAGCGAGATCAATGTGTGGGCGAGCGCTTGCCAGGATCGGCCCGGGACATAACTCCTTCCGAATTTTCCGGCGAGCTCGTCGAAATATTCGCGCGCCTTGTCGCGGCGTTTTCGAAGAGCGAGCTGGAGGGCGGTGCGATCGCGCGCCGTTTCCGGCATCTCCCGCGCGAGAACGCGGATCAGTTCACTCACTTTGGCGCGGGCCTCGTTCGGCTCCTGTTTCGCCGTCAGACCGTAATAAACATTTTTGCCTGAGCGGCGATCTTCGACGACGCCCGCCCGTTTCAACTGCGCGAGATGACTCGAGATTCGCGACTGGCCCATCCCGAGAATTTTCTGGAGCTCCGCCACCGAAAGCTCGTCCTCTTCGAGAAGAAGAAGGAGACGGAGCCGCGTCGGATCCGCGAGGAGCTTAAGAAAATTTATGGTTGACGCCATGCGACCGTCCTACGATATATCGACGTATCATGATTGGTCAATATGTTGGCTGATCATTTGCTCCTTCGCTTCATCGTAATCTCCATCTCCTAACTGCATTCCATGCTTCGACGTTTCATTTTTGCTTCCGAATCCGTGGGCGAAGGCCATCCGGATAAAGTTTGCGACACTATTTCCGACGCGGTTCTCGACGCTTGTCTGCGCCAGGATCGCCGCAGCCGCGTCGCCTGCGAGACCTACGCGAAAAGCAACGTCGTCGTGGTCGGCGGCGAGATCACGGTTCCGAATTTGCCGAAGAGCAAACACCTCGAAGACGTGATTCCGATCAACCAGATCGTCCGCGATACCGTTCGCGAGATCGGTTACGTCCACGATGATGACGTTTTTCACGCCCGGAAAATTTTCGTAAACACGGTCATCACCGATCAGTCCGGCGATATTTCTCAGGGCGTCGACGCGAAGAAAGCGAAAGGAAAAAAGACTTCGGAACAGGGTGCGGGCGACCAGGGACTCATGTTTGGGTTCGCGTGTGACGACACGCCGGAACTCATGCCGGCTCCGATCATGTTCGCACACCGACTGGGCCGCGAACTAACGCGCATTCGTAAGAGTGGCAAAGCGGAATGGCTCCGGCCGGACGCCAAGTCACAAGTGTCGGTGATTTACGAAAACGGAAAACCGGTCGGCATTTCCAACGTTGTCATCTCGACCCAGCACACCGAGGGCAAGGACCACGGCGAGATCGAAAAGTTCTGCATCGAGAAAGTGATTCGCAAAGTCCTCCCGAAATCGATGCTCAACGGGACCACCCAATTTCTCATCAATCCTACTGGCCGTTTCGTGATCGGCGGTCCGCAGGGAGACACCGGCCTGACCGGGCGCAAAATCATCGTCGACAGTTACGGCGGTTGGGG
>DATBCW010000147.1:0-2952 GCA_036270255.1 Chthoniobacterales bacterium
GGCGTCGGTGGATTCCTAATGCACATCTTCGGTCCAAAGGGTGAAAGCAAAGGACTGATGAAGATCGCGATGGTCGGGATCTTTTTTGCGGTGGGACTTTTGGAAGTAGTTTCCATCCTGTTCCGGCCAATTTCATTGAGCTTCCGGCTTTTCGGCAACGTCTACGCGGGAGAAACGATTCTCGAGTCGATGAGCCACATGGTGCCGGCGCTCGCCTGGCTTATCCCGATTCCATTTTATTTCATGGAGCTGCTTGTCGGCCTGGTGCAGGCCATGGTCTTCATGCTTTTGACGGCGGTCTTCACGCTGCTAATCGCGCAACATGAGCCGGGACATGAGGCGCACCATTAAAGAATTTGGCGGCTATGACCGTGGTTCCCGCGGAGGTCGCTAAGAAACCCAAAGAAGAAAGACAAAATATGTTGTTACCAATGTTGGCAGAAATGGGCGGAAGCATTCACATCGGTTTGGCGGCGCTTGGCGCGGCCATCGGCGTCGGCTTGATCGGTATGGGCGCTGCATCCGCGGTCGGCCGTAATCCCGGCGCCGCAACCCCGATTCTGGTGCAGGCAATTCTCGCAATCGCCTTCGCGGAAGCGATCGTGTTTTACGCGCTCTACCTCGCCCCGCACTAAGGATCGCGAATGAGTGTAATGTTCCTGGCTGCCGGCGCGCTCGATCAAGCGCGCGAAACCGCCGAAACCTTCGGTTTCGATTGGAAGATCTTCTTCTCGCAGGTCATCAGCTTCGTCATCGTAGCGCTGGCCCTGAGGTGGTTCGCCTACAAGCCGATTCTGGCGATCCTGGAAGAACGACGCCAACGGATCGCGGAAGGCCTGGCGAACGCGGAGAAGATCAAGCAGCAGCTCGCTGAAGCAGAGCAGCGGCATGCGGATATTCTCGCCAAAGCGAACGCGCAAGCGCAGAAGATGATCGACGAGGCGCGCGAAAGCGCGTCGCACGTCGCCGAGCGGAAGCAGCAGGAAGCGGTCGCCGCAGCGGAACAGATCATGGCGAAAGCGCGCGAAGCCAGCGCAATCGAGCACGAGCGCACGATGACGGAACTGAAGCGGGAACTTGGCCGGCTCGTAGTCGACACGACGGCGAAAGTGACCGGGAAGGTTCTCACCTCGGAAGATCAGCGGCGTTTGCAAGAAGAAGCGTCACGCCAGATCGCCTCGTAAAAATTCCGCCATGAAGATCAACAAAGAGACGCGGCAGCTTTCGAAGGAACTCCTTCGGGCGAGCTTTACCGACGGCCAGCTCGATGCCGGACGGATTTCGTCGCTTCTCAAATCGTTGATCGAAAAAAAGCCGCGCCATTACATCCAGGTCCTCGAAGCTTACCAGCGCCTGCTCCGCCTCGAAGTGGAGAAGCGCACGGCAACCATCGAAACCGCGGGCGAGCTTTCGCCGGATGCCGGCCAGCAAATCGTTGACAACCTGAAGCGAAGATACGGCAACGATCTGGCGGCGCGTTTCGTCGTGAACCCGGAGCTGCTCGGCGGAATGCGGATTCGCGTCGGCAGCGACGTCTGGGACAGCAGCGTCCGCAATCGGCTCCAGCGCCTCCAGCAACAACTTTAACCCTTACCTATTATGAGCAGCATTCTCGAAGAAATTGAAACGCAGATCGCTGGTCTCAAGACCACGACCAGCAAAACCAACGTCGGCGTTGTCCGCGAAACCGGAGACGGCGTCGCCCGCATCGAAGGTCTGAGCGACGTGATGTTGAACGAGATGATCGAGTTTTCGAGCGGCGTGTTCGGACTCGCGCTCAATCTCGAAGAGACGGAAGTCGGCGCCATTCTGCTCGGCGACACGACGCAGGTCATGGAAGGTGACGAAGCGAAGACGACCGGGAAGCTGCTCCAGGTTCCAGTCGGTAAAGGATTGCTGGGACGCGTCGTGAACACGCTGGGCCAGCCGCTCGACGGCAAAGGACCGGTGAAATCGGACGTGGCGTATCCGCTGGAAAAGATCGCGCCGGGCGTCATTAAACGGAAGAGCGTCAGCCAGCCAGTGCAGACCGGTATCATGGCGATCGACGCGATGATTCCGATTGGCCGCGGACAACGCGAGCTGATCATCGGCGATCGTGCCACCGGTAAATCGACGATCGCGCTCGACACGATCATCAGCCAGGCGCGTCAGAACAAGGCGGCGGAACAAGGGCGGCTCAAGGATTATCGTCCGCTGTATTGCATTTACGTCGCGATTGGGCAGAAGAATTCGAACGTCGCTCGCGCCCTCGCGATTCTGGAGAAGGAAGGCGCGATGCCTTACACGACAATTATTTCCGCGCCCGCTTCAGATACGGCGACGAACCAATATCTGGCGCCGTTCGCCGGCGCGGCGATGGGCGAGTGGTTCATGGATAACGGCATGGACGCGCTGATTATTTACGATGATCTCTCGAAGCACGCGGTCGCGTATCGGCAGGTCTCCCTCGTCCTGAAACGCCCGTCGGGCCGCGAAGCGTATCCCGGCGACGTGTTCTATCTCCACTCGCGTTTGCTCGAGCGCAGCGCGCGCGTGATCGAGGAAGCGGGCGGCGGTTCGCTCACCGCACTGCCGATCATCGAGACCCAGGCCGGCGACGTGTCGGCTTACATCCCGACGAACGTCATCTCGATCACTGACGGCCAGATTTATCTCGAGACGGATTTGTTTTACCAAGGCGTGCGCCCCGCAATTTCAGTCGGTCTTTCCGTAAGCCGTGTCGGTTCCGCGGCGCAGATCAAGGGAATGAAGCAAGTGGCCGGTAAGATCAAACTCGACCTCGCGCAATTTCGCGAGCTGGCGGCATTCGCCCAATTCGGTTCCGATCTCGATGCCGCGACAAAGGCCCGACTCGAACGCGGTCAACGCATCGTCGAGCTCTTCAAGCAGACTCAATACAATCCGATCCCGGTCGAGGAACAGGTCGCGGTCCTTTGGGCGATGCAGAAT
>DATBCW010000148.1:0-17929 GCA_036270255.1 Chthoniobacterales bacterium
ATTCCTGCAGCCCTAGCGAGTTCAAGATTGGCAACTGCAACTCCGGCTTCCGCTCCAAAATATGCCGGAGCGTGTTCGCGCCTTCGTCGCCGTAACTCGCGGCATCCGGCGCGCCGCCAATGCCGACGCTATCGAGAACCAGAACCAGGGCGCGCATGTCCGCGAATGTACCGCGCTACAGTCAGAGCCCGATGGGATGCCACGCCGTTTTCATTTCAACGGTGTCGAGAATCCAGTAAGGACTTTCCGCCTCAGCTTTCGCCCACGCCGCCGGCGCGAGCTTGCGCTGGAAATAGCGTTTCACATTCAACGCTCCGCCGCGCTGCAAGGCGCGGCCCGTGTCGTCGTCGCCCGATCCATCGACGATGGCGTTCACGTCCATGTGACTCGCGAAATGCGGCGCCAACTCGGCGCGATCGCCCGCCAAAATATTCACGACCCCGCCGGGCAAATCGCTCGTCGCGATGATTTCCGAAAAAGTCAGCGCGGGAAGGGGACTGCGGGCGGACGCGAGCACCACCGCGGTGTTCCCTGACAGAATCACGGGCGCCACCAATGAAACCAGCGCCAGAAGCGGGGAATCATCCGGACAAACGACCACGACGACGCCCGTCGGCTCCGGCGTGGTAAAATTGAAATGCGAGCTCGCGACAGGATTCACCGCGCCAAACACCGAACTGAACTTGTCCGTCCAACCGGCGTAATAAACGAGCCGATCGATTGCGCGCGAAACTTCGCTGCGCGCCTTGTCGCCGCCGGGGCCGCGGGCAATTTCGCTTCGTAATTCGCCTTCGCGCATCTCCAGCATCTCCGCGGCGCGATACAAAATCTGGCTGCGCAAATACGCGCTCTGCTTCGACCAGCCGCCGAACGCTGCTCGCGCTGCAGTCACCGCGTCCCGGAAATCCTTCCGCGACGCCCGGCTGTAATTCGCCACCGTTTTTCCGTTGCCGCCCGCCGCAGTCGCCACCCGTCCGCTCTCGCTTCGGACGAATTTGCCGCCGATCAAGAGTTTGTAAGTCTTTTGAACGCCGAGCCGCGCACCATTTTTTCGCACGAAGTCAGGATTGCGCATTGAAGGAAAAAAGAAAATGCTAAACACACTCTCTCGCGGTCCGTGGACAAATCCGACAAAATCTTTATCGCGGGCCATCGTGGGCTCGTTGGCAGCGCGCTCGTCCGGAAGCTCGCCCAGGATGGTTTTGACAATGTGTTGGTGCGTGGTCGCGCCGATTTGGATTTGGGCGACGCCGCAGCGGTCGGTCGCTTTTTTGCGGAAGAGGAACCCGCGATCGTAGTTCTGGCAGCGGCAAAAGTGGGCGGGATCAAGGCGAACAACGATCTGCCGGTGGAGTTTCTTCTCGATAATCTGCAGATGCAGAACAACGTCGTCCGGGCCGCGCACGAAAATGGCGTCCGCAAGCTCCTGTTTCTCGGGAGCTCGTGCATTTATCCGAAACACGCGCCCCAGCCCATTCCCGAAAGTGCGCTCCTGACCGGGCCGCTCGAGCCGACAAACGAACCCTACGCCATCGCCAAGATCGCCGGGATCAAGCTCTGCCAGGCCTACGCCCGCGAATACGGCGCGAACTTCATCTCGGCCATGCCGACGAATCTTTACGGGCCTAACGACAACTTCGATCTGGAGTCGTCGCACGTCTTACCGGCGCTCTTGCGAAAAGCGCACACGGCGAAGAAGGAAGGCGTCCGCGAGCTCGTGGTCTGGGGATCGGGAAAGCCGCGCCGCGAGTTCCTCCACGTGGACGATCTGGCTGCTGCTTGCGTTTTTCTCCTCGAGAAATACGACAGCCCGGAGATCGTCAACATTGGTTGCGGCGAAGATATTTCTGTCCGCGAGCTGGCCGAGTTGATCGGCGAGATCGTTGGTTTCAAAGGCCAACTGACGTGGGACGCGACGAAGCCTGATGGCACACCGCGCAAACTGCTCGATGTTTCGAAGATTCACGCGCTCGGCTGGCGGCATCAGATTGGTCTGCGCGAAGGCATCAAACGGACCTACGAATGGTTCCTGGAAAACGAGACGTGAAAACGCCGCGGGTAGGCGTGGTCGGCGTCGGCCACATCGGGAAAAATCACGCGCGGCTCTATGCGGAGCTGCCGAGTGGACAGTTCACGGCGATTTATGATACCGACCGTGCGCTTGCCGCAGAACGTGCCGCCGAGCTCGGAGTGAAGGCAGTCTCATCGCTCGAAGAATTCGCTGACGAGGTCGACGCCGCTTCGATTGCTACCCCGACCAGCACGCATTTTGAAATTGCCCGCGAGCTGCTGGGCCGCGGAAAACATCTGCTCGTGGAAAAGCCGATCGCTGACAACACCGCGCACGCAAGCGAGCTTGCGGAACTGGCCGCGACCAAAGGCCTGGTGCTTCAAGTCGGCCACGTCGAACGTTTCAACCCGGTCCTGAGCGCGCTCGAAAAACGTCTGACGAATCCGCGCTTCATCGAGGCGCATCGGCTCTCACCTTATCCAAATCGCAGCACAGATATCGGCGTTGTCCTCGACCTGATGATTCACGATCTCGAGATCATTTTGCATCTCGTCCGTTCGCCGGTCGAAACTATCGACGCCGTCGGCGTGCCGGTCCTCAGCCGCGGCGAAGACATCGCGAACGCCCGCATCCGTTTCGAAAATGGCTGCGTCGCGAACATCACTTCGAGCCGGATCAGTCCCGAGCAGATGCGCAAGATCCGCGTTTTTCAGGAAGACGTTTATCTCTCGCTCGATTACCAAAACCAGAGCGGCGAAATGTACCGGCGAACCCCGGAAGGTTTGCAGCGACACGATGTTGAGATCGAGCGGGAAGAACCCTTGAAACGCGAGCTCGCGGCATTCATCGAATGCGCTGCCACCGGTCGCGCCCCAAAAGTTTCCGGCTTCCAAGCCGCGGCCGCCCTCGAGCTCGCCGTCGACATCACGCGGCGCATCAATTCATGAGCGCTAATTCATTCTCGGAGGGACGCGCTGCCGCGCGTCCCATTTTTGGATCGGCACCGTCGCGAGAAGATGGGACGCGCAGCAGCACGTCCCTCCGAGAAGAGAACAATGATCGTAAGCATCCCATTCATTTCTCACCGCTCGAATGGCACAACCGACCGGTGATCATTTATGTGACGACTTGCACGGCGAAACGGCGAGCCATTCTAGCAACGCCATCGCTGCATGAAGCGATTCGGAACGCGTGGGTGCGAGCATCGACCTGGCTCGTCGGCAGATATGTTATCCTGCCCAACCACGTGCATTTTTTCTGTGCCCCCAACGGAATCGACGCGCCTTCGCTGGAGCGCTGGATGAGCTTTTGGAAATCGCGCATCACCATTGCCATCGGCAAGAACAAGGGCGAAGTCTGGCAGCGCGATCACTGGGACCGTCAATTGCGCCGCGGCGAAAGCTATGACGAAAAGTGGGAGTACGTTCGCAACAATCCGGTCCGTCATGGTTATGTGACCGATGCCGAAGATTGGCCCTACCAAGGCGTTCTAAACGAATTGCGATGGTAATCTTGTCTTCGGAGGGACGCGCTGCCGCGCGTCCCAAGTTTTTTCTGGCGGCCCACGGCCAAACGGAAACTAGGGACGCGCAGCAGCACGTCCCTCCGAAATGAAAATCTACTTCGTCGCCGGCGAAGCGAGCGGAGACGAGCACGGCGCAGCGTTAATGCGCTCCCTACGCGGATTAGCGCCGGACTGCGAATTTCATGGGCGCGGCGGTCCGCAAATGCAGACCATCGCCGGTGACGCTTTCACCAATTGGACCGACGCGGCGGCGGTCGTCGGTCTTTGGGAAGTCGTGAAACGGTACGGATATTTTCGAAAGCAATTCGCCGGCACCTTGCGCGAAATCGCGGCGGCGAATCCGGACGCCGTGGTTCTCATCGATTATCCCGGCTTCAATCTTCGTCTGGCCCGCACTCTCCGCGAGCGAACACCTGGTCTGAAGATCATCTATTACATCAGCCCTCAGGTCTGGGCCTGGAACCGGGGTCGCATCGCTCAAATGGCGCGTTACCTGGATTTGATGCTCTGCATTTTCCCCTTCGAGGCCGAGCTCTACAATGCGTCCGGGTTGCGCACGATTTTCGTCGGCCATCCGATGATCGAAAATCTCGCCGCGCGTCGCACCGGCGAATCGCGCGATCCAAATCTCATTGGACTTTTTCCTGGCAGCCGATCCCGCGAGGTAAAAAAGATTTTTCCGGTCATGCTCGACGCGGCTGCCGAAATTCTCGCCCAGCGTCCGGAGAGCCGTTTTGAGGTCGCCGCCGCCTCCGACGCGCTGGCCGGCGAAATCCGGAACCTGATAGCGCGCTCATCCATCCGCGATCGTTTTCGCGTCGGGACCGGTGATAGCTCCGGCACGATGCAGCGCGTTTTCGCCGGGATGGTTGCGTCCGGCACCGCGACGCTTGAATCCGCCTTTTTCCGGATGCCCTTCGTCCTGGTCTACAAAGTTTCGTGGCCGACTTACTTCGCCGCTCGCCTCATGATGCAAACCAGATTTCTTGGGATGCCGAACGTCCTGGCCGATCGCGAAATCGTCCCCGAGTTCCTTCAGCACGAGGCGAGACCGAAAAAGATCGCGGAATCTGTTTTGGAGCTGAGGAATGATTCACCGCGCCGGGAACAGATGAGCGCCGAGTTCGATGCCGTCATCGCAAGGCTTGGCGAAACCGGTGCCAGCGAAAAAGCCGCGCGCGTGATTCTAAAGGAACTGGAGCTCTGACCCTCGCCGAGGTCGCGTGTCCAGCTTGACGAGCCAGGGCGTTCTCCGATAAAAGAGGCGTCAGCCCGCAACCCCAACCTCTGAGCTGGAGTCCTCTTATGCCCGTTCCTAACCCAAATATCGCCGTCTATACTGAAAGCCCGCTGGTCACGCCGTCTTCCCTGATCGCTCTGACCAACTGGGTTAATTCGCTGCCCGCCGGCGCGCAAAAAACCATGCTCCAGAAAGATCTGCAAAGCGTGACCCAGGCTTCCGACGTAGCGACCGCCGGGTACACCACCGTCATCGTCGGCCTTTGCCACGTGAACGACGACGGCACCATTAACTACAACGATTTTCCGTACGATTCGAACACGTCCGCCGCATTCAACCAAGCGATCCAGGCCCTCAAGACCACTCCCGGCTCGACGGTCAAAACCGTGCTCGTTTCCTTCGGCGGCGGCAACTGGTATGGCCACCCCGCGTCGGTGTCGGATACCGATTATCCGCAAATGAAGACAAACTGGTCGACATTTGAACCGGCGCTGATCTCTTTTATGCAGGATGCAAGCGTCGACGGCGTCGATTGGGATTACGAACCGGAGACCGTGCCTTTCGACGTGTCGTTCATCACGCAGATCACCAACGAGATCGCGGCAAAAAATTTTCTCATCACGGCCGCGCCCTACAAGTATTCTGATCTGGGCAACTGGCGGTCGGTCATCAAAGCGACGGTGAAAACAGGCGGCACGGGAAATAATTTTGCCTGGTGGAATCTGCAGATTTATGGCGGCGCGGATTATTCGCAGTGGATAACCATGCTAAAGGGCGCGTCGATCGGAATCACCGGTAGCGCGGTCGAACGATTTCTCGTGGCCGGCTACGCACAGCAAGATTGCGACGACAGCGATACCATCTCGCAGCTGAAGAGGGTAAAGAAAAGCTACGCATCGGTTGGCGGCGCATTCATTTGGAACTTCGGAGGCATGCCCGGCTGCGCCGCGCAAGTGGCCAGCGATCTGAAAGGCGTTTTGTAACTAAAGAGATTAGCGGATGTCAGCGACGGAGTCAGAAGCTGGGCAGAGACCTTGCGAAGACGGCTTCGATGTCTAATCTCTCGCCGTGTCTGCTGAACGCGTCCGGATTCGCAATTTCATCGACGGCCAATTCGTTGAGCCCGCTGGCGGAAAATATCTGGACAACATCGAGCCGGCGACGGGCAAATCGTACTCGCTGGTGCCCGATAGCGGAGCGCGCGACGTCGAGGCTGCGGTCATCGCGGCGGATAAAGCGTTTCCAGCGTGGTCGAAAACACCCGCTGCCGACCGCTCGCGCATTCTCCTTCGCATCGCCGATTTGATCGAGCGGGATTTAGACAAACTCGCGCGGGCCGAATCGATCGATACCGGCAAACCGCTTTCGCTTGCTCGGTCCCTGGACATTCCGCGAGCCGCCAGCAATTTCCGCTTCTTCGCGACCGCGATTCTTCATACCGAGAACGAGGCGCACATGATGGACGGCGTGGCCTTCAACTACACGCTCCGCCAACCGCGCGGCATCGCGGGCCTGATCTCGCCGTGGAATTTGCCGCTCTATTTATTGAGCTGGAAAATTGCGCCCGCCATCGCTGTCGGGAACACCGCGGTCGCCAAGCCGAGCGAACTCACGCCCATGACCGCGTATCTGCTTTGCGAAATTTGCGTTGAAGCCGGTTTACCCAATGGCGTGCTCAACATCGTTCACGGCACCGGCCCCAATGTCGGCGCCGCCATCACCGCCCATCCGAAGATCGGCACCATCTCCTTCACCGGTGGCACGGTCACGGGACGCAAAGTCGCTGAAGCTGCCGCGCCTATTTTCAAGAAGGTTTCGCTCGAGCTCGGCGGCAAGAATCCGAACATCGTCTTCGCGGACGCCGATTTGGAAGCTGCGATTGCCGGAAGCGTCCGCTCGTCTTTTGCAAACCAGGGGCAGGTTTGTCTTTGCGGCTCGCGGGTTTTTGTCGAGCGCTCCGCCTACAAGGATTTCGTCGATCGCTTCATCGGTAAAGTCGCGCAGTTAAAACAAGGCGATCCATTGGATGAAAAGACCGAGCAGGGCGCGATCGTCAGCAAAACGCAGTTGGAGAAAGTAAAGTTTTACGTCGACCTCGCCCAGAAAGAAGGCGGCAAGATCGCGATCGGTGGCCAGGCGCCTGATTCAATCAACGATCGCTGCCGCGACGGCTACTTTTTCCCGCCGACCGTTTTGACCGATCTTCCCGTGTCGTGCCGAACGAATCGCGAAGAAATTTTCGGCCCGGTCGTGACGATCACGCCGTTCGACAGCGAGGAAGAAGTGATCGGTTATGCGAACGACTGCGATTACGGTCTTGCCTCCAGCGTCTGGACCCAAAACCTCACCCGCGCCCACCGCGTCGCCGAAAAAATCCATACCGGCACTGTCTGGATCAACTGTTGGCTCGTCCGCGATCTTCGCGTTCCCTTCGGCGGGATGAAACAAAGCGGCGTGGGCCGCGAAGGCGGCGAAGAAGCGCTCCGCTTCTTCACCGAACCCAAGAACGTCTGCATCGCGAAGTGAGTTATCTCGATCACACCTTCCCTCCCCGACGAAGTTGTCCTATGGTTTGATTGTGAGCACCGTGGACGAGATTAAGAAGGCCGCCAGCGGCCTTTCCGTAACCGAACGCGAAGAATTGCTGAGCTGGTTGCTCGAGGTGGACGATCAGTGGGACCGCCAGATAGCCGCAGACGCTGCTGCCGGTAAACTAGACGGCTTAATCGAGCAAGCTCGCACCGCTGTCCGCGAAGAAAGTCTGCGCGACTGGCCTAACCCCCAAGCTTGATCTCAAAGACCACGCCGGAGTTCTGGCAGCGTTACGCCTCGTTACCAATTCGCGCACAGCGATTGGCACACAAATGCTATCGGGTCTGGCAGACAAATCCCAACCATCGCTCATTGCGGTTCAAACCTCTGCAAGGACACCCGACATTATTCTCGGCGCGCGTTGGCATCCATTACCGCGCGATCGCTCATCGAGAGGGTGAATTCATCATTTGGGTCTGGATTGGCCATCATTCAGAATACGACGCATTCCTTCGCCGATAATGGGAAGCGCGTATCCGCTTGGCATCTTCGATTCGGGTCGGTTTACTCGGCTCGGTGAAATACTGGGCTTTCATCAGCTACAGCCACAAAGACACCGCGATCGCGGATTGGCTGCATAAGAAGCTCGAGACGTATCGGGTGCCGCGCAGCCTCGTGGGCACGCCCACGCGCGACGGGACCGCGCCAGAGCGGCTGATTCCAATCTTTCGCGACCGGGAAGAATTGCCGACGTCCTCGCAGCTCGGCGACAACCTGCAGCGGTCGCTTCAGCAATCGCGCTATCTCGTCGTGATTTGTTCCCCAGCCGCCGCGCAATCGCGGTGGGTCGAAGAGGAAATTCGATCGTTCAAAAATTGGCATGGCCGCGATCGCATCATCGCTTTGATCGGCAGCGGCATTCCGAATGCGAGCGATCCGGCGGAGGAATCTTTCCCGCACAGTCTCCGCTTCGAAAGCGATGGCGGTAGTTCGGCGCCGGTCCGGATAGAACCGATCGCGGCTGATCTGCGAGCGGAGGGGGACGGGCGGCAGCGCGCGTTTCTAAAAATCGTAGCCGGGCTTCTCGGCGTCGGGTTTGACGATCTGTATCAAAGGGAAAAGCGCCGGGAACAGCGCCGGCGAATTGTGACGGTTGCGGCGATCGCGGCCGGCGTTTTGGTCCTGGGGGCGATTTATTGGTCGTTTCGAAGCGAGCTGGGAAGCGTCCGCAAAGGAGCGGGATTGCTCACGACCGAGTACAAAAATGTCCGGCCGAAAAATAAGGAAACCGAGAAGCGGATTGTAGCGGCCGCGCATGAAGTCGACGGAGCGTTAACTGCATTGGAGCAGGCTCGCCAGAACACGACCACCGCGGCGGAATACAAACTGGCCATGGAAAAGGTGCAGAAAGTTTTGACGAAACCGGTGCAGGCCGCCAGCACGACGGACGAATCGATCTTTGCCATGGAAATATCGAAGCCGTTGAACGAGAGGCTGGCGAAAATTCAGCCGGAGTATGTTGAAGAATTGAAGAGGCGGTTGGTCGATGAAGCCACGAAGGCTTACGAAAAAAAGCGGGACGAAGAAAAGGCCCGGAAGAATTGATCCGCAGATTGGAAAGCCCGGCCTCGCATTTCCATGCTTCGTTACGGCGCAGATTCACACAGATTAGAAGAGGAATTGGAAAGAAAAAATCTGTGTAAATCTGCGTAATCTGCGGATAGAAATTCTGGCATGAGCGGAGTACGAGTCTTAGTGGGGACGAGGAAAGGGGCGTTTGTCCTGACGGCGGATGGGCAGCGCGAGAAGTGGCAGGTGGATGGGCCGCATTTCGCGGGGTGGGAGATGTATCACCTGAAAGGTTCGCCGGCGGATCCGAACCGGATTTACGCGTCGCAAACGAGCGGATGGTTCGGGCAAATCATTCAACGGTCCGATGACGGCGGGAAGACCTGGTTTCAACCTGGCCTCGCACCAGGAGAGCCAACGACGACAGCGGACGGAATGCCGAAAGGCGAGAGCAACAAGTTCGCTTACGACGTTTCGCCGGGAACCGGCAAACCGCTCACGACCCACATGTGGTACGACGGCACCCAGCATCCGTGGGAATTCAAACGGGTCTGGCATCTCGAGCCGTCGTTGACCGATCCGAATCACGTCTATGCCGGGGTCGAGGACGCGGCGTTGTTTGAATCAAAGGATGGCGGACAGAATTGGACAGAGCTGCCGGCCTTGCGCGGGCACGAGAGCGGGCCGCGATGGCAGCCGGGCGCGGGCGGAATGTGCCTGCACACGATCCTGATCGATCCGAAAAATCCGCAGCGGATTTACATCGCGATCTCAGCCGCGGGCGCGTTTCGCACCGACGATGGCGGAAAAATTTGGAAGCCGATTAATCGCGGTTTGCGTTCGCAATACATTCCCGATCCGAACGCGGAGGTCGGCCACTGCGTTCACCACATCGCGATGCATCCGCAGCGTCCCAACGTCCTCTTCATGCAGAAGCATTGGGACATCATGCGGAGCGATGACGGGGGCGATTCCTGGCGCGAAGTGAGCGGAAATCTGCCGACCGATTTCGGGTTCCCGATCGACATTCACGCTCACGAACCGGAAACGATTTACGTGGTGCCAATCAAGAGCGACTCGGAGCATTTCCCGCTCGACGGCAAATTACGCGTCTATCGGAGCCGGAGCGGTGGCAACGAATGGGAAGAACTGACGAACGGCCTGCCGCAAAAGGATTGCTACGTAAACGTGCTCCGCGATGCGATGGCGGTGGATTCGCTCGACTCCTGCGGAATTTATTTCGGCACGACCGGCGGACAAGTTTATTGCTCGCCCGATGCGGGTGATACCTGGAAGCCGATTGTGCGGGATTTGCCGGCAGTGTTGTCAGTCGAAGTGCAGACCTTGCGCTAGGCAAGAAATCCCAAATCCCAAGCTCCAAGATCCAAACAAGGTTCAATGATCAAGGATCAAATCCACGGACAGCGGGGGCTCCATTTTGGAATTTGGAATTTGAGGTTTCCCTGGGATTTGGATTTTGGGATTTGAGATTTTAGAAAATGATTCGCGTCGTCCTTCCCCACCATCTCCGCACCCTCGCTCGCGTGAGGGAAGAAGTTCAGCTCGACTTAAAAGGTTCCGCGACGATCCGTTCCGTCCTCGACGCGCTCGAACAAAAATATCCGATGCTCCAGGGAACGATTCGGGATCACGGGACGCTGAAACGCCGGCCCATGGTGCGGTTCTTCGTTTGCGGCGAAGATTTGTCGCTCGAATCGCCCGATACGCAATTGCCGGACGCGATCACGAACGGGAGCGAACCATTCTTCATCATGGGCGCGATCGCGGGCGGATAGAAATTTATGAGGAGCAAGATCAGCCAAAGAATCATGCCCTTTCTCTGGTTCGATACCCAGGCGGAAGAGGCGGCCAACTTCTACGTTTCCATTTTCGAGAATTCGAAAGTGAACATAGTCACGCGTTACGGCGAATCCGGTCCCGGGAAAAACGGTTCGGTCATGACGGTGGGCTTCACGTTAGACGGTCAGGAATTCACAGCCCTCAATGCCGGACCGCAGTTTCCGTTTACGGAAGCGGTCTCGTTCGTTGTGAATTGTGAGTCGCAGGAAGAGATCGATTACTTCTGGGAAAAACTTTCGACGGGCGGCAAGGAAGTCCAATGCGGCTGGCTTAAGGACAAGTTTGGGTTGCCCTGGCAGATTGTTCCCCTGGAGTTCTTCGAATTGATTTCCAAAGGTACGCAGGAGCAATTGGACCGGGTCATGGCGGCCATGATGGAAATGGTGAAAATGGATTTGGCGAAGTTAAAACAAGCTTACGAAAAATAACGGAGACTGAAAAATATGTGCCGGAATATTAAGACTCTGCATAACTTCCTGCCGCCTGCGACGCATGACGAGATTCACGCTTCGTCGCTCCAGTTCGTCCGTAAGCTCAGCGGGTTTACAAAACCATCGAAGGCGAACGAAGAGGCGTTCAATCGCGCCGTGCATGATGTGAGTCACGCTGCCGAGCATCTGCTCCATTCGCTCGTGACGAACGCTCCCCCGCGCGATCGGGAAACGGAAGCGCGCCGGGCTCGTGAACGGTCGGGGAAACGCTTTGGGGCCGGCAATCTTCCGCTCGTCGTGCCCTCTACGACGGGGGGCTAGAGTGGCCGCCGCCCCGTGCGAGGCTCCCATTTTTTTCTTGTCGGATCAGAACGTTTCCGGCCATAATGCCGGTCCGCTAAAGACTCTCCCCAGCCGTGTTTCCCTTCTTGTAAAACCCGCGCGTTCCGCGTTTTTCTGCGCGGACGAGTGAACTCCTGAACAAACCACTAGTCATGCAAACCCATCTCAAGCCCTCCGAAGTCTCCCATCTAGCCGCGATCGAACTAAATCTTCTTAATTTCAACGATGCCCTCCCGGGAATGCACTTGGAACATACCTGGCTGGGCCATGGCATTCCCATTTACGACCCGTCCGGCGAAGTGCTTTTCTATCGATTTCCGATTCGACATGAATCTGTGGGCCAAACGGGTTACGCCGATGTCGCCGCGCAAACTCTCTTTGGCGATCCGCTGCTCGCCACTGCTCCGGATGCTTCCTGGAATGCGGAAGCCTGGATCGCGCAGGCCCAAAGCGCGCTCGAACGACTCCGCCACGACAGCAATCATGGCGAGCATTGGTCTGAGTACGATGAAATTCGCATCGTCGCCTTTAGTTTTCCGAAGCTGGCAGTGCAGTTCCTGAAAAAAGGAACCGAGGTAGTCATGCTCGAGCTGGGCACCTGGGCGATCGTGCCGCCGGCCGAACGCAGGGATCGCAAACCGATGGAGCCTTCCAGTTTCGAACGCTGGTCGTTGGTCGAGGAAATGCCGGAAGAGCAAAAGGTAAGAGCCCACGAGCGTTTCACGGAACGAGCCAAGGACCTGGAGCGGATTGAGCTGCGGGCGCAGACGGGTTCCGGGCCGATTGCGCGCGCCAATCTCGACTTTTGGATTACGGCGTCGTTGCCAGACACTCGCGAGCTGCACTACAGCACCCGCAGTTCGGATCATCACACTTGTTATGAACTGCGTGGCCAGGAAACGAATGTCTGGTGCGTGGCCGCCAGCGTGCAAATGGTGCTCGATTTCTATCGGTACGAATACAGCCAGTCGCGAATCGCCCAGAGACTTAATCTCGGCACTCTTCAAAATCCCAGTGGATTGCCCTACGCCAACGATAACGACGTGGCCGTGCAATTGAACGCGATGTCTTCCGGCGCGCTGACTGCGGTGATGCTGACTGCACCTCCCTTCGCGGCTTACACTGCGGAGATTCGCGCGAATCGTCCTTTAGTAAGTTTCGTTCCGGGCCATTCCCGGACTGTGGTCGGCTATACGCAATCCAATTTCTTGGTCTTAGGCGGGAGCGGCTTCGAGGGGTTGCTCGTCTACGATCCCTGGCCGCCAAATGCTGGTGTCATCACGCGCTGGGAGAATTTTGTTACCCAAACGTATCGGCGTGCCTTTACGGCTAAGGTCACGACTATATAGTCCCTCGTGCCGGGCGAGGACGAACGCGCTTCCGTGGTTGAGAGAGTCAATGCTCTCGTTGAGCAAGGCTTTATTCGGCCCCCGCAGATTGGAGGCGAACTTCGTCCACCCATCGCAGTCCAGTCGCCCGACGGTCATTTTCATTCCTGGATGGTTCCGTTCGTAGCTGGCGGCAAACTCGTTGCCTGGGCGCAGATTGGACGGGCTCTGGAATTCCTTCGCTTTTCGTTGCTAGGGGGAGGCCGAATGGAAGCGTGCCCGAGCGCCGCCGATTGGCTGGATCCGCAACGAGTGGCTAGGCGAATCGCGGAGGCGGCCGCACCCCTTAATTTAATTGCCGATCCGGTGTTGAGTTATGATCGAGATCCAAGCCGGCTGGTTTGGATGGCCGACGTGGGGCGATCTGGCCAGCCGAAGCATCATTGGTTTGCCGCCGGCGCTGCTGTTTGGCCCGAGTCCGATAATAAAGAAGTCACCGGCGGCCCTCCGCCACGTCGTTGAAGCTCCCGTGAGAAGGGGGCGAGCAATCTGCGTTTGGACCACCATCCAAATGCTTCTAATTTGTCACGCTCTATGACCGCGTCCGATTACACCTCTTTCCAAAGCTCCCGCGCGCCGGAACCAGTCGGTGCGTTTCCGCACGCGAAACGTGTCGGCAATCTGCTCTTTCTTTCCGGGATCGGACCGCGGGTGAGGGGGAGCAAACAGATTCCCGGCGTAACTTTGGACAGCGCCGGAAACATCGAGAGCTACGACATCGAAATGCAATGCCGGGCTGTGTTTGAAAATGTGCGGCTGGTTCTCGAAGACGCGAGCGCGAGCTGGAACGACGTGGTCGACGTCACCGTGTTCCTGACGAACATGAAAAAAGATTTCCCCATCTACAACAAACTCTACGCCGAATACTTCGCGGGCGAGGGGAAGCCGAATCCGACCAGGACCACCGTCGAAGTGACGGCTCTACCGACGCCGATCGCAATCGAGCTGAAGGTCATTGCGAATCTGGGGTAGGGACGACGTCCTACCTTACTCCTTCTCGAACTGCGCAATCTCGTCGAGAGTGGCTTGCGCTCGATTCACCGTCGACCCAATCCAGCTTCTTCGTAGCGCCTGACCGCATCTCCCGGTCGAACGCGCGAGACGCATCAGACCATAGTTAAGGGCGAGACAAACCACGGCGGTGGAAATCAGCCAAACGATCTTGCTTGGTTTGTCGATCCACGCTTTCGCACCCAGGGCGTGCAAGAGGACGATCATTACCGGCAGCCACACCACCGAACCGGTGAGGCCATGCCAGGCGGCGGCTCGAAGATGCCAGGCACGTAACTCGGCCAAGCGCTTTTGAATTTCGACCACTGGAGCCGCGTAATCGATCCCACGAATCAGGAGAAGATCGCGGACGGCAAAGGCAACGAACATTACTCCATAACCCTGGAGCAGCACTCCGCAGATCAACAGGTGCGGCGTGCTGAGGTGGGTTACCCAGAATTGTGCCGACGCCGCGATGATAGCGACGCCGATGACAAGTTGAACGAGCTGTCCGAGGACGAGGGGGCGCAGCCCCGACCGAAAGCGGCTGAGCTTATTTTCTTTGAATTGATGTAACGCCAGCGCGTTTTGCCGCTCCAGGTTTTGGTTCACGGTTTGCCAGGCGGTTTTGAGGTCGTCGAGTTCGGTAATAGACATGGTTCGCTAGTTTTTGGTTTGAGTGAGTTGATGCCGCAGCCGCTCTTTCAAACGGCTGAGTTTCGTCGCGACGTTCGTTTCGGTGATGCCGAGGATCGCGGCAATATCTCGATAGCTGCGATCGTCGAGGTAGAGGAGAAGCAGGGCGCGGTTCAGGGGCTCCAGCGTCGCAATGACGTTTTGAAGCACGGCCACGCGTTCCTCCATTGTCGCTGTCTCCTGCGATTCTTGGGGCAATTCGTGATCGATCTCGTCCAGCGCAACGGTTTGCCGCATCGGCCGGGTGTTCCGCCGCAAAAAGGAAATCCCGACGTTGAGCGCGATGCGATACATCCAGGTCGAGAATGGGCGTTCCGCCGAGTAACGCGGAAACGCTTTCCAAAGTTGGAGCATGATTTCCTGACTGAGATCATGCCGGTCGGCCTGGTTGCTGGCATAACTTGCCGCTACTTTGCCGATGATTCCACGATGCTGTTCGACTAGCCGAAGGAAAACCTCCTCTTGGTCAACGGTTAGAGCCATGGCTTCGGAACATGTAGGCATCGGAATCATTCGTTACCAAGGTGATTCGCGGCACCTTCCGAAAAATCACAACGAACTTCTGATTACCCCGGAATTCGAAAGTGGACGGTCGACGCCTCGCGTTCGAGGTTTCGTCCCATGCCTTTTCGAATCATTACCGCCGATCACTCTGGGATCACGGTTTCGAATCTCGAACGGTCGCTGGCGTTTTGGCGGGACGTGCTGGGCTTTGAGTTGTCCCATCGTGCCCACCAGAAAGGCGAACTGGCCGAACAAATCACCGGCGTTCAGGGCGCAGAAATTCTAATCGCGGTCGTCAAGGCGCCTGGTCATAAGATCGAGTTGCTCGAATACCGCGCGCCGGGCGACCGGAAAAAGCTCGACGTCAGACCGTGCGATGTCGGCTCGGTCCATATCGCGCTCACCGTCGATAATCTCGACGCGGTTCTGGACACGATCGCCGCCTCTGGTTGGAAAGCGGCGGGTCAACCGCAGACGTTGACGCTGGGCCCAAACGCGGGCAAGCGCGTTATCTACGTGCGCGATCCTGACGGAACGACCATCGAGTTGATGCAACCGCCGCCCGCCCAGAACTCAACCCCTGAGCAGTAAGTTCAGTCGGCCGTTTCTTCGATTTATTTCCGATATTCGCTTCGGTGCTGCGTCCGCACTTCTCGCGCGAATCTCTGTGCTTTCGTTTTCGAGCCGAAGACCTCGGTCACTTTGTTCTTGTTGCTCACAATGAGGTATCCGCCCTTCGCGATCTCGAACGGCTTCGATAGCTTTCCGAGATGATCGAACTGCACCGACTTCGGCTTGTGGAATTCCTCGAAATACGACGGGTAAACGAAGTTGCTCATCGCGATGCCGTCGATGTCGAAGGTTTGTTCTTCCACCGGGTCGCTCATCTCGTAGGCCACGAACGAGCCATCGTTGCGTTGCGCCCACAGCTGGGCGCCGGGGTCGATCAACATCTCGGCCAGTTCATGGCAGGCGGTTACGCTCACCAGTTGTTTATCGGCCAGCGTCGTCTTCACGAAAATCTTCGACACCGGCTGACCGTTCTTGGTGAGGTCGTGATAACCGAGGGCGTTCGCGGCGTCCGCGTCGTCCAGAAAAAGGAACGGCCATTGATTCGGCGGAATCTTCTTCACATTATCGTAGACGACGAGCTTTGCGGGATAACCCCAAATCGGCACGAAGTGTTCATCTAGAAATTTCTGGAGCGCGGGGACTAGTTTGGCCAGCGGGACACCCAGGTTGACGGTGGCTTGATTGACGACTGCTATGGTAGGGAACGTGCCGCCTTGATTGAAAGCGGCTCCCAGGAGGATTTTCTTTGGCATGGGCCGAGCCTAGGAATTAGCCCGCGACTTGGCAAGACAGCGTTATCTTCATTAACCTCAACCGATGAATTTTTCTGGCGACGAAAATTTTGCGCTTCGACTCGATGCGGCGGACCCGCTCCGCTCGTTTCGGGGGAAGTTTCATTTGCCTCGGGGCCAGAAGGGCGAGCCGCTGATTTATTTTGCCGGAAACTCGTTAGGCCTGATGCCGAAGACCGCGCGAAAAATCGTCGAACAGGAGCTGGACGATTGGGCTGGGCTCGGCGTCGACGCGCATCTCGAGGCTGAAACGCCCTGGTATTCGTATCACGAAAATCTGCGCGAACCGCTCGGGCGTATCGTGGGCGCGAAGCCGATCGAAGTGATCTGCATGAATAGCCTCACGGTGAATATCCACCTGATGATGGCGACGTTTTATCGGCCGACGAAAGCTCGCTTCAAGATTCTCATGGAAGATCCGGCGTTCCCGTCGGACACCTACGCGATCAAGACCCAGTTTCGGCACCACGGTCTTGATCCCAAGCAGGGCCTCGTTTTGGCGCGACCACGGGATGGCGAAGCGACGGTGCGCACCGAGGACATCGTCGCTCTGATCGACAAGAATGCCGATAGTCTCGCCCTGGTCCTCCTTGCCGGCGTCAATTTTTTCACCGGCCAACTGTTCGACATCGCTGCAATCACGGCCGCGGCGCAGAAGCACGGAATCATGGTCGGCATCGATCTCGCGCACGCCGTGGGCAACGTGCCGCTGGCGATGCACGATTGGAACGTCGATTTCGCCGTCTGGTGTTCCTATAAATATCTGAATGCCGGGCCGGGTGCGGTCGCGGGCGCCTTTGTCCACGAGCGCCACGCGACGAATACCGAGTTGCCGCGTCTCGCAGGCTGGTTCGGGAACGATCCGAACACCCGGTTCCGCATGCAGCTCGAGCCGGAATTTATTCCAGTAGCGTCTGCCGATGGCTGGCAGATCAGCAACCCGCCAATTTTTTCCATGGCGCCGCTGCTCGCCTCGCTTGCCATTTTCGATGAAGCCGGCGGTATGAATGCGTTGCGGGAAAAATCTGAAAAGCTCACCGGCTACCTCGAATTTCTTTTGGAGCGCGCCGGATCAAATCGTTTCACGATCATCACGCCGCACGATGCCGATGCGCGGGGCTGCCAGCTCTCAATCCTTGCGCATCAAAATCCAAAGGAGCTGCATAAGGAACTCGAAGCCGCCGGCGTGAAAGCGGATTTCCGTGAACCGAACGTCATCCGGGCCGCGCCCGCGCCCCTTTACAACAGCTTCCACGACGTTTGGCGTTTCGGCGAAATTCTGAGCGCACATCAGTGACGGGTAGGGACGTCGCGCTGCGACGTCCGCCGCCGTCGCAGCGTTTGAGAGAAGCACTCGGACGGCGCAGCGCGCCGTCCCTACCTCACGCGGGTTATCATGGCCGGGGTTCAGCCGTTCGCGGCGAGCAATTCTTTCACGGCGTCGATCAATTCGTTAATTGGAAACGGCTTGACCAGG
>DATBCW010000149.1:0-18833 GCA_036270255.1 Chthoniobacterales bacterium
ACCGGGAGTATTCTGCTTATCCACAATAGTCACCTGGTCATCCGAAGACGTGTCGGCGCTGACGAACGTTAGTTACCCGACGGAGGCGGCGGAACGGGGTCGCCGAAATTAATGATACGGTAAGTAACCAGGGAGTTCGAAGTGTATTCGTCCGCCTTCTTTGCGATCGTCTGCCAGTCCTTGGTCGCGTCGTCGAGCTTCATCGCGTCTTTCCACGCCGGCAGGCCGCTGAATTTGTCCGGCGTGAAATTCTTGGCGATAAAGTCCAGGTTGAGGCCGATGCCCTGCCAGACTCCAAGGACCTTGTCCAAGTCTCCCTTAAAGGCGGTGACGGCGGTATTGACGGGAGTCATTTGCCTGTCGAAAGCTCCAAGGTCGTTTTGCAGCGTCATCTTTTTCTGTTTGTCCGCGCTCGCCGCATCGCGTTGTTCACAGGCTTTGTCATAGGCATCGCGCGCCTTCTTGGCCTGGTCCCCAAGTACTCCGGCCAGGACTGCAGATGCCGGCCAGGCCATCCCGCCGGACAAAACCAATACGCCCACGGACGTCGTCACGGCCGAGATGGTCAGGTCCCGCCAGAGCTTGTAGGCTGCGTCGGCCTGGTCTTGGAAGCTCTCGACATCCGCTTCATCCTTGCCGACCGCGTCTTTTACGTGCTGGTAGAACGTCGATGACTGAGCCGTGTAATCAGCCATGGTGTCGGTGGCGGGCGTGAGCTTCACCTCGAACTGGGCGATGGCCTGGATCAAATCATTAGTCAGGCCCTCCATTGTCACAGCGGACGATTGCAGCCCGCCATTCCCAGTTAGGATTTCCGTGACGGTGGCCTGGAGCCGGTCTGGCGGAAGCGAACTGAGCAACTCGTAGAACTGGCTCAGGGTTTGGTTAAACGTTGTCGCGGTATTGTAAAGTTGGTTCGCGAACCAGACGATGTGGAGATAAAGTTGCGTAGGTGCGGTATCGGTCTGGAGGACAGCCGGGTTGCTGGCCAAATCTTTGATCAGGGCAGTAGGATCGCCGAAATCCGCGCTGAGACCTTGGACGGCCGCCATCGCCGCGACACAACCTTTCACCGCGTCTTCGTCTGTGAAGGTGCCGTATTTAGTTTCAAAATCGCCTGTCGCGACGGGCAGTTGGAGAGCTTGCGCGATGAAAGTCTGCATCGTGAGCCAATCCTTTGTGAAAAGGCAGAAGAGCGGTTCGCCGTCGGCGGAGCTTGGGTTATCAACAACTAGGCCGGATGGCGGGACGAGCGTCTTGGAGGGTGTGGTGTCGTTATCACTCATAGGAGAAGGTTCCGGGGGAGAGGTTGGGGTTTGGGGTTAATTCGACTGTTGGGGAAGACCGTCGTGGAGGGTTCGGGGCTAGAGGGTCACATGAGGGAGGAGGCTACGTTTCACAGCGAGATTGACGGGGCACCACGGACATGGCAAGACTTTTTTCATCGCGAACCGGAAATTCTGAAAGCAACCCGGCCCCATTACCGCGATCGCCGTCGAGATCGGGACGCCCGTTGTGGGTTGCGAGTACCAATACTCGTGGTGGTACTCGCGCTGAGGCGCGAACTGGACGTTCTCGTTTCCGCTCTCGAGGTATTCCAGGATTTTGCCTCGTAACTTCGGATCACGGTCTTTTCGTTGTAGTGAATACCGACCGACGGCGCGGCCTCCCACCCATGGCTTACGGTGGAGGACCCTGCGGCGCGTTGACCTCGCCGTCATTCGTTGCGCTATACACTTCCACCAGGCCCACCCCATCGGTTCCTCCGTTCCTCGACACAATTGCGGTGTAGGTGCCCGGAGACAGGCGCAGGTAGAGGGCAGACTCCAGGTCATTTTCCGGTGCCAAACCGATCTGCTGCACCTTTGTGGCGTTCGGATCGTCTTTCCAATTATCGTTAGTCGCAACCGGGTTCCCGTTCGCATCGCGCACATCGAGGAATGGATCCGCGATCGGGTTCAAGATGCGGTGGTTTGATAACGACGGCCCAATTGCTCTCACCACTATTTCCATCGTCGTGCTCTGATCTCCGCTCAGCACGAATCCGCCGATTAGACGGCTGTCGCCTGTCTGAACAACGCCCCGGGTGCTGATGTTTACGACCTTTGACGGAGTGTCCGCCGATAGGTCGTAAACCTCGACCAGCCCAATGCCGGTCGCACCTGCTTTGCCGTGAACGACACCAGTGTAAACTGCCGGCGGAAGCGTTATCAGGATTGCCGATTCTCGCGGATCATGGGGCTGCAATTCGGTTGGAATCTGATCAGCGTTCGGCGCGTCCTGCCAGTTATCGTTCGTGATCGCTGTTCCGTCGGGCAGATATAGATCCAGGACCGGATCCGCCAGGAAGCCGGGAACTCCACTTGAGGGCCCGATGGCGCGGATCACTAGCTTCTTTGGACCAGTTCCGGTGATGGTAAAGCCGCCAATCATCACGTTGTCGCCAATCAGCACGTTTCCACGCGTGGACAGGTTAAGCACCTGCGATGGTGGAGTAGCAGTAGCGGTCGCCGTGGCAGTAGGCGTGGCCGTTGCCGATGAAACCGGTGTCGCGGTGGCGGTTGGTGTAGCTGTAGCTGTAGCTGTAGCTGTCGCTGTCGCCGTTGGGGTCGGTGATGTTACGGGAGTAGCTGTTGCTGTTGCTGTTGCTGTTGCTGTTGCTGTTGCTGTCGCGGTAGGCGCTGCAGTTGCAGTTGGCGTCGAGGTGGCGGTCGCCGTCGCCGTTGCGGTCGCTGTAGGCGCTACCGTTGCCGTTGGCGTTGAGGTTGCCGTGGCAGTGGGAGTCGATGTTGCTGTCGCGGTCGGAGTCGATGTTGCTGTGGCGGTCGCAGTAGGCGCCACCGTTGCCGTTGGAGTTGAGGTTGCCGTGGCAGTAGGAGTCGATGTTGCTGTCGCGGTCGGAGTCGATGTGGCTGTCGCGGTCGCAGTAGGCGCCACCGTTGCCGTTGGTGTCGAGGTTGCCGTGGCAGTAGGAGTCGATGTGGCTGTCGCGGTCGGAGTCGATGTTGCTGTCGCGGTTGCAGTAGGCGCTACCGTTGCCGTTGGCGTTGAGGTTGCCGTGGCAGTCGGAGTCGACGTTGCGGTCGCAGTGGCGGTCGGGGTCGGTGAAGCCACCGCGCCAATTATCAGGACAACGTCGGTTATTGTCGGGTCACCAGTGTTGGGGAGGAGACCGAAAGTGTAAGTGAAATTGGGTTGTGGGTTAGCTACTGACAGATTTGTAGTTGCACCGCCAAGAACTCCCTTGAAGCCGATCAGGTGGTACATTCCTGCAACGCTGAAGGGGTTCGTTGTGCCCTCACTGTAGAGAAAAAAGCTCCCTCCGTTAATCGTCAGCCCGTTGAGGTTGGTAACATTGGTATAGTCGTTGCCGGTCGCGTTAAACTCGTAGGTTAAGATTGAGCCCGACGAGAGCGTTAACGAGCCCAAGGTAATGGTTCCGACACTGTTTCCGGGCGCGAGATTGCCGCCGCTTTTGATTGTAACCGCCCCGGAAGCGGTTCCTGAGCCAGCGAGTGTGCCACTGACGGTCGGCGGTGCGGCGGGCCCAACGGTCACCGCGCCGCTGCCTGTAGCTGAAGACCCAGGAGAGTTATTTAGCGAAAGCGTTCCGGCCGTAACCGTAGTGCCGCCGCTGTAGGTGTTGTTGCCGCCACTGAGGTTAGTTGTGCCACCGGTAATCGCCAGTGCGAGAGTACCCCCTGGATTGCTGCCACTGTTCACGATGGCTCCGCTGTAGGTTCCGTTGCCGTTTACGGTTAAGGTGCCGGTGCCGCCACCGCGATTGTTCAGGACGGTGCCGCCGCTCCCCGAAAGTCCGTGAACGTTTACATTGCGGGAATCGAGATCGAGCGCACCACCGCTCACCGTCATTGGTCCTGTGCCGAACACATTCCCGTCGCCTCCGGCCTGGAGCGTTCCATCAAGGACCGTTGTGCCTCCGGAATAGGTATTTTGCCCTGCGAAACCGGCCGCATTTATTGTCGTGGTGCTGATCGTCAAAGTACCGGTGCCGTTCTTCACGATGGATCCGCCCGAGCCCTGAATCAAACCAGTGAAGTCGTTATCAAAATTCGCTGAGCCGATGGTCAGAGCGTTCCCTCCCAAGACGACTGACCCGCCGCCGTCGAGACTGCCCACCGTAGTGCCTCCGTTAGTCAAGAGGCTGATGTCCAACGTAGCAAACTTCCAGATCGGCTGGCTGTTGAACGTGTCTGCCTGGCCTGTGATATCCAACTGAGACGTCCCGCCGCTCGAGTTGCCGGTGAACCTCACGATGGAGCCATTGTCTCCAGCGCATTCGGTTGGGTCGCATGCGATGCCGAAGTCGGCGATGAAGAAGGCAGCCCCGGCGCTGGAGTTATTGTTGAAAGTGATCGTACCGCCAGGCCGGCCAAGTCCGGTTGGAGAGGTGTTACCGCCGATGAGCGCGTAAGATGGGGTCGCCGTGGAACCGTCTACCATCGCCGAGGCGCTATTGTTAAAAACTATATGCCCTGAAGAATTGGTTCCCGGAAACGCCGTACTTGGCGCCGCGACGACGATCTGGACCGCCCCCGTGCCGTTCCCATGCACCCCGGCGCCGGTGAGGGTGAGTGTGTGGCTGTTGCTTACTTCAGTAGTTGGTCCTCCCGCGGCGTTGGTCACCGTGACATCGGTCAACGAAACAGTGATATCATCGGTGGTGCTGAACGCGCCGATCGTCACTGTGTCGCCCGTGGTGGGAACGCCCGTCGGCGACCAGTTGGTGTTCAAGCTCCAGATGCCATTATTAGCACCGACGTAGGTGTAATCGGTCGCCTGCGCGATAGCCGCCGAGCCGAGGACCAGACCTGCGGCGGTCGCACTGCACAGCCAAGATTGAACGCGAGCCAGTCGTGAGAGATTCTTCATACGGAATTCCGGTGTGTTTGCCTGCTGAATCGCGTTAACGAAATCTCAGCGAAGGCTCCAGCTCTGACGGCTTATTCAACCGCCCGGAATCTGCGTCGAAATATCGACTGACGATAGATCGGACTTACGCGATAAACGGAATTCGCGTCAAGCTTTATTACGTAAATAAGTGGATTACGCTGCGCCCGTGTAATTTACCAGGCCGTGGTTGCCCGACAAACCAAGCTCGCTCTTACGAGTACAGATATTCGTCGTGGTATTCCCTTTGGGGCGCGAACTGAACGGACTGGTCGCCGCCTGACTCGGGGTACTCGAAAATTTTGCCTTCGTAATTCCGGATCACGATCTTTTCGTTGTCGTGATAGAGGACGTAGCCGGGATTGATCGGGACTTTGCCGCCGCCGCCCGGAGCGTCGATCACGAATTGCGGGACGCCGTAGCCGGTGGTGTGGCCGCGCAACGCTTCGATGATCTCAATCCCTTTCGCGACGGATGAACGCAGGTGCGCGGAACCGGTGATGAGGTCGCACTGATAGAGATAGTAGGGACGGACGCGACAGAGCAGGAGTTTCTGAACGAGCGTCTTCATCGTCTCGACGTCGTCGTTCACGCCGGCGAGCAACACGCTTTGGTTGCCGAGCGGGATGCCGGCATTGGCGAGACGTTCGAGCGCTTGCTTCACTTCAATGGTCAGCTCGCGCGGGTGATTGACGTGCACGCTCATCCAGAGCGGATGGTATTTTGCCAGCATCGCGCAAAGCTCAGGCGTGATTCGTTGCGGCAGGAAAATCGGCACGCGGGTGCCGATCCGGACAAATTCGATGTGCGGGATGGACCGAAGGCGCTTGAGGATTCCTTCGAGTTTATCGTCGCTGAAAATCAAAGCGTCGCCGCCGGAAAGAAGAACATCCCGGACTTCGGTGTGTTGTTCGAGATAACGAAAGGCCTGCTCAAAATCGGTGTGCAATTCCTGTTCGCCCACACCGCTGACGACGCGACTCCGGGTGCAATAACGGCAGTAGCTGGCGCAACGATCCGTGACCAGGAACAACACGCGATCCGGATAGCGATGAACCAGCCCCGGAACCGGCATGTGCGAATCTTCTCCGCACGGGTCCACCATGTCGTAAGGCGAGGTCCAGGTTTCCTCGATTCGCGGGATGACCTGACGCCGGATTGGATCGTCGGGGTTATCGCGCGGGATCAGGTTGAAAAAATGCGGAGTGACGGCGAGCGCGAGCTTGTCGCCGGAGAGGAGCACGCCGCTCCGTTCTTCGTTCGAAAGTTCGAGGTGTTGCTCGAGCTGAGTCAGCGAAGTGACCCGGTTCTTGAGCTGCCATTTCCAATCGTTCCAGAGTTCCGGCGGGGTCCCGGGCCAATAGCCGGGCGCGTGCGACACGAACTCTTTTCCGTCCATTTTTCCCTGGGCAAGAGTGAGCATTTTCGATGTGTGGAGGGAAAAGTTAAGGGCATTAAGGAATGTGTCAATCGGCTGTCCGACCGATCCGGAAGAACCTCACACAAAGGACACAAAGGTTCACAACGGGAAGATCAAATTTTATCCTTAGTGAGCCGTTGTGCCCTTTGTGTGAGAATTAAAGACGAGGCGTTAGCGTGTACCGGTTGAACAGCTAATGTAGGAATCCTGTCCAAATCCACATCATGCGCATTGTCCTGATCTTTATCCTCGCGCTCGCGGCCTCGACCCTCCACGCCGCGCCGCCTCTTTCGCAACCGGAATCCGGACCGACCTCCACCGTCCCGCCCGCCGCAGCTGATGCGGGCAAAGATGTCGTCCACCAACTCAACAGCGCTTTCACGAAAGTGTTCGAGATTATCGCGCCAACGGTAGTGATCATCGAAGTTACGAAAAAGAACGATGAACCGGATACCTCAACGCTGGACGATTTGTTCTTTAACCAGCCCCAGGATGAAAGCGCGCCGCGCCGCGGACCGCGGAACCGGGAGCCGATCCAAAGCGAAGGCTCGGGATTCATCGTGCGGCCGGACGGATTCATTTACACGAATTTCCACGTCGTCGAAGGCGCGGATGACATTCAGGTGAAACTGAAGGACGGCCGTGAGCTCAAGGCGAAGGTCGTGGGCACCGATGAGAAAACAGACATCGCCGTGATCAAAATCGACGCGACGAATCTGCCCGTGGCGCAGTTCGCGAACAGCGACGACGTGCGCGTGGGCCAGTTCGCGTTCGCGATCGGGGCGCCGTTTAAGCTCGATTACACGTTCACCTACGGCGTGATCAGCGGGAAGGGCCGGACCAAATTGATCGCGACGGGGGGTTATTCGATCTCGGATTATTTGCAGACCGACGCGTCGATCAATCCCGGGAACAGCGGCGGCCCGCTCTGCGACATCGACGGAAAAGTCGTGGGAATGAACACGCTGATCAACGGATTGAACCGCGGACTCGGGTTCGCTATTCCGAGCAATTTAACGAACGAAATCGGACAGCAGCTCATTGCCGGACACAAGATCACGCGGCCGTGGCTCGGCATTCGGATCGACTCGTTAGGCGACGACCCGGCGATTCGCGATTTGTTCAAGGGTCTCGATAAAGGCGTGGTGGTGCGGACGATCGAGGCCGACGCGCCGGCGTCCAAGAGCGATCTGCGTCCATTCGACGTGATCACTCAGGTCGATGGCGCGGCGGTGGCGACCGATACGCAGCTTCAGCGAGAAATTCTCAAGAAGAAGATCGGACAGAGTGTTGAGCTCACCGTTTGGCGAAAAGGCCAGACGATGAAGATTCCGGTGACGACGGGGGAATTGCCGAACGAGATTTCGCAGGCTTCGAACGAAGTCAAACCGCCACCGCCAGCGAAGCCCGAGGAATCCAGCAATAAGTTCGGGCTTCAAGTCCAGGAGCTGACGAAGGAGATGGCGCAACGGATGAAGCTTGGGGTCACGCAAGGAGTGATCGTGACCGATGTCGCGGAGAACAGTCTTTCCGCCGCGCAGGATATTCAGCGGGAGGATGTGATCACAGAAGTGGATGGTCGAAAGATCACGAACCTGGCGTCGTTTAAGGAAGCGCTGAACAAAGCCGATCCGCGAAAAGGCGTGTTGCTGTATCTGGATCGGAAGGGTACCAAAACCTTCGCAGTGCTAAAGGCTGGCGGGTAAATTGTAGCGCTGGAAAAGGCGGGTCATCCCGAGCCGCGCAGGCGGCGAGGGACCTCTCAAGCGCTCAATCGCTTCCGCGAAGCAACCCGCGTATTTCGTCAGAGTGCGCGCTCATCCTCGCGATAGCGCAACTTGCGACTGTGAGGTCCCTCGGCGCGCTTCGCCAGCCTCGGGATGAGACGCTTTATTTCGCTGTCCGGCTTTGGCGCAAATAATCGCCGAGCGGCTGATTATCGAGATAAAGCTGTTCGATGGCGGCGTCGCCGCGAAAAATGCGGACGCTGACGTACGTGTTTTGATTGCCGCGGCGACTCAGGTTTTGATAGGCGGCATCGGCCGCGGGCGCATCGCGCTCGGTGACCCAATACTTGTCGAACGGCAGGGTGATGCTGCTGCCGTTTAACTCCGCGGTGATGAAATCGTCGCGCGCCGGAGCTTTTTCCGACACCTGATCGATATCGGCGAAACCTTCGGCGCTCGGCTTAAACGTCACGAAAACGGTGTAATGATATTCTAGATCTGGGGGCAGCTTGAGCTCCTCGGTTTCAACGTCGAAATGAAGCGCGACGTAGCGGCCGCGAAAAGCATCGACTGGATCGACCGGCGCGGTCCGAAATTTCCAAACACTGCCGAGTCGCAAGGTGTGTTCGCGTTTCCAAATGAGCGATCCCGGAACCGCGAGTTGAACGAGCGCGACCAAACCGAAAACAATGAGCCGCCAATATTTCATGCCCGCGCCTTCCGTTTGAAAACGATCAGGTTCGTCACCAGGAAACCGACTCCGATTAAAATGAAGGCAATGCCGCGCACGACGAACTCGAGGTCGGTATCGAAGAATCGCGCGGTAGCCAGGACCGCGATGACAACCATGCCGAGGTTCGCTTCAAAGACGCTTCCGCTGCGAATCCCCCGCAACAAAGTGTAAACGCCAAGCGCGAGCAGGAAGAAATTGAGGAGCAGGAATGGGAGGACGCCGTTCCCGGTTTGCTTGGCGATTATCCAGGCGATCAACACGATCGGCGTGAGTGCAGCCGGCGCCAGATTCGACTCTCGCTTCTTCCGTAACGCGTAACCGGCTAACAAGAGCGCAGCCACGATCCAAACGATCTGAATCCCGAGCGCGAGCGCGTCCGGGTAATGGCGCGGCAGGAAATCGACCGCGTTCTGCCACTGGCGATTCCGCCATTCCTCCTGAAAACTTAGGAATACGCCCATTGCCAGAATTCCGATCCAGCCGATCGCGACGAACGGATGGAAACGTGTCGGCCGCCAATCGTAGAACGAAACCGCGCCGACCAGATAGACGAGTGACCAATAAGCGGCGAACGAGCAGCGCCAGAAAGATTGGGCACCGATCTCGTCGGTTTGGCCTAACGAAAAGGCGCAGGCGATCGCGAGCGCGGTCGTGGCGAGGAGCGTTCCGTAGCTGTTCCGGTTTTGCCGAAGCAGCATCACGAAAGCCGGCAGGCCAAGGAACAGAAGCGGCCAAGCCCAAAGGTCGTTTGGATGCGCGCCGAAAAAATCGCCGTGTTTGGACGAAAAGACCCAGACGGTGGCGCCGACAAAATACGCGGACAAACCCACGCTGGTTTGAAATAAATAAACGATCGGCAACCCGAGAAGCATCCAGACCAGGATGAAACGCGGAAAGTCGCCTTGAATTTGATAGGTTTGGCTGACAAGCGCGATTGCCGTGCCAATGGCCGCAACGTTGAGGATCGCCGCCGCCTCGCGCCAGGCAGGCGATCCATTTCGGCGCAAAAGAACGAAAACGGCGAGAGCCTGGCTCAGGACCAGGGGCGTGAAAGCGATGCCGCATCGGATGGGACGGCTCAGAAAATCCCAGTTGTGGGCGACGAGTAGAACAATACCGGCGCCGACGAGAAGCGAGCCGAGGATCGCCGAGAGGACAAATCCGATCCGACGCGACGCTTTAGGCGGTCGCGAGGAATAATGTTGCTGGAGGGCATCGGCAGATTCTTGGGTCAGGACGCCGCTCGTTACCAATTTCGGTAGCTCACCCAGGAGCCAACGAATTCCGGAACGGTCCGCCGAGGGCATCGGCGAAAAGATTATTGGTAGGGCGAGACGCTGTCGAGCCGCGGAGTTGGAAAGACGCTCGACAACGGCTCGACAGCGTCTCGCCCTACCAACGGAATAAACCTACACCGTTTTCCGATTCCCGGTCAGGACCAGGATGAGCCCGCCCACGAGACAAACCCCGCCGACGATCGGACCGATGGGCACAGGATGTTCCTCGTGCTTGTTGATCTCGATCGGGCCAAGCTTCGCGACGTTTTCTTTCGTGGTGTAACTCACGTACCCGCCGTAAGCGAGCGCGATGATCCCAACGGCGATCAGGATGATCCCGAGGATTCCTGCGGGCTTCATGATGAGCGCCGCGCTACAGCGAACGCCGTCCTGAGATCAGATTCACGATCAAGACGATGACCGCGATGACGAGCAGCAAATGAATGAGCGCGCCACCGAAGTGCCCGATGAATCCGAGGAGCCAGAGGATCAGCAGAATAACGAAGATAGTCCAAAGCATATGTTTTCCTTTGAGTTGGTTTACTTTGCTTCGCGCGCGCGGGTCGAAATGCGCGTAAAGATTTTTCAAATTCGCGCAGTTGGAAATTGCTGGCGGCCCGGGTTCGAAAGCCCTACAACGCGGTTGACCGTTTCAACCTAATTTCTATGCGCTTAAAATTTCTCCTTATCATTCTGCTCGCCGCCAGTCTCGCCGGAGGCGCCTTCGCCGCTGTCGTGGTGGAAAAACAATCGCGTCAGGTGCCCTATGTCGAGGTGTTCGAATGCAATGGCGTCCACTCCTTTGTTTTTCGAGGGCCAAGAGGCACTTCTCGGAAACCGATCCTCGTCCCGCCAGAGGAATATTGGACCGCGCGAGAAGCCGGCCTTTACAAATTCGTGCTCCGTTATCACAGCGGCAATGTCTGCTCGCGCCTGGTGACGCCCGAAGTTTTCGCCCGGTATCGCGTGGGCGACGACTTCAGAGACCACGAGATGGTCACTGAAAGTGTAACGGAAGATAGCAAAACCATTCAGCCGGTGGTGCATCATCATCGAAGACACACCGCGCAGGTAAAGAAGCACGGTCGCACGTCACATGCTGTCGCGAAGCACCACCGCAAACATCCGGTTTCGCGGATCGCTTCCCGCTAGCCACGTCCCCTAGCCCAGCGCCGCGCGCACATTCCAGTCGTGCGCTTCGAGCCGTTCCGCGGCCTGGGCCTGATCGCATTTCGCCAATTCCGCAACGAGCCGCACGGCACGATCACGGAGTTTCGCGTTCGAAACGGTTAGGTCGATCATCAGGTTCCCGCGCACTTTGCCGAGCGCGATCATTGCGCCCGTGCTGATGATATTCAGCGCGATCTTCGTCGCCGTTCCCGCTTTCAGCCGGGTTGAGCCAGTAAGCAGCTCTGGACCAGTCGCGAGATCGATTTCCAGATCGCAACCGGCGAGTCGATCGCGCTCGGGATTGCAGGTCAGCAGAATCGTTTGCGCGCCACGCTTCTTCGCCTCGGCCAACGCCCCTAGAACAAATGGCGCGCGTCCGCTGGCCGTGATCCCGCAAACGATGTCCTTGCCGGTCACGCCGCGTTCTTCGATCCCGAGCGCGCCGCTCCCTCGATCGTCTTCCGCGCCTTCGACGCTGCGCGACAACGCCGTGATCCCGCCGGCAATGATCCCCTGAACCAAATCGGGCGACGCGCTGAACGTCGGCGGAATTTCACTCGCGTCCAGAATACCCAGCCGGCCGCTGGTTCCGGCACCGACGTAAAAGAGCCGGCCGTGGTCGCGCAGAGATTTCGTCACAATTTCCACCGCGCGCGCAAGCGAGTCCGCTGCTTTTCGCAACGCTTCCTGAACGAAGCTCTCTTCCTCGACGAAAAGCTCTACTAACTCGCGAGCGTTTAGCTGGCCTAAATTTTCCGAACGCGGGTTGCGCTGTTCCGTCAGAGCCCGGGCGAGATTTTCCCTTTCCGGCTCCCGACTCGCGATGGAGATGGGTGTGTGTTCGTCCAGATGAGCCGCGAGCCAGGCCGCGCCGAGTTCGGGCGATTGCTCGCTCATCGCGACGCGCGCATCGGACAGATTCTTTTTTAACTTTCGTTTGAAGGCGTGGACGTAAACGCCGTCGCGCTGAAAAAGGCCACCGAGCAGAATGACTTTCGGCGCGAGCAAGCCCAGCCGAGTCGCGACCGCGGCGGTGTATTCGCTCAAAACGCCAGCGCTTTCCTCAACGATTCTCATCACGCTCTCGTCCCCTTTCATCGCGCACTCGAAAACCACGGGCGCCAAACCGGCGACATCGTTCTTATCCGCGATCTGGGCCCAACGGACCAGCTCGTCGCGGCTATTCAAACTCAGCGCGCGCAGGATCGTGGCGGTGAATTGGGCTTCGCCCCGGTGGAGATCGTATTCGCGCAAAATAAAACGCAGCGCCTGGAGCGAGATGAAATATCCGCCGCCCGCGTCCCCGAGAATGTGTCCCCAACCGCCCGCCTTTTCGATGCGATCGCCGCGCCGCCCGGTCACGGACGCGCCAGTTCCGGCATTGACCGCGATGCCGTCGCTTCGGCCCAGCGCTGCCGCGAGTCCTGAATCACGGTCGCTGCCGGTCAGGATTTTCGCGTTCGGCCAAACTTCCGCGCCTAACTTCGTAAGAACGTTTCGGTCGTCTTCGGTCGCACATCCGGCGAGAAACATTCCGACTCTCCCTGCTTCCCGCGGCATCTGCTGGAAAATTGCGCGCAGGCGTTCCGCCGTCGTGAGCCGAAGGTTTGAGGGCGGCAATTTCCCCTGATCGAGGACGCGGAATGAATCGCCCTCATGTTCAACGAGCACCCATGAGGTTTTCGTCCCGCCGCCTTCCACGCCGAGGATGCGTTCGCTCACGCTCCTAATGCTTAACTGCTCTGGAAAAATTTGAAAGCTCGTCCATGAATGAAGTTAGCCATGGCGGTGAATGAAAAGGAGGCAGCCAAACGCGCGGCGGAGCTGCGGCGGGAGATCGAGCAGCACAATCGCCGTTACTACGAAGAAGCGGCGCCGACGATCAGCGACCGCGAATACGACGCGCTTTACCGCGAGCTGAAGGACCTGGAGGAAGCGTTCCCGAAACTGAAGACGGCGGATTCCCCCACCCAGAAGGTCGGCGACAAACCGCTCAAGGCTTTCGGTCAGATCACGCATCGCGTGCCGATGCTCAGTCTCGACAACACCTATTCCGAAGAGGAGGTCACTGATTTTTACCGGCGAATGGAGAAGCTCCTGCCGAACAAAAAAATTCCGGTCGTGATCGAGCCGAAGGTCGACGGCGTCGCGGTGTCGTTGCTCTACGAAAAAGGCCACCTCCGTTACGCGGCGACGCGCGGTGACGGAACTGTGGGAGACGACATTACCCAGAATATTCTGACGATCCGTTCGGTCCCGAAGCAATTGAAGGGCGACGTGCCGAAGGTGCTCGAGGTTCGCGGCGAAGCGTACCTGAACAAAGCCGGCTTCGCGAAACTGAATGCAGAACGGCGAGAAGCCGGTCTGCCCGAGTTCGCCAACCCACGCAACGCGGCCGCCGGCTCCCTGAAACAACTCGACCCGGCAATTGCGGCGAAGCGGCCGCTCGGCGTGGTTTGTTACGGCACTGGCCTCGTCGAAGGCCTCGCGCTCGACCAGCATTCGGAGCTGTTCGCGTTGCTGAAGAAACTCGGACTACCCGGAAGCGAGAAATGGTGGCTGGCGGATTCCGTAGAGGAAATTCTTCGCGCCATCCACGAGCTCGATCGGGTCCGGCACGACTTCGTTTACCAGACCGACGGCGCCGTTGTGAAAGTCGATTCCTTCTCGCAACGCGAGGTTCTCGGTTTCACCGCGAAGTCGCCGCGCTGGGCGATCGCGTTCAAGTACGAGGCTGAGCGCGTCGAGACAAAGCTGCTCGACATCCTCGTCCAAGTCGGACGCACGGGAACGCTGACCCCGGTCGCCGCGCTCAAGCCGGTCGTGGTGAGCGGAAGCACAGTGAGCCGCGCGACCTTGCACAACGACGAAGAGATCGCGCGAAAAGACATCCGGATCGGCGACACGGTCCTGATCGAGAAAGCCGGCGAAGTCATTCCCGCGGTCGTGAGCGTGCGGACGGATTTGCGAAAGGGTTCTGAGAGAAAATTTAGAATGCCGAAAAACTGCCCTGAATGCGGCAGCGCGGTGGTGAAAGACGAGGGCCAGGTCGCGATTCGATGCGTGAACAGCCAATGTCCGGCGCAAGTCCGGCGGCGGATCGAGCATTTCGCCTCGCGCAGTGCGATGGACATCGAGGGATTCGGCGAAGCGGTCGTGAATCAATTGGTCCAGCAAAAACTGCTCGCCGACGTCGGCGACATTTATTCGCTGAAAGCCGAAACGTTGCTCGAGCTCGAACGCATGGGCGAAAAGAGCGTTGCCAATTTGATCGAAGCGATCGAGCGCAGCAAATCGCGGCCGCTTTGGCGGATGCTGTTCGGCCTCGGGATTCTGCACGTAGGCGTCAGCGCGTCACGAGCCCTGGCGGACCATTTTCCAAATCTCGACGCGATCGCCGCCAGTTCCGTGGAAGAGCTGCAGCAAATCCCCGACGTCGGGGAAGTCGTCGGCCGCAGCATTCACGAATTCTTTCGCGAACCGCACAACCTCTTGGTTATCGAAAAATTGCGAAAGGCAGGGCTGCGCTTCGAGGCCGAGCCAAAAGTCGAAGGCGCCGCGCCTGGATTCAAGAACACGACGTGGGTCATTACCGGCACCCTCAGCCAATCACGCGATGAAATTGCCGAGCTGATTCGCGCTCGCGGCGGAAAAGTAAGCGGCAGCGTGAGCAAAAAGACGAGCTACGTCCTCGCTGGTGACGAGGCTGGCAGCAAACTGGAAAAGGCGAAAAAGTTGGGCGTTCGGGTGCTCGACGAAGCCGGATTCCGCAAAATGCTGGCCTAAATTTAGGATTGTCATTCGCAGCTAACCCGGATAGCCACATCCTTCGTGCGCCAATCCATCCTATCCCGCGTCGTTTTCTGTCTCCTCTTTGTCACTCTTCCGTTGACCGTTCGCGCAGGCAGTTTTGCCCTGAGCGAACACAGCGTCAGCGGTCTCGGCACTGCCTTCGCCGGCGGGGCGGCGAGCGCTGAAGATGTCTCGACGTTGTTCTACAATCCAGCTGGCCTCGCCCGGCTCGACCAGGGCGAATTCCAGATGGGGCTCCACCTGATCATTCCGTCCGCCGAGTTCAACAACGAGGGCACGCGTTACAATTTGCCGGGCACGCCATTCAACGGGCTTCCGGTTAAGGGAACGAATGGAGGCGACGGCGGTGTCAGTCACCTCATCGGAAATATGTACATGAGCCAGCCGTTGTTCCGGAACACCCCGTACGGCGATCTTACGGTCGGCCTCGGCGTCACCACGCCGTTTGGTTTGGAGACGGATTACAGTCCCGATTGGGTCGGACGTTACGCGGCGTTGCGGACGAAACTGACGACGATCGATATTCAACCGACGGTTTCCTGGCGCTGGGATCGATTTTCACTCGGTGCCAGTCTTGATATTCAGCGCGCCTCAGCGCGGTTGACTCAGGCGATTGATTTCGGCCTCGCGGCCCAGGCGCCGCTCGCCCAATTTTACGCCGCGCTTCCGGCGATCCTGGTCGCTAAAGGCGTCCCGCCAGCACAAATCCCGCCGACTATCGCTGCTACCGTCGCTGCTTATCAAGCTGCCGGTTTCGTTCCGGGCGGCCGCGATGGTGTGACCGAAATCACCGGCGATGACTGGGCCCTTGGTTTTACGGTGGGCGCACTTTTCGAATATCGCAAAAAGGGCGAAGGCGAAGACAGCTTCCTCCAGGATGGCCGCATCGGCGTCAGCTACCGCTCGAAGATCGATCATACGCTGGAAGGCGACGCAGAATTCCGCCGAGTCCCGCTGATCGCGGCGGCTGGTGCGCCTCCGTTGCCGGCATTTCCATCGCCCGGCGCGTTTCAAGCCATCTTCTTTAATCAGGGAGTCACCGCAAACCTCGACCTGCCAGACATCATGCATTTCAGCATTTATCAGCGCTTCGCTCGCCAGTTCGCGGTAATGGGCGACGTGACCTGGACACATTGGAGCCGCCTGCAGGAGGTGCCGATCGTATTCGATAATCCCACCACGCCCACGAACATCCTGGCGATTAATTACGAAGATGCGCTGCGATACTCCGTCGGTTTCGAATGGTACGTCTGTAAGAGTTTGACCCTGCGAGCCGGCGGCGCCTACGACGAGACGCCGATTCGCGGCTCGGATTTCCGCACCCCGCGTGTCCCGGATAACAACCGTTACTGGATGTCGTTCGGCGCCCGCTATTCACCGCGTGATTGGATGGACATCGACGTTGGTTACGCTCATCTGTTTGTCGACGATCCGCACACCACCTTCACCGACAACCAGGGCCACCAGCTCATCGGGACCTACGACGCCCAGGTCAACATCGTCAGCGCATCGCTCACCATCAAATGGGGCGGCCCGCGCGAGGTGACCAAGACTTACGCGAAAGACACGAAAGACGTTTACCGGAAATAGGACGTAGCTCGCTACGTTGCCGGTGTCTGCATTTCACGCGCAACGCGAGTGATCGAGCCCACTCTCCCCAACGCCGCGGAAACGCCGCCGCCGATTCCGGTTTTTCGCCGAACGCCGCGTTGGCGCTGGTGGATTCATCTGTTTCTGATCGGGATTTATCCGGCGCTTGGTCTATTCGTGCGGCTAGGCACGGGCCATTTCGCGCCCGGACCTGCATTATCCGGCAACGCCCGCGGACTCCTCTTCGTCTCCGGCTTCGAGCTGCTCCTCTTTTCCATCTTTTTCGGGTTGGCGTGGCTGAGTTCGCACGCGTCGCGCGAGCAATTGATGCTGCCCTGGCGGCCGGGATGGTGGGTCGTGCCGCTCGGAGCCGTTTATTCGATCGCTCTTCGAATTGGCCTCGTCGTTGTCGCAGTCGGCGTAGTGGCGTTGCTGGCCGCGACCCAAACCATCACGCCAGAAAAGGTGCAGCAATATGTGGATGCGAATCGCCCCGCCGTCGAAGTGCTCGTCAGTGTGTCGGCAATGCGAAACAATCCCACTTACTTTTGGCTAACGGTTACGCTCGTCAGCTTCATCGTCGCCGGATTGCGCGAAGAAATGTGGCGCGGCGGGACCCTGGCGGCGATGCGCGTTCTCTGGCCGGGAATTTTCGATTCCCGCCGCGGCCAACTCTTCGCGATAACGCTAATCGCAGCCGCTTTCGGCGCGATGCACTTCCGGATGGGGGTGCTCGCCGCCGTAGGCGCGGGCATTCTCGGCCTGTTTCTCGGGCTGATCATGGTGCTCCATCGTTCGATTTGGCCAGCCGTCATCGCGCACGGATTCTTCGACGCAACGACGATGGCTGTCTTGCCTTGGTGGATCGAAAAAGCCCGGCAACTGCACGGGCCCTGATTGATCGAGCGGTTAGGGCGTGCGCCGTGTCGCGTCCATCTGGAGAGGAATGCCCTGGCTCGGGTCCGGGATCTTTGCGTAGTGGGCGCATGGACTCAAAGGATGACAATCGGATTTGACTTGAAAGGTCATCTTTTCGTTTCCGCGCACGACCACAATCGGCACCGTGTCGCCGGCCGTGATGAAAAATGAGGCGTCGATGATGTCCTCCGGCTGGCGCACTTTCGTCTTGCCGATCTGAAGCAGAATGTCGCCGGGCTTGATTCCGGAACCATAGGCCGGCGTGTCTTTGAGGATCTCAGTGACTTCAGCGGTCGAACCCTCAACTGGTTTCTCTGCCTGAGCCACACTCGTGCCCACCCAGCCGTGGCGGGCTTCGCCGAAACGAATAAAATCGTTCCGAATTTTTTCCGCGGCGTCGATCGGCAACGCGTAACAAGCCGAGCCGTTTTCGATCTGCGCCACGAGGATACCGACAACCTCGCCTTTGAAATTGAGGAGCGGCGCCCCAGCTTCACCGCGTTGCGTCGGCAGGTTCACCCGGACATGGGTCGTGGAAAAATAGCGGTCGAGAAATTTTCGGTCGAACCCCGCGACCATCCCGAAACTTGGCGTTGAAGGAAGATCGAGCGGATACCCGATGGCCATGACGGGCGTCGCGACTTCCATCGTTTCGGATTTGCCGATCGGCAGTGCCGGCGTGGCAATGTCCGCTTTGATAAGAGCGATACCGCTCCGCTGATCTGCCATCATCAGGCGAGCTGGATAAGTTTTGCCATCGAACTCGACCGTCAGATTGTCGGTGTCGCCGCCGACCGAGTAAGCCGTGTAAATCGTGCCCGCGGGGTCGATAAAAAATCCGGTTCCAGAGAGCTCGCCGTGTTCGTCAAAGCCGCGAATTTTTACGACGGCCTTCCCGGATTTCTCGAATATCTCTTTAACCTCGCGGCTGATCGACGCGGTCGAGGGCTCGGCTGAATCTGTCGACGGTGGGGTGTTAGCCGCCGACAGAAAGCTGAAGAGATTCGCACGCGCGGACGACACGCAGAGGCAAAAGCCGAAGACAAAAGCGAAGCACAACATTGGCAGCGCTGAAA
This sequence comes from Chthoniobacterales bacterium, assembly GCA_036270255.1. GTDB lineage: Bacteria > Verrucomicrobiota > Verrucomicrobiia > Chthoniobacterales > UBA10450 > AV80. Next base: position 18,636 of record DATBCW010000149.1, read on the forward strand.
AAAGACGGCGGTAAGAAAACCGCCGCTCCGTGGCTGCCAGACTAGAACCTGAAAGCTGCCTCATAACTCACTGGGGTACTATCCAGCACGTAACGCGGTGGTGCCGCGACCCGGTGAGTTTTGGAGCTGTCTTTGACAGTGCGGACAAGCGATGGGCCGAGGTCGCGGGTCGTGACCGGATTGGAAAGGCTCCAGTTC
>DATBCW010000150.1:0-5475 GCA_036270255.1 Chthoniobacterales bacterium
GAACTGGACGTCGAACTACGGAGGGTTCGACACGCCCGACGCGGGTTCGCGAAAGAATTACATCCCGGTCTCGTTCGTCCCCCGGCAGAACCCGTTTTATTGTGCGCTTCCCTACAACGACGTAACCCACGGCCAGTTCAAGCCGGAAGCCGCGCTGGTCATCCCGTGGTTTAAGCAGGCTTACACCGAACCTGGCCGTTCCGTCTGCAAGGACCGCTGGATTGCGATCCGTAAAGGCAACAAGACCGCCTATGCGCAGTGGGAGGATTGCGGGCCGTTTCGCACCGACCATTTTCAATACGTTTTCCAGAACGAACGGCCGAAACCGAACCTGAACCGCGGCGCTGGCCTCGATGTTTCCCCGGCTGTTCGCGATTATCTTGGACTCTCACCGACCGACGTGACCGATTGGCAGTTTGTTGAAATTCGCGATGTCCCGCCGGGCCCGTGGCGAAACTACGGCGACAACAATCATTTCGTGATCGCCAAGCGCCAGGCCGAGTCGCGGCTCGTCCAGGAAGCCAGCGACAAGAAAAAGAAGGAGTAACTCTTTTAGGATGGCGCGTGGACGCCGAGCTCCCGGCTGAGTTCCGTCACCGATTCGTTCAACGTATCCGCCTGCTGGGCCAAGGGCTCATAGCGTTTCCTCTCCGTGACGCAAAACGCGGCGAACGGCTCAAACGCGACGCCGATTTCCGTGTAAAACAGATCGATCGCGTGCCGCATTTGTTGCTCGATCGCGTGCACCAACTCGTCGCGCTTCTTCTCCATCTCAGCCGCGTAAGCATTGAGAATTCTCCGCCGCTGCGTAAACGCGACAATTGTCCCGAAGATCGCAGCTGACGCCGCCAGAATACCGGTCACGTCCGCCACGGACGCGCTGCTCATCGCGACGATCACCGTGATGATGCCGCCCGCCGCGGCGATTCCCGCCGGCAAACGTAACCACGCTGCAGTCTGGCGAAACATCTGCGCCAATTGTTCCTCGACCGCTTTTCCGGCGATCCGTTCCACCAGCGTCAGCTCGATCGATTGCAACAGCTCGCGACGTTGCCGCGCGAAATCCGGAATCGTTTTCTTCATTCGGTTCTTTCCTTCCGAAGCGAACTGCAACTCGATCGCATCTTGCAATTGCGGCCAGAGACTGCGGAGATCGGTCTCCAGCAATTGGACCGCGTTCTCGACCTGCGGCTCGACCGTCTGTCGCAGCTTCGCTTCCACTTCGGTTTGGAATTCGTGCTGCCATTGCTCGCGGCTCCAGATTAATCGCCACGTCTTCCAAAAACTGAGTTTCTCCTCGAGCAATTGCGTGCCCTGGCGCGCGCATTCGCGGCAGGCCTGCTCGACGCCGCGAAGAAATCCCGCCACTTGCCGCAACGTCTGGTCCTTTCGCACCTGGAGAAACTCGTTCACGCGTCCGAGATGTTTTTCGTCGCGCGCGATCGTTTCCATCGCGCCGTGAATATCATCCGCGATTTCAGTCAGGATCACGCTCGCGGTCGATGCGGTCGATTGCAGCTTGAGAAAGCGGACCCCGGATTCGGTCACCATCCGGTTGATTTGTTCTTCCAACGCGCCGAAACCGCTCTCGCGCCAAAGGTCTTCCTTCGGCATGCCGGTCTTTTTGATCAGCAACGCTTTCCGCGCTGAAACCGCGAAGATTGGCGGAGCGAAGCCGAGCTTCTGTTTCGCCGTGTCCTGAAGATGACGGTGGATGACTTCGATCTCGGAGCTGTTCCGGAGATCTGCCTGTTGGAGGACGAACACGACGTTCTTGAGCCATTTTTTTTGAACGAGATCGAGCAGTTGCCACCCCGATTGCGACCAGGGATTGGTCACCGAGAAAACAAAGAGAACGACGTCGGCGCGCGGGACGAATCCTTCCGTGATCGTCTGATGTTCGGCCACCATGGTGTTGGTTCCCGGGGTATCGACGACGTTGAAGTCCTGGAGAAATTTGATCGGCAGATAGCGCTCCGTGAGTTGTCCGGAAACTTCGACCGATTTGTCCTCCGTGCCGTAGCGAAAAATGTAAACGCGATCGGTCGCCGGCAGGACGTCGACCTTGGCGAACTCCTCGCCGAAGAGCGCGTTTAGAAGCGAAGACTTTCCCGCTTTCACTTCGCCGACCACGACGAAGAGCAACGGCTCGCGGACGTCCGTCAGCAAGGCATGCAACGTATCGAGCGTCGCCGGCTCGCGCCGCATCTCGGTGGCGAGCCGCAGCAGTTTGCCCAGCGCAGTTTCGAGTTCGGTCCGAAGCTGCAGGTAATTGTCGGCGATCATGCCGGTCGCCTCACTTTAAGGCGTGCTCGTCGTTACCGGAGGGGAAGCGCTCGGAGTCGGGCTTGGGACGGCGATGGCGCGCGCCGCTGAAGGTGAGGGCGTCGGCTTGGGCGGGAGCGGAGTCGCCATTGCGAGCAGTTCGGTCACGGTCACCGACTTGAACCCTTTTTTAATCAACTGGTCGAAGGTCGCCGGCATCGCTTCGATCGTCGGCGGATGAATATCGTGAGAGAGGACAATCGATCCGGCCTTCGTTTCCTTGAGAATCCGCGCGGTCACGACGCTCGGTCCCGGCCGCTTCCAATCCAGTGGGTCCACATCCCAAATGATGATGCGGTAACCGAACTCCTCGTGGATCCATTTCTTTTGGCGCGCGGTGAGTGAACCGTACGGCGGTCGCATCAACGTCGGCCGCTTCCCGATTGCCGCCGCGATCGCGTCGTCCGTTTTCTGCAGTTCGCGCCGGACCGCTTCGTCCGACATTTTTCCGAGATTCGGATGCGACCAGGAATGGTTCCCGATCTCGTGCCCTTCGCGGACCGCGCGTTTGAGAATGTCGGGATGATCCGCAGCGTTTTGTCCCACCACAAAAAACGTCGCCTTAAGATGTCGCGCCGCGAGAAGGTCGAGCAATTTCGGCGTCAGGGTTGCGTTCGGGCCGTCATCGAAAGTCAGCGCGATATAAGGTCCATCGACGTGGACTGAATTGAAAGTGATCGGCGGTTCGGTCGGCGTAGCCTTCGGTCGCACCGGAGATGCTGCCGGCTTTTCTGCGGGGGCCGCGGGTTTTTCCGCAGGCGCCGCCGTTTTGGTTTCTTGCGCGAAAGAAACATGTGCGATCAGAAACAAGATCGCGCCAATTGCGATAAACCTTCGGGAAACCATTTATTAGTCCACGGATTGTGGAAACTGCGTCTATCTAGCAGAGCGCACCTGCAACGCAAGCCAGCGGCATAGATTGATGGCGAAAGGGCCAAAGCTCAGCGGGAAAACGAATCTAAACCAAGCGAGGTTTCCGGACATAACCCGCAATCTTGGCAGTTATCCTGCTCAAACAGAGGAATGACTCACTCCGCCTGAGCGAAGTGGCGCCGGGTGCGCGGTGAGGCCCGGCACCTGCGTCGGTTTTGGCTTCTCCTAAATGAAAATCTTGCTTGTCGAAGATCATCCCGGCAGCCGCCGCAATTTGCAGCGGCTCATCGCCAAGCGCGGCCATGAGGTGACCGCTGTTGGCAGCGCCGAGGAAGCGGAAGCCGCGCTCGCGGCGGAAGCGTTCCCGTTCCTGATCCTCGATTGGATGTTGCCCGGGAAAAGCGGCGTTGAACTTTGCCGGGAATTGCGCGCAGGACCGAAGGGCGACGAGATGTTTATCCTCCTGGTCACCGCAAAGGCCGATACCGAGGATCTCGAACAAGCGCTGGAAGCTGGCGCGAACGATTACCTCACCAAGCCGCTCGACGTCGGCCTGTTGGACGTCCGCATTTCAGTAGCCGAACGCCAGATCCGTGAGCTGACGGAGCGCAACCAGGCGCGCGCCGCCCTGCTCGAGTCCGCCCAGACGATGACCAACATTCTGGAAAAAACGACGGACGGATTCTTCGCCGTCGATTCCGACTGGAAGCTCACTTACATCAACGCTGAAGCCGAAGCGATGTGGGGCCGCAAACGCGAACAGCTCCTCGGCGGTCTGCTTTGGGAAGAATTTCCGGCGCTCATCGGTTCAATTTTTCAGACTAACTACGAAAGAGTAATGGCTGAACATGTGGCCATCGAATTCGAAGCGGTCGATGCGAGCGGCAAGATTTGGTACGACGTCCATGCTTATCCCAGTAATGGCGGCGTGTCGGTTTTCTTTCGCGACATCAGCGAGCGCAAGAAATCGGAAACGGAGCGGCTCACCACCAGCAAGCTCGAATCGCTTGGCACTCTCGCCGGCGGAATCGCGCACGATCTGAACAACATTCTCACCGTCATTTCCGGGAACATCGGTCTGGCTCAGATCGAAGCCCCGGCGGATTCCGGAAGCCTACTCGGATTTCTTTCAAAAGCCGGCCAGGCCGCGCAGCATGCCGCTCATCTTTCGAGCCAGCTCCTTACGTTTTCAAAAGGGGGCGCGCCTCTGAAGAAAGTCGTATCGATGGGCGACCTCCTCGAACACTCGGCCGAGTTCGCGCTTTACGGCTCCAATTTGCGGGCGGACTTCGATATCGCCGTCGATCTCTGGAAAGCGGAAGTCGACGCGGGCCAGATCGAGCAAGTCGTCAACGCTCTCATGCTAAACGCGCGCGAATCCATGCCGCGTGGCGGCACCGTCCGGGTGCGAGCCCGCAATGTTGTTTTTGAGGAAGGCGCAAACCCGGCCTTAAAGCCTGGCCGCTATATCAAGGTCACAATCAGCGACCGCGGGCCCGGCATCGCGGAGGATCTACGCACGAAAATTTTTGATCCTTATTTCACAACCAAGGCGGCCGCCACGGGACTTGGTCTCGCGATCAGTTACTCCGTGGTTAAGAAACATGGTGGCTTGCTCTTGCTCGAAAGCACATCCTCCGATGGGTCGGCCTTCGCATTTTACCTGCGCGCGAGCGAGAACGCGGCTGCTACCGCTGGCGAAAAACGCGGAGCCGGTCGTCCGTTCCATTACAATCATCAGCGAATCCTCGTGATGGACGATGAGGAAGCGATTCGTGAGCTTACGTCGCAACTGCTCGGCACTCTCGGCTACGAAGTCACGGCCGTGCCCGACGGCTTGGAAGCGGTCCGGATTTACGAACGCGCTTTGCGAAAGGGCGAACATTTCCAGGCCGTGATTCTCGACGCGACTGTTCGCGGGGGAATGGGTGGCGTGGCCACGATCGAGCGTCTGCGCTCGATGGATCCAAAAGTGAACGCAATTATTTGCAGCGGATACTCCGATGAAGCCGCGCTCTCAGAGTTTCTCGCCTTCGGATTTCGCGGCGCGTTGCCGAAGCCGTTTACGCGCTCCGAATTAGCCGACGCGCTTCAGCGCGCGTTCGAAGTAACGAACGCGAACTAGCTAACCTTTTTTTAGCTTCTCCAGCTGCGCAATAAAAGGCTGCGGACCGCCCGCCTGGTAACCCAGCGCACCAAGCGGCTTGCCGTTACTGTCGAAAACGACGACCGTTGGAAACCCCTGGATTCCGTACTTCACCGCGAGCTTCTCGTTCT
>DATBCW010000151.1:0-33065 GCA_036270255.1 Chthoniobacterales bacterium
CAGAAGCCCGTCCCTCCGCAGCACCCCAATGTCCTTTCACCAGCGGCGCGCCGCGTGGTAACGGAAGAGAAGCTCGATCCCCAGGAAATTCGAGGCAGCGGCAAGGACGGCCGGGTCACCAAGGGAGACGCAATGGCCGCGGCGCAGAATCGCGCGGAGCCTCGAGCTGACGCGCCGCCACCCGAAAAGGCAAAGGACGATCACGCGGAAGAAAAAGAAGCGCCGCCGCCGGCGGCCCAATCGGAGAGCGGTCGCTTTACCCGCAAGAAAATGTCGCCGCTGCGGCGCAAGATTGCGGCGCAATTGGTGATGGCCCAGCATACCGCTGCGATCCTGACTACGTTCAACGAATGCGACATGACGGCGGTGCAGGAGCTGCGCGCCAAATCGCAGGACGCGTTTACGAAGAAGAATGGACTCAAGCTGGGCTTCATGTCGTTCTTCATCAAAGCGGTGGTGGAAGGATTGAAGGCGGTTCCGTCAATCAACAGCCGGATCGAGGGCGAAGATTCTATCCAGAACCATTACTACGACATTGGGGTCGCGGTCGGGACCGAGCGCGGGTTGGTGGTCCCAGTGGTGCGCGATGCCGACAAGAAAAGCTTCGCCGAACTGGAGCGCGATATCGCGGATTTCGCCACGAAAGCGCGCGAAGGAAAAATGAAGATCGAGGATTTGCAGGGCGGCGGATTTACGGTTTCGAACGGCGGCGTTTACGGCTCGCTCCTGAGCACGCCGATCCTCAACCCGCCACAGAGTGGAATTCTAGGAATGCACACCATCCAGAAACGGCCCGTCGCGGTGGGCGACCAGGTAGCCATTCGCCCGATGATGTATCTCGCGCTGAGCTACGATCACCGCGCCGTGGACGGAAAAGAAGCGGTCACGTTTCTCGTGACCGTGAAGCAGTGCATCGAAGATCCGAAGAAGTTGCCGCTGGATTTCTAGCGGCGTTTCGCTCGGGTGGAGAGACGAGCGCGGGTCATTCGTTCGCGGAGACCGCCTTCTTTGAGGAACGCTTGCTCGAGTTCACGGAGTTGTTGGTCGAGGAGGTAGTTTGTTTGGTGGATAAGGCAGATGAGAATGTTAGCGACGACAGGCGCGGGGCGGGTTTCGATATAGGTCCTATAGGTCTCATAGGACCTATTCTTTTTCGCTCCGAGCCGGCGCACAAATAACGCTTCCCGCCTGTTCTTCTCCCAAAGAGGCTCTTTTCTCACGCGCAGAAAATCCCGGTAGTCTTCCAGCAGCTCCTCGAGACTCGCGCGCGCGACGTTCACCAGCTTTATCTCTGCTTCTTTCGAAGTGCCGGAGGCTTGGCATCCCTCTAGAATATTCTGCTTTCCCGAGCGCGCAGCCTGCACCATCTGGTCGACTGTTCGGTCACGCTTGTCTAAAAACCGCCCGCAAAAACACATCGTGCCGTCATAAACAATCCTCGCCTTCTGAAACGAAAGCAGCTCTTCGTATCCGCCGTGCGGCGGAATAAAGTTCGGGGGCACGGTGGACAGTTTATGGGTCCCATGTGACCTATACGACCTATTAATTAGCGATGGAAAAATTCGATATCGTCATCATCGGTTCCGGTCCCGGCGGCTACGTCGCGGCGATTCGCGCGGCGCAGCTGGGATTGAAAACTGCGATCGTCGAGAAGGACAAGGAACTCGGCGGCACCTGTCTAAACATCGGCTGCATTCCGAGCAAGGCGCTGCTCGTTTCCAGCGACCACTACGTTTTCGCTAAGAAGGAGGCCGGCAAACACGGCGTCGTGTTGGAGAACGTCGGGCTCGACCTGGCGAAAATGCTGGCGCGCAAGGATAAGGTCGTGAAGACCATGAACGGCGGCGTGAAAATGCTCATGAAGGGCAACAAGATCACGACCTTTCAAGGCCTTGGAACTGTTACTGCGCCCGGCCGCGTCACCATTAAGCCAGGCGAGGGTGATGCGCAGGAAATCGAGACGAAGAACGTCGTCATCGCCACCGGCAGCGTGCCGGTCGAGCTTGCGAACATGAAGTTCGATGGGCAGGTCATCGTCAGCAGCACGGAAGCGCTCACGTTCGAGAAGGCGCCGGAGAAACTTCTAGTCATCGGCGCCGGCGCTATCGGCTTGGAACTCGGCTCGGTCTGGAGCCGGCTGGGTTCGGAAGTGAGCGTGCTCGAATTTTTGCCGCGGATCGCGCTCGGGTTCGATCTCGAGTTGGCGAACATGCTCCAGAAATCACTCGGCGCTCAAGGCATGGCGTTCCATCTCGAGACGAAAGTTAGCTCAGTGAAAGTCGAGAACGGCCGCGCGATCGCGACCGCGACCAAGGGCGAGGAGCAATTGAAATTCGAAGCCGACAAAGTTCTCGTGTCGGTCGGTCGGCGGGCTTTCGCCAAGGGCGTGTTCGGGGACAGCGTCAAGGTCGCGATGGACGACCGTGGCCGGATCAAAGTCGACGAACATTTCCAGACAAACGTCGAAGGCGTTTACGCGATCGGCGACGTGATCGCGGGGCCGATGCTCGCGCACAAAGCCGAGGAAGAAGGAATCGCGTGCGTCGAGATGATTGCGGGCAAAGGCGGGCACGTGAATTACGAAGTCATTCCCGGGATTATTTACACGAACCCGGAGCTGGCCGGTGTCGGGCTGACGGAAGACACGGCGAAAGAGAAGGGGATGAACGTGCGCGTCGGCAAGTTCCCATTCCGCGCGAACGGCCGCGCGGTCGCCAACGAAGATTACGAAGGCGTGGTGAAATTTGTCGCGGACGCCGAGACCGATCGGATTCTCGGCGCGCATATTTTGTCGCATGCCGCCTCCGAGTTGATCGCGGAAACGGTCGCTGTGATGGAGTTCGGCGGTAGCTCGGAAGATCTTGGCCGGACCGTTCACGCGCATCCGACCTTGAGTGAAGCGGTGAAAGAAGCTGCGCTCAGCGTCGAAAAGCGCGCGCTCCATATCGGAAATCGGTGATAGAAAGGCGTGTCATCCCGAGCCGCAGAGACGGCGAGGGATCCCGCCGTCGTGGGGAGCGCCACCAGATCACGCTTCGCATTCCGCGAATCGTTCGTGACGAGCATGCGCAAGCAAGGTTGGGTGATCGGCAAGTTGCGGGAGGTCTCTCGCCGTCTATGCGGCTCGGGATGACAGCTCATTGTCGCGGGATTGACAAGCACTCACGGTTTCGGCAAATCGGCTTAATGATTCGCACCCTCGCGATAGTAACGGCCCTGCTCATTGCCGCCTCCGCCGCTAGAGCTGCTTCGGAAATTGTCATCGCGATCCGTTATCTCCAGGCCCAGGGAGAAAGCCACGCTCACCTTTACCTGTATCGCGACGATGGCACCCTCTTGCGGCAGCTGACCAAAGAAGAATCCGGCCAGGAACTCGACCCAATGTTCGCGCCGGACGGCGAGACGATCGTCTTCACGCGCGAGATTGCCGAAAACAAATTCGAGTATTGGAGCGTCGAACCAAAAGGCGGTGGTTTGAAGCGTCTGGACGCAGAGCCGGAATGGTATGCGGCAACGAAGACGTCGCCCTGTTTCGCCTGGCCCGACATGGAAGGCTCCGGCGACGATGAAAGCGCCCCGGCCTTTGGCGCGCGCACTCAACGTTTTCGCGCGCCGGATGGCTCAGTCGAGTTAGTCCTCAAGGAAGTGAAAGGCGATGAAGGCGATTCCGTCAATGGGCCGGAGCACGGCCAGCATTATGTTTTGCGCGACTTGAAGACCAGCAAGTCGACCGCGTTCCCGAAAATTCCCGGATTCGAAGGCGCGGTGGAACAATCGAAATTACAGGGAAGCAAGGACACTCGCTTCCTTTTCGATCCACCGCTTCGCCTCGCCTTTTTCGGCGTCCATCTCAACAGTACCGACGGCGATACCGATTACGCGCTCGACCTAACGAATCGTCGTTTCGTTCGCCTGTCACCGAACTGGGCGGCTCCGTTTCCATTGACCGGCGAAGGCGCGTTTCTCTCGATGACTTATAATCGATACGTTCCGATTCCCGGCTCTACGAAAACGGCAAACTGCAGTTATCTCGAACGCTGGGATGGCAGCTTGAACAAGATCCATTTCGCGCGTGAAGGAACAGCCGCAGTCTGTCACGGCGCGTCGATGTATCGGCCGGGGAAAACGCCGACGACTATCAACATTCGGCGGAGCGGAGATTAGTCGTGGCGGCTGATCAAGCATCAAGGAGCGGCAGTTTGAAACCGCCGAAGAACGGCGGTAGGAAAACCGCCGCTCCTTGAAGGTTTCCGATGCGCGACGCTGGAGGTAAAAACTCGCTGGTATCGGTAATCGTGTGGTGGATCGCGGCGGCGGATCTGGTCTTCCACCTTCTGATCGCGAATCGTTACGGAATTTTTCGCGACGAGCTTTATTACCTGGCCTGCTCTGAGCATCTCGGCGCCGGCTACGTCGATCAGCCGCCGCTTGTTGCATTCATTGCCTGGTTCGCGCGCCATGTTTTCGGGGAATCGCTCCTCGGTTTGCGTTTAATTCCGGCCCTGGCTGGAGCCCTCACTGTCTGGTTAACGGGCAAACTGGCGCGGGAACTTCGCGGCGGTGTCTTCGCGCAAAGTCTGGCGGCCCTCGCTGCTTTCGCAGCGCCTGTCTTTCTGCTGATGCATCATTGGCTCACCATGAACGCATTCGAGCCGCTCATCTGGCTCGCTTGCGCCTGGTGCATCGTCCGCGCGATCGCCCGCGAGGAGCCGCGTTACTGGCTTTGGTTCGGCCTCCTGATCGGGGTTGGAATGGAAAACAAGTACAGCACCGCCTTCTTCGCCTTCGCGGTTGCAGGTGCCTTGCTTCTCACGCCGCAACGCCGTCTGCTCGCGAACAAATGGCTCTGGCTCGGCCTCCTTTGCTCGCTCCTTGTTTTTCTGCCGAACCTGATTTGGCTCGTCTCCCACAATTTTCCGTTCCTGGAATTGATGCACAATATCCGCAGCGGCAATCGCGACGTGGTTCGCGGTCCTATCGCTTTCATCGCGGACCAGGCGATGCTGATGAACCCGATTCTGTTTCCCCTCTGGGTGGGCGGACTCGTTTGGCTTTTCGCGAGCCGAGTGGGAAGGCAATTTCGCATCCTCGGCTGGATTTACCTGCTCCTTCTCGTCGCTTTCATCGCCTTGAAAGCGAAGAATTATTATGTCGCTCCCGCGTATCCCATGCTCTTCGCCGCCGGGGCCGTCGCCTTTGAGAACCTGAGTCGCGAGAAGATGAAATGGGGCCGGTCCGTTTACGTCGCGGCTATCGTGCTGGTGACGTGTCTCATCGCGCCACTGACGGTGCCGGTGTTGTCGCCCGAGAATTACGTCGCCTATCAAAAAGCGCTTGGGATTGCGCCGTTGAAGGCCGAGAACCAGCCGACGGGTCCGCTGCCGCAACATTTCGCCGATGAATTCGGCTGGGAGGAAATGGCGCGGAAAGTCGGCGAAATTTACAACGCGCTTCCTCCCGAACAGCGCGCGAAGACCGCAATCTTCGCGAATAATTATGGGGAAGCCGGCGCGATTGATTTCTTCGGCAAGAAGTACGGGCTGCCGAAATCGATTAGCAATCACCAAAGCTACTGGCTCTGGGGGCCGCGCGATTACACCGGCGAAAGCGTAATCGTCCTCGGCAGCGACGGGAAAGGGGACCGGGAACATTTTGCGACCGTGGAAACCGTCGGCCGGACTGACCTTCCCTATTCACGCCGCGACGAGCATTTCGACATTTTCCTTTGCCGCGATCTGAACACCACGCTCCAAGCGCTTTGGCCGAAAGCGAAGAAATGGAATTAGACAGGATTTACAGGATTAACGGGATGGAAGAGAACCAATCCTGTAAATCCTGTTAATCCTGTCTGATTTTGTTTCGTGGAAAGCACGACCGCCATTCTCCTTCGGAAACGAAAACTGAGCGACACCAGTCTCATCGTTTCCTGGTGCACGGAGTCGTTAGGTTGCATCCAGACCGCAGCCAAAGGCGCCCGTCGACCGAAGAGTCCGTTTGCCGGGAAGCTGGATCTGTTTTTCGAAGCGGAAATCCAGATCTCGCGGAGCCGCAAATCGAATTTGCATTCGTTGACCGAGGTCGCGCTCAGGAATCCGTTCAGCGGGATTCGCGAAAATTTGCGACGGACCCAGGCCGCGTCCTATTTCGTCGAGCTGATCGAGCTCTGCACGGAATCCGATCATCACGAACCGGAACTGTTTTCCCTGCTGCGGCGGGCGTTTACCTATCTAAGCAGTCACGATCCCGATTTGCGGGCGGTTTTACATTTCGAAACGGAGCTGGCTCGCATCGCGGGTGTGCACGACACGAAAATGTTGAAGAGCAATCCGGCGCTCGCTCTCGCGAATCTGTTTGGGCGGCTGCCTTCCTCGCGCGCAGACTTTCTAAAGACGCTGGCGAAATGAAAGTAACGTCGGCGTTACTATGGCCGGTTTGCCGACGGGGCGGGAAAACATAGTCTGTCGGCGTGAAGGCGTCAGGTTTCAGCCTTGTTGTCCTGCTAACTCTCGCGACAACAGTCGTTGCCAGCGAGACCTACAAGATCGATCCGGCGCAGTCGGCGATCACCTTCAAAGTCCGACACCTGCTGGGAACGGCGAAGGGCAAATTTTCGAAATTTAGCGGGACCATCGTGGTGGACCGCGATCACCCGGAGCAATCGTCGGTCAACGTGAAGATCGCGGCGGCGAGCATCGACACTGGGATCGTGAAACGGGACGAACATTTGCGCGAAGGACTCTTCAACGTCGAGAAGTATCCGGAGATCACTTTCAAGAGTCGCCGGGTAAAGCAGACCGGCGCGAACTCTGGACAGATCGTGGGCGATTTCACCATGCACGGAGTGACCCACGAAATCACCTTGAACGTTCAACTCTACCCGGACGGCGAGAAGCGTTGGCGGGTCACGACGGCACCGCTTCGGCGCAGCGAGTTTGGGCTACTCTTCAGCAAAAGCGCCGAGACAATGTCGGGGATCGCCGACGAAGTAGCAGTCGAGATCGAGATCGAAGCGAGGTAATGGAGGGACGCCCGCTGTGGCGTCCGAACGAAGGACGCGACGGCGCCCGTCCCTCCACTAGCCGCGACGCTTCGCGAGGAAGAAAATCGCGATCAGAGGCAATGCGCCGACAAGCGACGCAGCTGCAATCCTGATGGAGTGTTCGGCTAAGGTCGAGGTCCTCTCGAAAAGTGTGACGACGTTGCTGTTTGGAAAATTGATGATGCCCCAATACGGCAACAGCGTGGCCATCACGGTGAAAACCGCGATAACGATCAGATCGCGCCTAACGAACGGAAGCGTCGCGTGACGCCAGGTCCGGAGGCCGCCCAGGCCATCGATTCGTGCCGCATCATGCAGCGCAGCCGGAATGCGGGCCGCGGATTTCAGGAAAAGGACAACACTGAACCCGCTGACGAGCCAATTGCCGAGCCAGAGCGCATAGGGGCCGGCACGATCGCCGCCCTGGGCTTCGACCCAGAAAGCCGGCGCGATCCAGAATAGCTGCGTGATCAAGATCGTCGCGATCACGCCGAGAATGCCGCGACCCTGCCAAACGAGCCGCGTGATCGCATGGCTCATTACGGAATAAACCACGACCATTCCGGCAAGGTTGACGGCGACAGCAATCAAACAGATAACGAGTTCGTGCGACATGGTTGCGATGGACTGCCGACAACCGCTGGCGTTCTTCCAAAACAGCGGCGAATAATCCGTATCAGGCCGATAACGGAAGTTTTCAAATCAGGCCGCATGGAAAAATGACGATCGCGCTGCTTCTTACCTGGGTTGGGACGATTTGCTGGGCAATCTGTTTTTGGTGGATGCACCGACTTTCCTCGCGCCAGGAAACGATGTTGAAGGAGTTGCATGACGTGACCGCGCGGATTGAGAAACTCTCGAAGGCCGAACATGATCTTATCCAGGAGGTGCATCCGAAGGTGGAGGAGATCAAGGAATCGGTGAAAGACGTTTCGGAGAAGGTTTCGGCGCAGCAAAGTTGATCGAACCCCGCATGCGCATCGAGCCGCTCGGAGATTCAGCGTTGCTCGTGCGTGTCGTGGAAGAATTCGAGGCCGAGAAATCGCTCGACGCGGTTCTTCGGGCGACGCAGCAGCTTGAACTCGCGGAAATCCCCGGCGTCATCGAGTTGGTGCCGGCGTATACGACGATCGGGATCTTTCTTGATCCGGCGCGCATCGAAGCTTTCGACCAAGTGCGAACGAACATCGAACGCGCGTTAGAACAAGATTTGGAAGGAACGCTTCCTCGGGTGACGACTTCGATAATCGAGGTGCCCGTTTGTTATGAGAGTGAGTTCGCTCTCGATCTCGAGGAAGTCGCGCGCCACGCCGGACTTCCGCAAGACGAGATCATTCACAGGCATTCCACTGCGATCTATCGGGTGAGCTGTGTTGGGTTCACTCCAGGCTTTGCTTATCTCAGCGGCTTGCCGCCCGAACTGGCCACTCCGCGGCGCGCTTCACCGCGAAAGGAAGTTCCGGCTGGCGCGGTGGCGATTGGTGGAACCCAAACCGGAGTTTATCCGCGAAAATCGCCGGGCGGTTGGAACATCATTGGACGCGCGCCGCTGCGTTTCTTCGACGTCGAGCGCAATCCGCCCGCGCTCTTTCAAGCCGGCGACCGCGTTCGGTTCCGGAAAATTCTGCGGGAAGAATTCGACCAGCTCATGCGATGAACATTTCCGTTCGTTCCGCCGGCTTTCTGACTTCGGTGCAGGACCTGGGTCGGACCGGGTTTCGACGATCGGGCGTTTCGCTCAGCGGGGCGCTGGACGCGCATTCCTTGCGAGTGGCGAATGTCCTGGTCGGCAATGAAGAAAACGCGGCTGGACTCGAAGTAACTTTTGGAACGGTGCGCCTGGCGTTTGCAGACGATCGCCTCGTCGCCTGGTGCGGCGGGCCGTTTTCCGTTCGCATCGGCGAAGAAAACATAGCGCCCGGACACATTCGGTTTGTCGGAAAAGATAACGAGCTGACGATGATCGCGCCGAACTCGGGTGGTCGCGCCTGGCTTGCGATTTCCGGTGGGATCGATGTGCCGCTGGTTCTCGGCAGTCGGTCGACCGATCTGCGCGGGAAGTTCGGAGGGCACGAAGGGCGCGCGCTTCGGGATGGCGATGTGCTTTCTCTGGACAAGGAGCGGCGGTTTACAAACCGCCGAGAGAAGACAGACGGCGGTTTGGCTGCAACGGACGCGAAGCGACGGCCAGGCTTTCAAAGCGCTGCTCCTTGGGGGGCGCCGGCGACTTGGGCGAGGATTGCGCCGGACCGGATTGCTCTTCGAATTGTGAAGGGAATCGATTGGGATCTGTTCAGGAGCGAAGCTCAACAGTCGCTTGGATCGAGCGCGTTCAACGTCACGCCAGATTCCGATCGCATGGGTGTGCGGCTCGAAGGACCGGAGCTTCAGCGCACCGAATCGAGCGATCTTCTTTCCGAAGCCGTCGCGCCGGGAACGCTCCAGGTTCCGCCAAACGGCCAGCCGATTCTCTTGCTCGGTGATTGCCAAACCATCGGCGGTTACCCAAAGATCGCGCACGTGATCACCGTGGACTTGCCGATCGCGGCTCAGCTTTCGCCCGGCGCCACAGTTCGTTTTCAGGAAGCCTCGCTCGCTGAAGCTCAGGCGCTGTTGCACGAGCGAGAGAAAGATTTCGCTCTTTTCCGGGCGGGCGTCGGTCTGCACGCGCGATGAATCTCGTCATCGATCTCAATTCCGATCTCGGCGAAGGCGCCGGGCACGATAATGAGATCCTCGACCTTGTCAGTTCCGCGAATATCGCCTGCGGTTTTCATGCCGGCGATGCCTCATCGATGTTCGGCACGATTCAGGCCGCGCTCGAACGCGGCGTATCGTTAGGCGCGCATCCCAGTTTTCCGGACCGCGAAAATTTCGGGCGCACCGAAATGAATCTGCCGCCCGCTGACGTTTACTCCGTCGTGGCCTATCAGATCGGCGCGTTTTACGCCCTGGCGCGTGCGGCTGGCGGGAGAATGAACCATGTGAAGGTCCACGGCGCGCTCTATAACATGGCAGCGCGAGATCGCAGTCTCGCCGATGTGATCGCAAATGCCGTAAACGCGCTTGATCCGAAGCTGTTTTTGTTTGCGCCGGTCGGTAGCGAGCTTGATCTGGCGGCTCTGGAGCTTGGGTTGCAAACGGCTTCTGAAGTTTTCGCCGATCGCAATTACCTGCCGGACGGTTCGCTCGTGCCGCGCTCCGATTCGCGCGCGTTCGTTCATGATCCAGTTCAAGCGGCGGAGCGGATTATTCGAATGCTCGACGAGCAGAAAGTTCGCGCCGTCGACGGAACCGATGTGCCGATCTCCGCGAGCACCGTCTGCGTGCACGGCTATAATCCACAGGCGGTTGAGTTCGTGCGAAAATTGCGAAAGCGACTCGAGCTTGAAGACGTTTTGATCGCCGCTCCGGCACCTCCTCCTGACGATGAACCCTGAATTGGTAGGGCGAGACGCTGTCGAGCCGCCGCGTGGCGCGACGCGTTGTTCGGCTCGACAGAGTCTCGCCCTACCATTGTAATTCAGCCTTCCCGATGGAAGCGCACGAACAGAGCGAAGGACATCTCGTTCGCCGGCTCGGTCCGCTCGATGCCACGATGATCGTCGTCGGCTCGATGATCGGCTCGGGGATTTTCATCACGTCCGCCGAATCATCCCGGCTCAGCGGCGCACCTGGTTGGTTGATTCTCGCCTGGGCGGTCGCCGGCGTCATGACAATCACCGGCGCGCTCTGCTGCTCGGAGCTGGCGGCCATGATGCCGCGTGCCGGCGGTGTCTACGTTTTTTTGCGCGAAGCGTACGGGCCGGCCGTGGGTTTTCTTTTCGGTTGGACGCTGTTTCTCGTTATCCAGACCGGAACCATCGCCGCAGTCGCGATCGCGTTCGCTAAATTCACCGGCGTCTTCGCCCCAGCCATCGCGACCGACCACTATCTCGTCAACCCGATCCGGCTCTTCGGCGGTTACGCGGTTAGTCTTTCCTACGAACAACTAGTCGCGATCGCGTTGATCGTACTTCTTACCTGGACGAACACGCGCGGACTCGAGACCGCCAAGTTCGTCCAGAACACGTTCACGTTCGCCAAGACGGCGGCGTTACTTGCGGTCATCGTGATTGGGTTGTCGTTAGGCTGGAAACCCGGCAGCGCCGCGCGATCGAGCGATTGGTGGAACTCGTTGGCCAATGGCTGGACGCCGCAGGGCGCACAACCGGGCCTGACTGCCGTGGGCGCGCTCGCGCTTGTTTTGCTTTTCGGCAAGGCCATGGTCGGCCCGCTCTTTGCGCAGACGGCGTGGACGAACGTTACCTTCATCGGCAGCGAAGTGCGCGATCCGGGCCGCAATCTCGCTCGCGCGCTGCTCGGTGGCTGTGCTCTCGTCGTGGTTTTCTACGTTCTCGCCAACCTCGCCTACGTCGCGGTGTTGCCGCTCGCGGAAATCCAGCACGCGCCGCAGAACCGCGTCGCCGTCGCGGTGATGAATTCCATCTTCGGCCGGCCCGGCGCGCTCGCCATGGCCGCCGCGATCATGATCTCGACCTTCGGCTGCAACAACGGACTCATTCTGGCCGGCGCCCGCGTCTATTACGCCATGGCCCGCGATCGATTGTTCTTCCGTCGCACCGCTGCGATCAGCCGCCATAATGTTCCCGCCGCCGCGCTCGTTGCGCAGGCCATTTGGACTGTGTTCCTCACGCTGCCGCGCACCGTGAACACTGATCCCGCTACCGGTGCCACCAATTACGGCAACGTTTACACCCAGCTCCTGGAATACATCGTTTCAGCCGATCTTGTCTTTTACGTCCTCCTCGTGGTTGCGGTCATGGTTCTGCGAAGAAAACGTCCGGAGGCGGAACGCCCGTATCGCACCTGGGGCTACCCGCTCGTGCCAATTTTATCCGTGGCGCTCGCCGCCTTCCTCATCGTCGACCTGGCATATCTCGCGCCGACTACTTCCGGGATCGGCTACCTTCTCGTGCTCACTGGAATCCCGGTTTACTTTATCTGGCGGCGTGGGTTTAGCGCCGATGTAGGGGCGTGATATTCCGCTGAATCGTCGCTCTCGGTCCCTGAATCAGCGCCGGGCGCGCTCCGTGTTACCAAAAAAATGCATGCGAAGGACCGGGAGCGGCCGTATTGTTTTTTATGAGAACGCGCACTTTTTTTGCAGCCCTGGCGTTGGGCAGTTTGGCCCTGGCCGGTTGCACTACTTCCGACACGACCGCTACCACCACGACCGCGCAAACTAATCCATCGCGGCGAACCTATTCGCAGGATGAATTGCAGAGCACGGGTGAGGCGCAAACCGGCCCGGCCCTGGAGAGAGTCGATCCCGCCGTCAGCCGATCGCGTCGTTAATTGCCGCCGATCGCCGATCACGCGAGCGTTTGGCCCTGGGGATCATTCCGGTGAAATCGCTCCGCTACTTTTTTTGCGTCGTCTTTCCCCCGATCGCCGTGCTTATGACGGGCCGGCTCCTCAGTTTCGTCCTCAGCCTCTTGCTGACGTTGCTAGGCTGGGTGCCCGGCGTCATTCACGCTTGCATGGTCGTGAACGATTACCAAGCCGAGCACCGCCATTAAACGCCGCCTTCTTCCCGGCCAAGTTTTTCCCGGAGCTTGCCGGCCGTGCGAACCACAGCGTCGCGGGCGCTTCCGGTTTCGGAATGCAACTGATCGATCGCGCGGTCCATTGCTGTCTTGATCGTGGCAGCGGTGCCGCCTTTCTCGACCTCACGCGTGACGACATTTTCCAGACGCGCGATGACACCATCGACGGTAAAAGCCTCGCTGACTTTGAATCGCCCTGGATCGTGATGCTCGATCGCGCTGTAAACATCGATCACTTCTTCACTGTGCAAACCCCAGCGTAATACCTTGTAAAATAGCGCCCCTTCGCGTTCGCCGCGGTAAAGCAGATCGATCACGGCCGCGCCGAGCGCGACCGGCATCAGGACCAGGTCGCGGAGATTATCGAGGAGAAGTTTGATCTGAAAAACGACAACGTCGCGGAGAAACGTCCACCGTTGATTGGCGGCAGGCGATGGATTCGAGGTCATGGCGTGATGTTCCAAGGAGAAATGTCGCCGAGACAAGGAATTTCCGATGGTGCTTTGGCGTTGTGATCGATGGGACGTGGCGATAACGTCGCACTCGTCCCATGAAAAAATCGAAGCCGTCCGCGTCGCCTCGTTCGCGAAAGAAATCAGCGTTGCCCCGCGGGGATGAAATCACGCAGAGCACGGCGTTTCGGCGGGCGGCGATTGATGCAACGGCGGTCGCGCGCGATCCGCAGCGGCTTCACAAGCTGATCGAAGATGCGGTCGGGAAGATTGGCATTATTCCTCGCGGACCGTTTGCGGAAACATGGCCGTACCTAATGGCAATGATCCGATTGATCCGCGACTATCACCGAGCCGAGTATCGTGATATTTCCGAAGCGAATTTACTCATCATCGTCGCGGCGATTCTTTACTTCGTGTCGCCGTTCGATGTGATTCCGGATTGGGTGCCGGTCCTCGGGCACATCGATGACGCCTTTGTGATCAGCCTCGCGCTGAAATCCGTTCGCGCCGATCTCGACACGTTCATGGCGTGGGAGACGGCGAGAGTGTGAACGCTGCGGCGCGGAAATGACTTCTTTCGGCAGAGTCAATTCCGCTTCAGCGCTGCGATCCCCAGGGATCAATCGGGGTCGTACAAACCGACGATCAACGTAAAGCCGATCAGAAGCAGCGAGCCCCAAATCGCGTTATAAAAGCCGAGCGACAGAAAGGGCCCGCCAAGCGCGAAAACCCATACGATGAAGGCGAACGTGGAGACAACCGCTTGTTTGTAAGCCGGAGGTAATCCGGGAGCCCGAGTCTGGCGCAAGGTCCAGAGTGGCGTCACGACGACTCCGAAAGCAAAACAGGCCCATAGCGCCGTGTTCTTTGGGAAGGTGGCGGCTGCGCCCGCTATGATTCCGGAGGCTGCGACCCAGGCGGCGACAACATCCGCTGGAATATATTTTATGATTTTGTCGGTGTAGGTATCGACGGCTTGGCTGCCCGTAGCTTGGGGGGCAGTAGTGATGATTCGACGTGGCATGGTGTTTCTTTCTGGTGTGGGTTTCTGAGTTAGGGGTTGGGTAAGAATTGACTGATGGCCTTGTGGATGGACGCGAACAAGATGCCTTCCCGAATCGCCCCGAACATTCGCGAGCGTTCGGCGTGGTGAATACCGACGACGTTCCAATCATCATTGAAGCAGGGGGAACCGCTCGATCCGCCTGCCGCACTCGTGACGTACTGGAACAAACCGGAGTCGTCGTATACCCCGGTCACGCCGTTGGCGCTAAGCGCGATCATCATGGCCTTGCCGCCGGGATGCTGCAAAATATTCAGACCGGAATGAAGGGTCGGCTTACCCAATTCGAAGGGGAGCGCACTGATTCCTTCGATTTTTGTTACGGCCGATTCAAGCCGCAATAAAACATAGTCTAATTGTGCTACTGGACTGGCGCTAAGCGGCTCCTTCGTTGCCGCACCAACGGGATTGCCTTTCGCTTCATCACCACCCGAAGCGGTCAACGCGCCAAAACGAAACGTCGCCTGGGCAATGTTGTTCTGAAGGTCATCGCCCTCATTCATCTTGAAAACATGATAGTTGGTAAGCAAAAGATCGGGGCCGACCAGGAACCCGGTACCTTTGCGTCCGTCCTTGAGTTCAATGCGACAGATGCCGGAGGCCCGCTCAATCCCGCGCTTGAGAAAACCAACGTCAAAGAAATCGGGGGCCGGTTGCAGCCAGCTTTGGAGCTCGAGGTCGTCCTGGGGCCCGCGCCAGGCGAAAGCGGGCCCCGTCTCGACAACTGCGACATCCTTCGTCGCCGGGAGCGGGACCTGATAACGGGACGCTAGTTCTTCAGTAAGCTTTTTATCTTTATAAAGACCGTGACCTACGATGATGGCCGCCACGGTGCGCTGATCTTCGAGACCGAGATTCTCGAGAGTAGGTTGTAACAAGGTTCCGAGGGTCTGGTAGCGCGGATCTTCGGGATTCGTCCCCTGGCCGAGCGCCCAGTTAATCAAATCGACAGCATCTGCCGAAGGAACGCCGCTCCAGGTTAGGCGGGCAGCGATCCATGGCGGCGGCAGATTCGATTGCGTGACGAGGTTTCGAAAATAGCCCGCCGGGCCTAACGCCGGCGGCGCGCCGACCGCTTGCTTGATCAAGACCTGTTTCAGCCGGTCTTTGTCTTGTTGTTTCACGTTATGTCTACGGGAAATTTCTGACGGAGCGCTTTTCTGGCGGCATCGTCGAAGATGAGCGGCTTTGTCAGGACCCAGCGCATCAGGGTCTTCTGATCTTCCAATCCCACGGTTTCCATCATGCGCCCGACGAACTCGGCGAGCACTGTGTAGAACTGGCGTCCCTCCTTCGTATTCCTTCCCGTGTTGATTGCCCACTGCACGAGCGCGGCGGCATCCGCCTCCGGTAATCCGCCGAGCGCGGCGATGCGCTGGTCCTCCCATTGTTGCGGAAGGTTACTGGTCCTGAGCAGGTCGCTATAATAACTTTTAGGTCCCAAGGCATAACCGGACGCCTGTTTTGCCAGGATGGCGGCGAACTCTTTCCGTTCCGCGTCGTTGAGAGTGGCCGCCACTGCGGGACCGCCGCCGATGCCGGGCTGATCGAGCTTGAAGACGATCTTCAGGAAATTGGTGCGTTGCAGGGGCAAGAGGGCCTGGCCGGCGGCCATTGCGTCTTTTAACTCTTGCAAGAGATTCCAGGGAAGCAGGTGAGCAGTGATCTGCGACTGCTGCCGCCAACTCTGGAATGTTCCAATAAAGGCAATCTTTAATGACTGCACGCCTTCGGAGACAATGTAGATGCGCCCTCCCGCGTCGAAGGAATGTCGCAAGAAATCTACCGCAGCATTATCGGCCTTGGTATTTCGCTCAAGAATCCAGGACGGGATATAGGCTAGAAAACATTCGAGCGCGTCATTGAGCCGGCAGCGCGTGATTTTTCGTTGGTCGTTGAAACCGACATTATCGGTCAAAGTAACTTCGTCCCAGGAGAAGCCCAGGCCTTGGAGGATGGGAGCGAGTGTTTCCAGGATATTGGAAGGCAGACGTAAATCGACCAGGACTGCCATCGGATCGGGGGTAGGCTCGATGCGAGCCACGGGGCTCGAAGGTACCAAGCCAGAGACGGCATCCGTGAACTGAATAACCTTTGAAAGGGCGGCGCTCATGTTGTCTGCGCGGCAGCGCCAGGCAGGTTTCGCGAAGACCAGTCACGGCCATCAGCGATTAATGGATCTAACAGTTGAGCTGCGATCGGCCCCAGGACATTGGAATCGCCGGACTCGATTTTCTGGAGTATCTCCGCCGGGATCTGGATAATGGGTATGTCGCTCCTGGCCGAGAACGATTCCAGATGAGGGCCGGCCGTTCGCCCTACTAGAACCAGCGCCGGGCGCACCGTCTCGGCGTGAATGCCGAGCTGAACTCTGTAATCAGATAATCTCCACGCGGTTGTTTGGAGATTCGAAGCTTGCGCAATATCAGCTCGTTCCGAATCTTCTGCCCCTGCTGCGCAGATCTCGACCGCAAACGCACCTTGCGGTCCTTCCGCAATCAAATCAATGACCGAGAGGAGAGCGCTGAAATCATCCGTAGCCGGGCTTTTCGGCGTTACTAATACTTCCCAGCCGCAGGCCCGGAAGAGTTTCGCCACTCCTTCTTCGATTTGGGGCGATAACGTTGGCGTCTGAGTTCGGGTCACTCCCTGCCAGGTGGGCGCGGAGCCATAAACTAAGAACAATTGGAGGGCGATATATATCCAGGTGGCTCGTATTCCTAGCGCGAACAGTAGCACCAGAAGAAGGAGCGGCACTGCCACTGCCAAGACGCGTATCGTTACTTTAAGCGGTCCTTGCGCGACCAGCGGATAAAAGGCTGAGCGGCCATCGATCGTTTCGGGGTAGAGAGTCTGTTGGAGTCCGCGAACCAGCGTGACGACAAACCCCAAGCCGAACACGGCGAGAAAAAAAATTGTCGGATAGAAGGCGATCGCGTTCGCGTGAGGCGCAACCGCAAGCCCGCACACATTGAGGAGCCAGACGATCCCCCGGGTCAGCCAGTAGATCAGCCCATAGAGTCCGAAACCGAGTATCCCTCCGGTAGCAATAGGCAAGACTGAGCCAACGGTGGCCAGCAACAATTCCCCCGGGCTAGGCGCGACACTCCGTACTCTGGACGTTTCCGGAACGCCCGCCTGCGAGCGTCCGCCCGCTTGCCGAACAGCCAGAAAGATGAAGACCGCGAATCCCGCCGACCAGAGAATACGGTCCAAAAAAGCTGCAATAGCGAAAAGGCCGATGAAGGTGGCGGCAGTTGCGATGAAAGCGACTGCAAGCGGCGCATTTCCTGTCCGCCAACTCGGCTCGCTGGTTTCGGGAATGACTGTGGCCGGGGGATGCATAACAAGGGGTTCGTTTGTTTCCGCGGCGACGTTAGAATTTTGAAGAACCGGCTGTCCAGCCGAAACCCGTGGCGGGACGTGCAACAGTCGGGCGATACTACGGTCGCCGCGATCGGTCAGGTTGGAACATCAGTTCCAAAGCGCAGGTATCGCTAAAGGCCGGCTGTAGGCGCGCGATTACCCATCCGCAGGATCCAGCGGTACATCAGGAATCCGATCAGGGCAAAGGCGAGGCCGCCAATAATAATGGCGGCGGTTTCGAAGCCGGGGCCGACCAACGCCAGCGATATACTCGAGAAGGCTACGATCGCGGTAATCACGATGAGAACTACGCTTTCGCCGACGATGAGACCTGAGGCCAATAATACGCCCAGTTGTTTGGTGGCTTCCGGGTTGGCTGTTCGGTTGGCGCGGCGGTCATACATCCAACCGGCGATCGCGCCCACGACAATCATGAGCGTGCTCTGGGTTGGCAGATAAATCCCGAGGCCGACGGCTAGCGGAGGAAGACTCATGTGTTTGGTGGAGCGCGAGAGAAATTCGTTCAGCGCGATAATTACGACGCCAATGATGGCGCCGATGCGGATGAGGCTCCAATCGATGTTCGCGACGATGACGCCTTGGGCGAGCGAGGAGATTAGACCGGCCTGGGGCGCGGCCAAGGGGTGGGGCCGTAACTCCGAGCCTGGCGCCCCGGCGAAACCATAGGCGTGATTCACGAGATCGAGCACGGGCGGAATCACGACCGCACCCGCGAGCACCCCGATGATGAGAGCCACCTGCTGTTTCCACGGAGTCGCGTCGACGAGCTGGCCGGTCTTCAAATCTTGCAGGTTGTTATTTGCAATCGCCGCGACGTTGAAGACGACAGCGGTCGTGAAAAGGGCGAAGGCGATGAGGGCCTTGTAAGCGTCTGGCGAAACGTGCGGCTTCACACCGAATACGATGAGTAAGGCGGCGCCGATCACGACAAGAATGCCAACACCCGAGAGTGGGCTATTAGAGGAACCGATGAGTCCCGCCATGTAACCGCAAACGACCGAAACGAAAAAGCTCATGAGAAAGACATAAGCCACGCTGCCGATGACGAGCGTGGTCATATGCGCGCCGAGTCCGCCGGTGTTCGCAAAATGGCCGAGAACCCAGCCTATGGGCAGCATGCAAACCAGTGTGACCAGACCGACAATGCCGATCGGAATGTCCCGCTCGGTGATCGGCAAGGTGGCGCTCTGGCCTGCTTTTCGCGCGCGGTTCGCGGCCATGGCGCTGGCCAGCCCGCTGACGACAGGCTTTACCAGCTTCAGCAATGTCCAGATGGCCGAAATGCCAATCGCGCCCGCGCCGACATAGCGGACATAATTGCTCCAGGTCCCGTTTGCGATCCCCGCGACGCTACCGGAGTTCACGGCCTTGACGAGCGCCTCGAATGCCGCTGTTTGCGGTCGCGCAGCCCCGGAGTGGATCAAGTCTGTCGCGAACTGCGAATAATAGGGCACACCCCAGCCCCAGCCGATGAAGGCGCCAATAAGCATGGCAATGCCAACCGACAACCCGACAAGATGGCCGACGCCAAAGAGCGCAAACGAAAGATTGAAATCGTAACCGCTGACTGAGTCGCGCCGGATCCGAAAAGTCTGGGCAACATCCGCCGCGAATACTTGGGTCGCGACGATGATGGCGAACACCGCGGACACAATTGATCCCCAGAGCACTGCGAGAAGTCCCGCGCGACCCTGCTCGACCTCAGACGCACTCGCCTTGTCGCCGCTGCCGACTTTCAGCATTTCGGCGCAGGCGACCCCTTCCGGATAGGGCAGGTCGGAGTTCGTGACCAGAGCGCGGCGGAGCGGGATCGAGTACATCACGCCGAGAATTCCGCCGAGCGCGCAAATCAAAAACGAGATCCAGAAGGGAAACTCTGTCCACCAGCCGATCATGATCAGTCCTGGCAAAACGAAAATGATCGATGAAAGCGTGCCGGCGGCGGAGGCGACGGTCTGGACGATGTTGTTTTCCTGGACGGTCGCGTTTTTGAAAGTGCGCAGAATCGCCATCGAAATGACGGCGGCCGGAATCGAAGTCGAAAAGGTCAGGCCGGCTTTGAGTCCGAAGTAAACATTCGCGGCGGTGAAGACGAGCGTGATGATCACGCCCACAATCAGGCCGCGGATCGTGAGTTCAGGCCGGCGTTTTTCGTCCACGGCGAGGAGTTGGTTCGGCGGAGTTTGTGGGTCCATGGTCGGCGTCCGGTTATGAATGAATTCGGCTGGCGGCGGATTCTTGCGCTTGCGCGAGGAGAGCGATTCCGGCCGCGGAATGCAACAGGAAAGCGTGTCTGCCGTGCTGTTGTAGCGACGCCGCTCTGTCGGCGTAAAAACGCTTCGCCCGGGTATACGCTTGTTACGGCAACAGAGCGCCGTCGCTACAACGTTGCGAAAAATTCCCGTTCCTGACAATCTCGCGCCATTCGGGAATGAAGGAGCAACAGTAACAGTAAGAGCAAGATCAAGAGGGAGACAGTGAACGACGATTCAAAACAGTGGAGCAAGCTGCTCCAATCCATTGCCAAGGGCGTCGTGATTCCGATCGTCGGCCGCGATCTGCTCCGGGTCGAGATCGAGGGAAAATCGCAGCTGCTTTACGAATACCTCGCCCAGCGTCTGGCCCGCGAGCTGGAAGTGGAGGATTGCGGGCCCTGCTCGAGCATCGACCAGGTGGTCGCGGCTTATCTCAACGCGAGCCGCCGAAATTCTCGCGACGATGTAAACGTCAAAACGTTCGAGATTCTCGCCGAGATCCAAGGGCAAACTCCGATTCCCGAACCGTTACGGAAGCTCGCGACGATCGAGCCGTTGCGTTTGTTCGTGAGTACAACAGTCGATTCGTTTCTGGCCAAGGCAATCGGGGCGCGGGGGGATCACGTGTTTGCCTACGCGCCGAATTCGGCCCTCTGCGACATCCCGCGTGATTACGCGCGCTCGCCGCATCGCGTCGTCTTTCATCTGTTCGGCAAAATCTCGGGGATCCCGGACAGCGCCCTCATCGATGAAGAGACGCTCGAGTTCATCTGGAAGCTGCATGAGGAATCGATGTCGGGCCGGCTCGCGAATCTCTTCGACGAGTTGCGGACCAAGCGCCTGCTTCTGATCGGCAACGCGCATCCCGATTGGCTCGCGCGGTTTTTCGTCCGGCTAAGCCGGCGCGAGCGACTCTACAGCGGTAACGAAGCGCGCGAATTCGTCGCGGACGGAGCCGTCGTGGCGGATTCGCATCTGCGCGATTTCCTGGAGAACTTCAGCCCGCAAACGAAGTCGTTCGGGGTCGCGAACCCGATCGAATTTGTCGATCAGCTCGCGGAGAAATGGGCCGCGTTCGCTGAGAAACCGGCGACGACCGAAGTGCACGCATCATTTGTCGCGCAGAAACCGCCTGCCGTTTTTGTGAGTTACGCGAGCCAGGACCTCCAATCGGTTGAGCGCCTGCAAAGCAGTCTTGGCAATGCCGGGCTCGACGTCTGGTTCGACAAAGGCCGGCTCGGCTCGGGCGATCCGTGGTGGCCGGTCATCGAACAAAATATCGCGAGCTGCGATGTGTTTGTGCCGGTCATTTCGGCCAACACGAACAAGCGCGATGAAGGCATTTTCATTCGGGAATGGAACCGCGCCCTGGAGCGGTTGCGCGACATGGACCGCGCAACGGCGCGCTTGATTCATCCGGTCATCATCGACGACACGCCGGAGAACGCGGTCAGCTTCAGCGGTTTTCGCGAGTTCCATTACACGCGGGCCGAGGGCGGCGACGCGAAGCCCGAATTCATCAAAGCGCTGACCGATATCGTTCGCGAACGTCGCCTGAAGGCCGCCGCCCAATGAACGATCCGGGAGCCGAGCGCGCCGACGCGCAACACCCGTGGATCGGGCTCGCGTCTTTCACCGAGGGCGATCGCGGATTCTTCGCCGGTCGGGCGGATGAGATCGAAGACCTGCTCCGGCTGGTCCGGCGCGACACGCTGACCTTGCTTTACGGCGTTTCCGGTCTGGGAAAAACGTCGCTGGTCCAGGCCGGGCTTTTCCCGGCGTTGCGTGATGAGAACGTGTTGCCAGTTCCGATTCGGCTCGATTACCTGGAAGGGTCGCGGCCGCTCGCATACCAAATCATGGACGCGATTGGCGCCGCGGCCAGGAATGCGCGCGTCGAAGCGCCGTTGCCTCGGCCTAACGAGACGTTGTGGGAATATTTCCATCGCGAAGGGAATAATTTTTGGAGCGCGCGTAACGATCTCGTCAAGCCTTTCCTCGCCTTCGATCAGTTCGAGGAATTTTTCACCCTGGGCCGGGAAACGCCGGCGCGCGCGTCGCAGGCCGGCGCGTTCATCATGGAGTTCGCCGACCTGGTCGAGAACCGGCCGCCCGCCGCGCTGCGCGACGATCCTTCGCGGGTGAAAGGATTCAACTTCAAGCCCGCGCCGTTAAAGGTGCTGCTTGCGATGCGCGAAGATTATCTTGCGGACCTCGATCGCGTTCGCTCGCATTTCCGCGCCCTCGGCCAGAATCGGCTCCGCCTTTTGCCGATGGGCGAAAAGCAGGCACGACAGGTAATCGCGCTCGGCGCGCCCTTACTGGCACCCGGCGTCGAAGACCGAATCGTGCGTTACGTAGCCGGCGGCGATCCGGACGCGGAGGAGATGACGGTCGCGCCGGCGTTGCTCAGTCTGGTGTTGCGCGAATTGAACGAACGCCGGCTCGCCCGAGGCCCGGATGCAAAGATCACGCCCGACCTGCTCGACGTGGAGCAGCACAAGATCTTTGAAGACTTCTACCTTAGAACGCTGGCTGATTTTCCCCCGAACGTTCGCCTCTTCATTGAAGACGAACTGCTGACCGCGAGCGGTCACCGCAACAGCGCTGCCTTGGATGACGCGCTCACGCGGCCCGACGTTACGCTTCCGGTTCTCAACGAATTGGTGAATCGCCGGCTACTGGCCTACGAAGATCGGCATCACACCCGCCGGGTCGAGCTTACCCATGATGTTCTTGTTCCGGTTATCAAAGCCAGCCGGGACTCCCGCCTTACTCGCGAGGCCATGGCGCAGGCGGAGCGTCTCCGGGCGGAACAGGTAGCCCAGCGCCGCAAGCAACGCCTTACCCTGGCCGTAGCTTGCGCTCTTGCGGTCGCTTTGCTGGCCACGGTCTGGGGCGGTTACTACCTCTTTGTCCAGGAACACAAGTCCTACTACGCCGAGTTCACGAAACAGAATGGCTTCCCCTTCGGCGCTATTCCTATTTCCGAAGCGGACGCGCGCCATCACCCCGTCTCGTTCGAGCTAGTTCGGAAGGGAATCACCCGCCAAGGGTGGCGGTTCCACTGGAAGCCCGCGTTTCGAATGGTCGCGGTCGATTCGCGTTTGAAACCCACGACGAATCACAACGTCGGGACTTACCTCTGGAAACGCGATTCGGATGCGGGCGATGGCGAGAGCGGACAATCCCAGGCCCGCGCCGAGCGGCTAGGTCTCCAGACGGTCTGCCAATGGGAGTTCGTCTCGAACGCGAACGGCGAAATCATTTACGAACGCGCTCTGGATCGCGACGGCCACATGGTCTTTGGGTTCATTTATTCGCCCCCAGGTTCGGGCCCGTCGTCGACGCGGCTGGCTCGTTTTGTCGGCCCCGATGGATTCCCGCAGTTACAACGCAGTTCCCAGGCGGAATACGTGTCCATTCATTACGACAACGACGGCTGGGAAGATCGCATAACTTATCGGGATGGTAAGAACCTTCCGGCTGCGGGACCTGATGGCGCGTTCGGGCAAGGCATTGGTCATAACTCTCGCGGACAGGTCATCCAGGTCCTTTCGCTGGACGCCGATGGGCAGAACATGATCGATAACGCGGGCAACTGCGGATTGGTCATCAATTACAACGACAAAGGTTGGATGACCGAAGTGCGCTCAATCGGTCCCGACCTAAAACCGATGCCGGTCAAGGACGGGTGGTATGTTTCCAAGAACGAGTACGACTCGCTGGGACGCTCAACGCGCACCACCTACTTCGGCGCCAAGGGCGAACCCGTCCTCCATAAGGATGGCTATCACGGGATGGAAGCCGAATACGACGATAGCGGCAACCAGGTCGCGACGACCTATGTCGGTCTCGATGGTAAGCCGACGCTGCTCGGAAGCGGTGTCGCCATTTTCCGCTCGATCTACAACGGCCAGGGCAAGGTTACCCGGATGACCTATCACGGCGTTAAGAACGAGCCGGTCTTGCATCGCGATGGCAACCACGCGTGGGCGTTGCAATATGACGAACGCGGAAACACGGTCGCGACCACCTACCTTGGCCTGGATGGTAAACCGACACTCGTCTCCAGCGGGTACGCTTCGATTACCTCCACGTATGATGGCAAGGGAAGGAAGACGCGCCAGAGCTATCACGGAGTGAACGGCGAGCCTTTGCTGCACAAGGATGGAAACCATGCCTGGGAATCGGTCTACGACGAACGCGGTAACGAGACCCTGACAACCTTCATCGGTGTCGATGGCAAACCAGTGGTGATCACGACTGGGTACGCGATCGTTAAGCGGAAGTACGATTCCGACGGGAACGAGCTGGAAGAATCCTATTTCGACGCCAATGACAAGCCGACCTTGGAACGCGAGTCAGGCATCCATCGCGTAGTCAATATTTTCGACGGACGCGGCAAGGTCACCCGCAAACGATATTGGGGTCCGAGCGACGAGCCGTTCCTTCACAAGGACGGCAATCACGGGTGGGACGCGCAATACGACGATCGGGGTAACCGCACAGTTATTACTTACGTCGGGCGCGACGAGAAACCTGTCCTGCTCACCGCGGGTTTCGCCACCATGAAGTCGGAATTCGACGCGGGCGGTCGGGAGAAGAAAATGGGTTTGTTCGGCGTGAACGACGAGCCGGTCTTGCACAAGGATGGCCACCACGGCTGGGAATCAAAATATGACGAGCGCGGTCACCGCATTCAAAAAATCTACGTAGGTCTAGACGACAGGCCGATTCGAATGCCTGACGGCTACGCGAAAGTAAAATGGATCTACGACATTCATGGCAACGTCACCGAGGTCACCTATTTCGGGGTGAAGAACGACGCGGCGCTCTACAAGGAGTCTTATCACGGCTGGCAGTCGACCTATGACGACCGTGGCAACGAAACCGCGACCACCTTTATCGGCACGAATGGGAAGCCGACTTTGACGTCAGACGGCTACGCGATCATGAAGGCCACCTTCGACGATTACGGGAAAGCTACCGAAACGAGCTACTACGGTGTGAACGACGAACCCGTGCTTCACAAGGAAGGTTACCACGGGTGGCGATCGGAATACGACGGACGCGGGAACGAGTTAGTCCGCACCTTCATTGGCCTCGATAGCAAACCTATTATGCGGGCTCTCGGCTTTGCCATCATGAAGGCCGACTACGATATCAGGGGAAGATTAAGTAAGGCCGCGTTTTTCGGTATCGATGGCGAACCGGTCGTGCACAAGAATGGATATCACGGGTGGCAATCACGCTACGACGAACGGGGCAACGAGATTTCGACGACCTACCTGGGCCTCGACGGAAAGCCAGCGGCGCTGTCGACGGGTTACGTGACCGTCAAGTTCGCTTATGATGGCCGGGGTAACATTATTCGGCAGACTTATCACGGGTTGAACAACGAGCCTGTCTTACTGAAGGACGGCTACCACGGGTGGGAAGCGACCTACGACGAGCACGGCAAGCAGACATCGAAGACCTTCATCGGGTTGGACGGCAAACCGGTTCAGGTTAAGCCAGGTTGATATAGAAGATGACAACCTCGCACAATCGCCTCGGCCCGGCCTGGATCATCATTACGACATTACTTTTACTTGCTCCTGAGGTTGCCCTCGCTCGAGCAGGCGGCGGCGGTGGACACGGCAAGGGGAGCTGGCTGAATCTCGTGATGCTTCCGATCTTCCTTATTTATTCGGCGATTGTCACCTACCAGGTAAGGAAGAAGAGCCAGGCGTGTAATGATCTCCTGGCGCGACTGGAGAAGCAGGATCCGGCCTGGGACCTCGATTCGATCAAGCATCGAGTCGAGCAAGTGTTCTTTAAAGTGCAACAAGCCTGGATGGCCCGGGATCAGAACCTTGCGAAAGACTGCATGAGCAGCGCGATCTTCGAGAAGCACAAGTTACAAACCGATCAGATGATTGCGCAGCATCGGAAGAACATGCTGGAAAACATTAACCTGACTGAGACAGACATTGTCGACGTCGAGGATTTTAGTGATAACAAGAAGGACCGCTTTTGGGTTTGCCTCAAGGGGTCGATGATTGATTACACGATCAACGACACCAATAACGCGATGGTGTCGGGATCACGGAGCGGCGAGAAATTTAGCGAGCTGTGGAAGTTCATTCGGTCTGGCGACAGCTGGATTTTGGATGAGATCGATCAAAAGGTTTCGTTGTTTAAGCTCAAGGGATTCGGAGCCACGACCGATAGCCCGGACGTTTGATCGCTCCGCAGGACTTCATGAAGTTCTGCCTTGCGCTGCTTTTTCTGATTTCAGGTGGCGGGATCGTCTCTGGATCAGAGACCGGATATTGGGCATGGCAACGCAATGAACCGCCCAATTCGAGCGAGGTCGAAGAACTTAAAGAGCAGGGCGTCCGCAGGGTTTACTGGCAGATCGGTGAATTAGTCGAAGAGGGTGCAACGTGGCGTTGGAATGGTCGCTTTGAGCTGCCCGCCAACGTGCCGGAACTGCGCTTTCTCCCGGTCGTGCGTTTGGAATCCCGGGAGCGCACGCCGTTTTCAACGGAGGCGAATGCGTCCCTCATCACGGCCTTGGCGCAGGCAGCCCGCGGCGCGGATGAATTGCAGATCGATTACGACGCGCCGGATCGATTGATCGCTGACTACGCGGCGACATTGAAACAGTTGCACAAGGTAGTGCCGCGCTTGAGCATCACGGCCTTGCCGCACTGGGCGCATTACGCGGCGCACGAGCTGGGTGGCGCCGCCGACGAGCTGCTCGTAATGCTCTACGATTTCGAGCCGGACCGGAAAGGCGCTTCGCCGCTGCCATTGATCGTCCCGGAGAAAATCGATCGCTACCTGGCGGAATGGAACAAGAGCCGGATCGTGTGGCGGGTGGGATTGCCGGTGTTCGCGCGAGCGACTGTGTTCGACGCGGAAGGCAAATCGCGCGGACATGTGCGGGCGTGGAATTGGGACGATATCTGTTTCAATTCTGCTCTCGACATCGCGGCGCCTACGAAACTCGGGGTCACGACCCTGCGCGCCAAACGCGACACGCGAGTGGAAGATGCGGCGGTTCGCGGCGGACAATTGGTCACGACCCGCGTGCCGGACCGCGCGGCGCTCGTTCAAGCGGTTGCCGCTGCGCGACAAACTACGGCGCGCGGCGTGGTATTCTTCCGCTTTCCCGATTCGACGGATCCGAGCGGTTGGTCGCTGCGACAGATCGGACACCTCGATGCCGCGCCGCGACTGTCGGTCCGCGTTAATCCAGATACGTCGGAGATCGAGCTGGTGAATGACAGCGATGCCGACCTTATGTTTTCAGCCGAGGCAAACGAGCGCGGTTACGCCCTGCAAATTGAAGGGTCCGCTGCGATTTTTCGCGATGCGAGCGACGGCGACTTCTGGCGCCTCACCGGAGATGCCGACGGCCGGCCCATGGCGATTCCACTCGCAACCCGGCTCAGTTTTTGGTTTAGCCATCTGCGCGCCCACGACCGGTTGCGGACTGGAACGATTCGCCTCGCGCCCGCGGCGGACTTTTCGCAAGCTCACTGGCGCATCATAAACTTCGCTCCGCAATCGCGGTGGCAGCCGCTTCAACCATGAGAACCAGAACCCTTTTTTTTCTCGCCGTCGGTGCGATCTTTCTCGCGCCGTTCGCCGCTTATGCCACGGGCGGCGACGAATTCGACCAGCCGCCCTTAACTTTGGGTGAATCGCTCGATTTCCTGCCGGGAAAATCGCTGGGCGAAATTTTCCTCGAAACGTCGCCCGAGTTAGCAAGGCCCGGCGCGCCGCCTGACTTCGCACGTGAGGTCAACGCAATCGCGGACCGCTTGCGCACTGAGTCACCTGCCGCGCTGGTAAAAGCAGCCGACGACTTGCTCGCGCAGGCCCGCCGTCACTACGATGCCGCCAAGTCGTGGTGCAACTTGCTCCACGACGTCCGCGATGTGCTCGTCGCCTCCGCGAGCGACCGCGCCGCCGCTGCCGATTACATTAAATGGCGCGTCGAACACCGCGATTATTTTGGATTCGCGCCGGAAAAGCGAAATCGCTTCGACGAGGAAGAAGTACCCGCCGCTCCGCCCGCCGCCGCAGCCGAATTGGCCGACAAAACGAAAAAGGCGACGGGGCCGTTGCGCGCGCACTTCCTTTTCCTGAGCGGCGCGTTGACCTACTCCCACAACGACCGCGAGGAATGCCGGCCGTGGTTCGAGCGCGTGATGAAGGAATTCCCAAAGCATCCGCGAGCGGAGGCCGCGCAGTTCCTCCTGGCGCGCTGTTCGTTTTTCGATTCGCGCAAAGGCCGCGATCCGTATGATTCGAGTAACGCGGAGAACGACCGCAAACGGGCAAAGCTTCGCCGCGACGCGGAAGTTCTTTTTGAGCGATTCCGAACCGCTTATCCGCACGGACGATTCGATGCGGATGCGCTCGGCTGGCTCGGCGCGCTTGCCTTCGACAGCGGCAATTACCTGAAGGCGCTCGATTTTTACATCGCGCAAGCCGAGACCCCCGGACATCCCGAAACCCTGAAATCCGCGGTCTTCATGTGCGAGGAATGTCTCGTCCTTATCGCCGCGAAACCGGAAGCGCCCGCCGCCTATGCATTGGTCGCTCGGCATCCGCGGATCGCAATGGGGTTCGCCTATCTTGTGTTGAGCGCGCCGGAAGCGGACAATTACGATGGCAAATTCGACCAACCCGCTGCCGTGAAGAAATGGCGACGCACAGTCCTGCCGAAAATCGCGGCGGCGGTCGCGCAACAGAAGGACCTCTACAAGACGGGCGATTGGCAGCCGCGTTATCTCGCGTTGCTCTCGCAGGCTGCGAGCGCGGCCGGGAATCAAGCGCAGGCTTTGCAATTAACAAACCTTTCGCCCGAGCAGCTCCAGCAAAGCGACGATTTGTTGCTCGTCCGCGCCATCGCGTTCGAGCGCTCCAAGAAACCGGCGGAAGCGATCGAGACTTATCAGACGCTCTTGAAGAGTTTTCCCAAGAGCACTTTCGCGCTTGGGGCGAGGCTCCGGCTTGCCCTGGCGCTCCAGGATAATCATCAGGCCGGCGACGCATTCGTCGAGCTCGTGCAACTGGTCAAAACAACTGAGCGAACGGATAGCACAGCGACGCCGTCGCCATCTCCCTCCACGTCTCCCAGCGTCTCACCGTCGGAAGAGGACGAGACAGTTGCGGAGGAAGAGAGCGAGGAATCGCCTGCGCGAATCGAATCGACCAGCGAGCTCGAACAAGGACGCTTTGTCTCGGGCACGGGCTATCCGGATTCGCTCAACTCCTGGGACATGGATAAGAGCGCGGTTTATCCGAACATCACTGGCGCCGAGTTCGAAGAAATCCAGGAGGCGATCGACACGCTGCTGAATTTCGCGCCGTTAACGGAACTGGCGACCGCTGTGAATAGCGACCGGCTCGCGCAAACCGCGCGTGACGAAGTCCGGCAGGTGATTGCGGAACGTTATCTGGCGCAGGAAAATTTTGCCGAAGCTCAGACGTTCCTCACCGCTCCTGATTCTAAAACGATCGCGGCGAAGCTGGAGAAGCTCACCGCGGCGGCGACGACTGCGTCCGGCGACAAAGCCGATCAAATGGCGCAGCTCGGCGACGCGTGGGCGGAGGCGCGCGGGAAACTCTTGCGTGCGCCGCTCGACGCAAACCAGGCGGCGCCGAATTTTTCTTTCAACGCCGAGCGCCTCGATCATCCCGCCGATTCGCCAATCGTTTTGTTGCAGCTCAATCCCGCGCTCACCCTCGTGCACCGCCGCGACAACGCGCGCTCGATTGGACTGAAGAACGCGGACGCAGAGCTGTCGGAGCGCGATGAGCTTCGCCACGCTTCCAAATGGTGGATGAATGCGGCGCGGGCGCGCCCGGGTTCGCCGCTCGCCGCCGAAGCGCGTTGGAAAGCGCTCGAAGCGATGCCGAAGCTGGCTCGCGCTTCCGTCTACGCCGAACAACTCGCTCGCGAGATCAACGGCGAAGCTGTTTCCCGGGAAATTTACCAGCGGCTCCGGACCGAATCTCCTAACTCGAAGGAAGCGACCCGGCTGGCCGCTTACTGGAGTTTCCCCGCGCCCGAGAAATCAAACGATCAAACCGCCAACGAGGATCCGTCGGTCGCGCGCGATGCCAACATGATGGGCTATCCGATCAACGACTTCGGCGCGCTCACCCCGGAAAGGAACGACTACGATCCGAAAGCCGTGGCAACCTGGGAAAATATCGAAGCGAGCGTCGCGGATCTGCGTGATCGCGCGGGCCGGTTAGACACGGCCAAGATCGCAACTGAAGTGCGTGACCTGCGTGATAACACTCAGCGGTTGATCGCGAGCGCGGGCGACGATTATTGGATCAACCTGCTCGACGATCTCGTGCAGTTTTTCTCGGAGCCAAACCTCACGCCGAAGATGGTGAAGACCTACGTGAACATTCGGCTCGATGTTTTGCATCGGACGAACCTCTCGGAGCGTAAGTCGCCTCCGATTTCGACCGAAAAAGACACGGACGACGCTGTCGCCGCCGAAATCGAGGCGGCCCAGAACGACCCGGCGAACAAACCAATCGCCGACTATCTGGAGATCTGTTTGCTTGCGCTCAAGGCCGGCGACCGCGTGGAAGTGGAGACCGATATTCCTGATTCAAAGGAAACGGATGGCCACGCTGTCTATACGTCGCGCGATTACCCAGGCATGGAACAGATGGCCCGTGATTTCCTGGCTAAATATCCGCAGAGCACGAAACGCGAAGCAGCGATGTTCGTCCTGGCGCGATCGATCCACGCGCTCTCGCGCCCTTATATCACTTTCGCCAGCATGCCGGTGCCGGGCAGCGGCGCGAAGCCTTTGCTGACCGAGCTTCGGCAAAAAAGTTATCAACGCGAGCCATTCGATCCGAAACGCGTCCTCGGAGCGCTCGATAACTACGATCGCGAATTCCCGAAGGGCCGTTATGCGGCAGAAGTTCGCAACCTTCGGGCCATGACTCTCTGGCAGATGCACGATTGGCCCGCAGCGCTCGATCTCACTCTCGCGCAGCTCGCCGACACGACGAAGCCGGAGCTTCAGCCCGAGGCCGGCCTGCGGCTCGCGAACATCTTCGCCGCGCTCGCCGACGCCCAATTCCGCGCGGACCTGCTCGCCGCGATTCGCTCCCGACCGGCTGCCATTCCGTTGCTGAAAAAGTTTCTCGATAAATCGAGCGAGGACCGGACTCATCCGCTCCGCTATCTCGTCAGTTACCTGAACGATCAGCTGAACTTGAAGACAATCGCGTCGAATTAACGGCGACGCCGAATTATTTCGCGCGCGCGCCGCTATAATCGTGCTCGTGCTCATGCTCGTGATCGATCTGCAAGCCGGCGGGTTCGATCACGATCACGAGCAGGAGCACGAGCACGATAAACAAGGGGCGCCTCCCCGGTTGACCACCCCGATATTCGCGGTATTATTCGGCCCCCCTTTCTGGGCGGCCGGGCGTAAGGAGCGCTTGCGTGTTAGCCAGAAAAGCGGTCTCAGCGCCGCGTGCAGTAAAAACTCACCCTTATGTTAATGCAGGATTTACTTGCGAAGTCGTATCGCGACTTCAAAGAAGGTAGCATCGTCAAAGGACGCGTTCTCGAGATTCGCCCGCGGGAAGTCCTGGTCGACATCGGCTACAAATCGGAGGGCGTCATTCCCGCCTCCGAGTTCGAAGACATCGAATCGATGGAAGTGGGCGACGAAGTGGAAGTGCTCCTCGAGCGCCTTGAAAACGACGAGGGCATGGTCGTGCTCTCTAAAGAGAAGGCCGCCTATCGCCAGAATTGGAACAAGATCGCGCAGGTTTTTGCCGGCGATGGATTGATCAAGGGCAAGGTGAAGTCTGTCGTGAAGGGCGGACTCATGGTGAACATCGGCGTGGAAGCGTTCCTGCCGGCGTCCCAGATCGATATTATTCCGCCGAAAGATTTGCAGCAGTTCGTCGGCAACACCTACGACTTCAAGATCGTCAAGATCAACGACGACCGGAAGAACGTCGTGCTGAGCCGGCGCGAATTGATCGAGCAGGAGCGAAGCGAGAAGCGCCAGAAATTCCTCGAAGGCGTGCAGGTGGGCGACCGCGTCCAGGGCACGGTGAAAAACCTGACCGACTTCGGTGCGTTCATCGACCTCGATGGCATGGACGGCTTGCTCCACATCACGGACATGACCTGGGGCCGGCTCGGACATCCGAGCGAGCTGCTCAAGGTTGGTCAGCCGCTCGAAGTAGTCGTGCTCGACATCAACAAGGAGAAAGAGCGCGTCTCGTTAGGCCTGAAGCAGACCCAGAAAAATCCGTGGGACCAGATCGAAGAACGGTTCCCGGCGGGTCAGCACGTCAAAGGCAAGATCACGAACCTGGTGCCGTACGGTGCGTTCGTGGAACTCGAGGAAGGCGTCGAAGGCCTCATTCACGTTTCCGAATTGTCGTGGACGAAACGCATCATGCGTCCGTCCGATATCCTGACCCAGGGCCAGGAAGTCGAAGCGGTCGTGCTCGGCGTGAACAAGGAAGAGCAGAAGATTTCGCTGGGCCTGCGTCAGCTCGAGCCGAACCCGTGGGATGAGATCGAGAAGAAATTCACCATCGGCAGCCGCGTGAAAGGCGCGATCCGGAACATGACCGCGTATGGCGCGTTCGTGGAGCTGGAAGACGGCATCGACGGAATGATTCACGTGTCCGATTTGAGCTGGACCCGGAAGATCAATCATCCGAGCGAAGTCTTTAAGAAGAACGACGAAGTCGAAGCCGAAGTCATCGACATCGATAAGACGAACCAGCGAATCAGCCTCGGCATCAAACAGCTGAGCGATGATCCGTGGAAAGACATCGATTCGAAATACAAGATCGGCGATCTGGTCAAGGGCAAGGTCACGAAGCTGGCCAGCTTCGGTGCGTTCGTGCAATTGCAGGACGACATCGACGGGCTCGTGCACATTTCCCAGCTCAGCGAAGATCACGTCGCGAAGGTGAAGGACGTGCTCAAGGTCGGGCAGGAAGTCGAAGCTCGTGTCATCAAGGTGGACAAGGTCGAGCGCCGGATCGGTCTCTCGATCAAGGCCGCGAATTATTCCGAGGAAGAGCTCAAGCGCGAATCGGAAGCGTTCGACAGCCTGCGTCCCGGCGAAGACATGGTCGGCCTCGAGAAAGCGTTCGAAGCTGCCGAGGAAGATTACCGGCCCGGCGAAGGCAAGAAAAAGTAGCGGCGGCGTTCGTTCGACGCGCAAAACTGCGTGTCAT
>DATBCW010000152.1:0-5787 GCA_036270255.1 Chthoniobacterales bacterium
CGCCGGCTCCGGCGGACTTCGGAGCAACCCGCTCCCGAAATTTTGGAGGACTCTGTCTCGCAAAGAAAACCAACCGTCGTTGCGTCTGCTCTTCGAGGTTCAGATGTTGGCCCTGCAAAATCCGCGGCGTTACCGGCGCTACCTGACGCGAACCTCCGTCACCTGGCGGGGCTTGATCCAGCGAGCTTTGCCCGCAAACCAAAAGAACGGCATCAGCGCTACGCTGCATAATGCCGTCATCGACGGATTACTCCTCGAGCTGCTGTCGACCGGCGACCTTAGACGAACGTCCCGGGCGCTGACGCTCTTCAGCAAGCGATGCTCCCTCGAGCACCGCAAAAAGGGCCACGGACGATGAATTGGAGTAATCTCGCGGGCGGCTTCGCCGATGAGCCTCCGGCACCCCTGGCATCAAGCCGGCATCTTCGACGCTTCCTTTACATCTCGATCGGAATCGCGGCCGGAATGTTTCTTCAGGCGCGGAACGCTTCCCCTGCCCCGGTTGGGTCAAAGATCCCATTCTACTTCATGCTGATCGCCGTCGAAGTTTTCTTTGTTTGGTTCGTCACGATGGGGGCCAAAGCTCACGGTCACGGGTTTCGCGACATCGTCGGTCGTCGCTGGCCCAATCCTCTTGACGCCGGGACCGACCTCCTCGTCGCGGCCGGCACGGTTGCGCTCCTGAAATCCTCCAAGCCAATCCTCTTCTATTTTCTCGGGCGGTGGGCTTCGAACACTGGCTTTCTTTTGCCCACGACTTTTTTGGAATCAATCGCCTGGATCGTGGTATCGCTCGCTGCTGGTTTCTGTGAGGAAGCCGTGTATCGCGGCTATTTGCAGCGGCAGCTTTGGAGCGTGACCAACAATCTGCCGCTAGCTCTCGTTCTCCAGGCACTGATCTTCGCGTGCGGTCACATCTATCAAGGTTGGAGACCGGCGATCGTCACGGCGATCTACGGATTGGTCTTTGGTTTAGTCGCAGCCTGGCGTCGCAGTATTATTCCCGGCGCCATCGCGCATGCGATCGTCGATATTCTCGGCGGCTTCCGATTGTAGAAACCTGTTTGCGGGGGCTCA
Source organism: Chthoniobacterales bacterium (assembly GCA_036270255.1). Classification (GTDB taxonomy): domain Bacteria; phylum Verrucomicrobiota; class Verrucomicrobiia; order Chthoniobacterales; family UBA10450; genus AV80. Next base: position 1,078 of record DATBCW010000152.1, read on the forward strand.
CATCTTTCGCGAGTCATAGGCCCAATGGAGCAACGCCTGGCGTTGACGCCGGCGACACGTCAGATCGCCTCGCAGACAATGCTTCTTTAGTTGAGCAACGTGACGCCGCACCGCGCGCCATCGCTTGATTTGGCGCAGATCATCGGGATGCCGCCGTCCCGAGTAATAGCGGCAATACCATTGAAACCAGCCGCGCGGATCGTCCGGATGAATCCATCCTTTCTTTCGCCAAAGCTCGAGCGGCTGAGATGCAGTGACGCGGAAATAATTCAAGCTCGCTCTCGCGCGATCCGGAGAGAACTTCGCGTTCTTAAACCAGCTTGCCGGAAATTCCTTCCCGCAATCGGTCATGTATTTCCCGCCAAAGACTCCGAGCGCCAGCAACTGTTTTGGGGTCAGCTCGGGTTTGAATTCCGGGCGAAAATTCCGGCCGGCCGGCTTTGTCCGCCAATAGACGTAGCTCTGCTGCATCTTATCACTCACCGGCACGCGTTTCGGTTTCATTGCTTCGCGCGCGCGAATGAAAACGACGCAGCCTAAGCTTCTGGCTTGTGCATGACTGACACCATCCAGCCGACCCCGAACTTGTCCTGGAGCATGCCGAACTTAGGCGCCCAAAAGGTTTTCTCGAGCGGCATCGTCACAAGCCCGCCTTCACTGAGGGCTGCGAAAACCCGATCCGCTTCGCCTTCATCCGGAACAGTAATTGAGAGCGAGAAGCCCTCGAGGTTGGGCTGGCCGGCGCACTGACCGTCCGACGCCATGATCATCGCCTCGCCGATCCGCAGACTCGCGTGCATGATCTTTTCCTCGAAACAATCCGGCATCCCTGGCTGTTGTTCGGGCGCGTCCTTGAAACGCGAAAGCATCACTACTTCAGCACCAAGCGCCTTGCGATAAAACTCGATGGCTTCTTCGCAGCGGCCGCCGAAAAACAGGTACGGTTGAACAGAAGTCTTCGATGTGTTCATACTCCAAGCTGGGCCGCGTTGGAGGGATGGTCAATGCAACGCAGCGGGATCAGGTAACCCACCCATCGGTAAGCAACTCACGCGTTTCGTCCACGCCGACCTCCCAGACTTTCAGCATCTCTTCGTCGTCGCGTCGGTAAACGCCGCCCCAGTTTCCATCTTTCAGATAAGCGCGCAACGCTTTCGGATCGAGTTGGCGAATCGCCTCCAGCTCGGCTGCCGGCTTTTGTTCGGAAGGCATTGCGACATTCGCCAGCCGCGTCCATGGGAAATTTTCCATCCACGAAGCATGCGAAGCGACCGGATCGGTCGCCTGGACCTGCGCCCAGACCTTCGGCGCATTCCACCAGTTGTGAAACTTGATGCGTATTCCCGGATGATCCGCCAACCATTCACCAACCAAACCTTGAGCGGGCGCATTTCCACCGTGGCCGTTCACAATCAAAACGCGTTTGAATCCCTGCTCACAAATCGAATCGAGGATGTCGCGCACCACCGAAAGATGCGTCTGGACCCGCAACGTGATGGTCCCCGGAAAAGCGCGAAAGTACGGGGTTATTCCGTACGACAGGACTGGGAAAACAGGAACACCGAGCGGTTCCGCCGCCTCCACCGCGAGTCGCTCCGCCAAAATGCTATCGACCGCCAGGCTCAGATAAGCGTGCTGCTCTGTGCTCCCAAGCGGCAACACGCATCGATCGTCGCGGCGGAGATATTCCTCCACCATCATCCAATTCATCTCAGCGATGCGCACCGCTTATTGTTTCGCGAAGGCTTCTTTGTTCACTACGTATGGCATCTTGGTGGGATCGCCGCCGTAGTTACCTTCCAGCACATCGATCACCGCCTGAGCGGTTCGCCCGGCCATCCCTTTATCCGGATCGACGTCGAGTCTCGTGATCGACGCACCGCTGGCGAAATGATGGAAGACCCGCGCCCGATCGGCGATTTCCGGATCGAGTAATGGCGAATCGGGCGGCAACGGTTCTTTCTCGAAAACATCGAGCGCAGCACCTGCGATTACTTTTTCTTTGAGCGCCTGCGCGAGCGCCTTCTCATCCACGACCGGACCTCGCGAGCTGTTCACCAGATAAGCGGTCGGCTTCATCAGCGTAAGCGTCTTCTCGTTGATCAGGTGAAAGGTCGGTTTGTCCGTTTCGCCTTCGCGAAGCAGCGGGACGTGAATGCTCACATAATCCGCGCCCCGAAGCGCCTCTTCGAACTCCACGTACTTGATCTGGGTCTTCTCCTTCTGGATTCCGCGCGAATGCCGCAGGTCCATCACTTCCTGGATGGCACTAATGAACTCCCGATTTTGATACGCGGGGTCGTAACAAAGAATGTTCATGTCGAACCCAGAACATTTCTTGATCATTGCGAGTCCGATCCGTCCGGTACCGATCACCGCGATTGTCTTACCGGTAACTTCGTCACCCAGAAATGGCAGGAACGGGTGCCATGAAGGCCAGGTTTGCTCGCGGACGAGGCGTTCGCTCTGCCACATTTTGCGCGCCAGCATTCCCATCATGAAAAAGGCGAACTCGGCGGTCGCTTCGGTCAGCACGTCGGCCGTGTTTGTGAACGGGATCTTGTATTTGTTGGCGTCCGCCCGGTTGATGTTGTCGAATCCGACCGCGATTTGGGCGACGACCTTCAACGTCCCCTTCCCCGCTTCAAAAACTTCCGCGTCGATTCGGTCCCGCAGCGTCGTAATCAACGCGTCGATCCCGCTCTTCACTTTCTCAATGATCAACGTCTTCGGCGGCGCCTCCGGCCCTTGGAAAACTTCCAGCTCGTAACCCGCCTCGCGGAGCCGATTCTCCGCCGGATCGCCGATGCGCGAGGTGGCAAAGATGCGAAAACGTTTTTTCTCAGTCATGGATTCACCAACGGAAGCATGCGTTCACCACTGCGGCAATGCGCGCCCGCTACGAGCATTCGATTGTAGGGCAGGCGCGTCGCCTGCCACGCTCAAAGATTGGCAACCGGTGCAGTTGCCCTACAAATTCTTCTGCACCCACCCGCGGATACGATCGAGCGCTTTTTCGATGTTCTCGATCGAGTTCGCGACGCTGAAGCGCAGATAGCCTTCGCCATGATCGCCGAACGCGGTCCCCGACAGTCCGGCGACGCCAGCTTCCTCAAGCAACGCGTCGGCCAGTTTTTTCGAAGGCCAGCCGGTCCCGCTGATGTTCGGGAAAACGTAGAACGCACCCTTCGGCAACAGACAGGAGAAACCTTTGATCTTGTTCAGGCCTGCGACCATCACGTCGCGACGTTTCTTAAACTCCGCACACATACGATCGACCGATTCCTGCGGTCCGCGAAGAGCCTCAACGCCGGCAATCTGAGTAAAGCTCGCGGTGCAAGAATTGGAATTCGTCATCAGCCGCGCGATGTGCGTCGCGAAATCCGGACGCATCACACCGTAACCCATCCGCCAGCCGGTCATCGCGTAGGTCTTCGAGAAGCCATCGAGCAAAATGCAGCGCTCTTTCATGCCGTCGACCGACATGATGGAATGATGTTCGCCCTCGAAAATAAGGCGGCTGTAAATCTCGTCGCTCATGACCATCACATTGCGATCGCCAATCGCGGCCGCGATCTCGTCGATATCTTTCTTCGTCAAAACGCCGCCGGTCGGGTTTTGTGGCGAATTTAAGATGATCAGCTTCGTGCGATCGTTGATCAATCCGGCCAGCTCATTGACATCGAGCCGGAAATCCATCTCCTCGCGCAACCGGATCGGCACGGCCTTGGCGCCGACGTAGTTGATCATCGACTCGTAAATCGGAAATCCGGGGTTTGGATAAATGACCTCATCGCCTTCCTCGGCCAAGGCGAGAATGACGAAAAAGATGATCGGCTTTCCGCCGGGGACGACCACCACTTCATCGGGCGACACGTCGACGCCGCGCGTCTCGCCCACATATTGCGCAATCGTCTCGCGCAACTGCGGCAATCCCGCCGAGGGCCCATAATGAGTGAATCCTTTGTGCAACGCATCGCAGGCTGAATCGATGACGTTGCGCGGCGTATCGAAATCCGGCTCGCCGATTTCGAGGTGCACGATATCGCGCCCCTTCGCTTCGAGCGCCCGCGCCTTCACCAAAACTTCGAAGGCCGTCTCGGTTCCGAGCCGCGCCATCCGTTTGGCGAGACGAAGTTCGCTGTGAGATCCGTTTTTCATGACCGCGAAGTCACCATTATAACGAGAAGAGCCGATTTGTCTTTCTCAACTCGTCACTTGTCACACGTCACTTGTCACTGAATTTAGCTCAATGGCCATTCGAATCCTCGTGACCGGCGGCACGTTCGACAAGGAATACAACGAGCGCGACGGCCAGCTCTATTTCAAAGACACGCATCTCGCCGAGATGCTGCGCCTCGGCCGCTCGCGCGTCGAGGTGACGATCCGCACCATCATGATGATCGACAGCCTGGAGATGACCGATGCGGATCGCGCGTTAATTGTCCAGAATTGCCTGCAATCGCCGGACGACCGCATCGTGATCACGCACGGCACCGACACGATGACCGAGACCGCCGCGGCAGTGGCGCGAGCTGTTACCGGAAAGACCGTCGTCCTGACCGGCGCGATGATCCCGTACGCTTTCGGCAGCTCCGACGGGCTCTTCAACCTCGGAAGCGCGCTCTCTTTCGTCCAGGCGCTGCCGCCCGGCGTTTATATCGCGATGAACGGAAAGTGTTTTGCGTGGGACCGCGTTCGGAAGAATCG
>DATBCW010000153.1:0-39519 GCA_036270255.1 Chthoniobacterales bacterium
GGATGCCAAATCCGATGTTCGATCGTTGGATATCGCACCCGACCTATGACAAATATTGGCAGAGCGTTATCCCCTACGAACGGGAGTTCGCGGGGATCAACATTCCTGTCCTGAATACAGCCGGCTATTACTTCGGCGGACCGGGCGCGGCCGTTTACTACTTTAGTGAGCACCTGCGCTACAACCCAAAAGCCGAGCACTACCTCGTTATTGGTCCATACGACCATCTCGAGGCACAGCGCGGGACAATGAATAGCTTTGGTGAACACACAGAATTCATTTCAGGATACAAGCGCGATCCTGTGGCACTGATCGATCTTACCGAGGTTCGCTATCAGTGGTTTGACTACGTTCTGAAAGGAGCTTCGAAGCCGGCCCTTTTGCAGGATAGGGTGAACTATGAGGTAACCGGTGCGAACCGGTGGAAGCATGCGCCCTCGCTCCAGGACATGGCAACCACCGAGCGACGGTTTTACCTTGTCTCGGATAAGAGCGACTCCGGTTACATTCTAAGCGATCACAGATTGGCCGGGGAGCCGGTCACGCAAATGGTTAACTTTGCGGATCGCTCCGACGCCGACAAGAAGACCCCAGGTGGAGACGTGCTGGACAAAGATCTCGACACGACGAATGGGTTTGCTTTTAAGAGTGCCCCCCTTGCCGAGTCAGTCGAAGTAAGTGGGCTATTTTCCGGTGAACTGGACTTCGTATGTAACAAGAAAGATTTCGACTTCAACGTAGCATTGTTCGAACAAACGAAGGACGGCAATTACATACAGCTTGCGCCATACTGGGCGCGCGCAAGCTATGTGCAAGATCGCGCACAGCGTCACTTGGTTACTCCCGGCAAACGCCAGCATCTCAGTTTTCGCAGCATTCGGTTGATGAGCCGTCAGCTTGCACCTGGTAGTCGACTGGTCGCGGTTCTGAATGTGATTAAAGAGCCGGGTCGACAACTTAACTATGGGACAGGCAAGGATGTGAGCGAAGAAACAATCGAAGATGCTAAAGAGCCGCTGGTTATTCAATGGTATAACGACAGCTTCATCGACGTCCCTGTTTGGCAGTGATACAGTTTGCTCCACCGTCCCGCTATTGCAAGAGTCGCCCACCTCTCGATATAGGATTGTTTCAGGTAGAAGTTATTTCACAAAAGCTCATGTTTCGAGATAGGAGATGTAAAGTCATCTAATCAATTTTCCGGTTCACGGCCGGCTTTAGGATTAGGGATACTGCCAACTACAAGGTCAATGCCTAAACTCTTCGCAAGCACCCGCAACTCAGCCACGGCTTCATTGCTGGCACCCGCACCGACTAGGAAACTCACTGCGCCGTCAGCAAGTTGCACTGAATGTATTACGCGGATCCGCTTCTGTCGCGCTTCGCTCAATAGGCGCTCAATTACTAGTTCGCGTTGCGCTTCACGAACCCGACCCGTTCCTTCTGGGCCGACTATGACTCTCGAAAGTATTCCATCCGCGATTTGCTTTCGTAGGGCATCAACTTCGGAGACCAAGAGATCCAGTTTGTCAACCGGTTGAGACCCTTCGGTAATCTCGGCCTTAACCCGAAGCGAAAAATAATTCCACAAAGCGTTCTGTCTGTTTATTGCGCTTTCGCGGATATGGACGGCGAGCTTTTCGATCTCCCCAGGAAGTACCCAGGGTCGGAGGTCACTCAGGTACGTGTGATGATTGATCACGCCTAAATCAAAAGGTGGGTTTTCCGTGGCTTGATCGATTATCAGACAAACCGGTCTGTTCATCGCCGTTCGGACCCCGAGTTCGAAAAATACATTTGGATTTAGCGTAGACATATCACACAAGACTAAGCTTGCGGTTTGCAGATTCTGAACAATTTCGGCGTGGATCAGATTGGACCCTTTGCTTTTGACTTTACGGGCTCGAAGCCGGCTTGCTCAACCGCCGGAACAAGCAAGTGGTCGATTATATGCTCGGAGTGTTCCGGGTCGTTTAGATACAACGGCACGCGATCCGGTAGCGTCGAAATCGGGGCGATGATAAAGCACTTATCCTTAGGCATGGGCTAATTATGTAGTCTCACCAAAAGAGTTGTTCGCAGCCAGCTGCTGCGCGAGCAGGCTATAAGACACACGACGCCGTCGATGATCATGTAATATTGGTCCGTGGGGTCAGGGAAGGCTGGCGCATTAAATAGTGCAGCTGTTTGAAAGGCCAGCCGAATATTCGCGAACGCCTTAATGGATGTTGTCTCGGTCGACGCGGGGCGGAATCGTTCTACGATCTTAATTGCGCTAAAGACGTCAAGACGTCTATTGTACGCGCTGTGAAATATTCTGAAGCGAAATCCGATAAGAAGCGAAAGCCAGGCGTGGTACGTGATGCGATCATCGAAGCCCTGAATTACAGACCAGCTGGTGCAACGGTGGCGGATATTACGCAGGAGGTCAGCGGGCGGATCGGCGAAACCCCCGCTTCGTCGATTCGGTCATACCTTCGGCTGAATACGCCGAAGCTTTTTACTAAAGTTGATCGGGGGCATTATCGCGTGCGCGAACAGGCGCAGACAGCGTTGCCATTCCAAGACGAACGAGAAACTGTTGCGCGACGGTCACAGACCGCCGCTACAGGTGCGCGGGAAACCTTTCGGTTTGGCAATGCGACGCTGATTCACGACGATTGTTTTGCGTGGCTCTCGAATGCGCCGAGCAACAGCATCCACGCGGTCGTGTCCGATCCGCCATACGGGCTCGTTGAATACAGCGCGCAGGAACAGGAAAAGCTGCGCAAAGGTCGAGGTGGTATTTGGCGAATTCCGCCATCCTTCGATGGGAACAAGCGGGCGCCGCTGCCACGCTTCACGGTCCTCTCGCGCGATGATCTTGCTGAGCTCGATCGTTTCTTTTTTGCTTGGGCGCGGTTGCTTTTGCCAGTCCTAGTTCCGGGTGCGCACGTCGTTGTTGCGTCGAATCCGCTTCTTTCGTTTGTAGTCGCGAACGCAGTCACGCGCGCTGGCTTCGAGCGGCGCGGAGAAATTATACGACTGACGATGACGATGCGCGGCGGCGATCGACCGAAGGCGGCGCACACTGAGTTCACCGATGTAAGCGTAATGCCACGCTCGATGTGGGAACCATGGCTAATCTTCCGCAAAGCGATCGATGGCCGAGTGCAGGATAATTTGCGCCGCTGGAAAACAGGCGGCTTCAGACGCCCGTCGAAGGATCAACCGTTCGGTGACGTGATTGCGTCCGCGCCAACGCGAAAACAGGAGCGAGCCCTTGCGCCCCACCCAAGCCTGAAGCCGCAAGCGTTCTTGCGAAAGATCGTCCGAGCTGTCCTGCCGCTCGGTGAGGGGACAATTCTCGATCCTTTTGCGGGCGCAGGCTCGACGCTGGCCGCAGCGGAAGCAATTGGTTATGCCAGCATTGGAATCGAAAAGGACGCGCGTTATTTCGATGTCGCGCAAGCGGGGATCGCGAAGTTGCGATCGGTTCGCATTTAATCTGGCGTTTCGCGATAAATCCAATTGCCCCGGAGCTTCAGAATGCCCTCCCGATGCAAGGTTGCGGTGCGTGTTCCGAGCTCGCCGCGCGGATTCTTGCGGAAGTCGCCGATCTCTACTTTGCCGAGATAGATTTCCCTGAACGTCATCGCGTTGCGCTCACGCGCTGGTTCGGTCTGCGTGTCTACATCGTAAACGAAGACAGCCATCCATTGATCTCGTGCGCCATGGGTATCGACGGCGCCTCCGCTCTTTCGGGTTGTCTTGATTTCAACACCTTCGGTGCCGGCTTTAGCCGAATCGTTTGGATAAGCTCCTTTAACAACCAAGTCGGGATGACCGTTAAAGTACCGATTTTGAGTTAGTGCTCGAGCGTGCTTCGCGATGCTCGCGGTAAGGAGGTTGGACAGAAGACCCGACATAATCGCCGCACGCAGAAAATCGTCTAACCGTTCGAGTCCTTTTTCCAGCAATCCGCTGTTTACATCGTAGAATAGGTCGTAAACGTCCTGCATCGCGATCTCGAAGTCTTCCAGCCGCAACTGAAAGGGAAGCATCGCCTGCTGATTGAAGTTCTCGCGATTCGGGCGATTGCGCTCGGCGGGCATATAGGTGAAGACACATCAGCCAAAAGACGTCTGCAAGATCAAACTACCAGCCAGCCTCCAGATATCGCCGCAATAGTGAGGCGCGTATCGACCAGCTCCCGAGGGTTTGCTGGCACGCGGCACGTTAACCGATTATTCTGCGGCGCGTCAACGCCGTGGCGAACCCTGATCAATTCACTTCAGCGCTCTGGTGGAGAGTTGTACCGTGGCTGATTGTCTGTGGCGGCGGCGGAGTGATCGCCGGCTTGCTCGTTAAATGGATCGAAAGGCGAGCAGTCCGATTCGGCCGAAAATGGCGCGCCGGCAGAACGCACGGTCGGAAGCAAATCGGGAATCGAAGTACTGTATGGCTGCGAAAAAGAAATCCTCTAAGACAAGCAAACGAACCCTCATCGAACCTCACAAAGGCGATCGCCGTTACGTCCGTCGAAACAAGAAAGGCGAATTCAAGAAAGAAGTGGACGTCGGCCGCTCGCTCGCCGCGGACCGCCGCACCAAGTCGAAAACGAAAGTCCCCAAAGGCCAGGGCGGGCGCGGTGACGTGAAACGCTAGCGCCGGGGCGAACAAGCGCTGCCGCGGTTAAAAGAGTCCGTCTGTGAATCCGGGCAGGTTGCGGAGCTGCTCCCAACCGGAGCAACGTCACGTTGCTCGCCGCAATAAAACGACGCGGATATCGTTGATGAGTTTCGCCGAGGTTGATTGCTTACTCGGCACCAGTGCCGCATGATAGACGTGCCGCTATGCCCGACAACCCGCCAGTAACTGAGTTCGATCCTGTCAACGAACTCACGCAGGCTGAAGAAGCGTTGCGTGCGGGCGAGACGCGGTTCCGAACGATGGCGGATAATATTCCGCCGCTCATCTGGACCAACGACGCGAAAGGGGAGCCGACGTATTTCAACCGGCGTTGGTACGAATACACCGGGTTGAGCCGCGACGAATCGCATGGGCCGAAGCGGATGACGATCGTTCATCCCGAAGACGCACCCGCTGCAGCCGAGCGCTGGCAGCGCGCCATGACCGCGGGCGAGGTTTACGAAATGGAATACCGGTTGCGGAGCGCGGACGGAAACTATCGGTGGTTCATCGGACGTAATGTGCCCCTGCGCGATGGCAGCGGACGCGTCATCAGTTGGTTTGGTTCCGCGACCGACATCGATGACCTGAAAAAAGCGGAGCGCGAATTGCGTAGCACGGAAGAACGTTTCCGTCTTCTCGTGGAGGGGGCGCGGGATTACGCGATGTTCCTGCTCGATCCCGATAATAAGATCACGTTCTGGAGCAACGGTGCGGAACGGGTCTTCGGCTGGACCCAGGAGGAAGCCGTCGGCCAGTCTGGCGCGATGATTTTCACTCCGGAAGATCGCAAGAAGGGCGAAGTGGAGAAGGAAATCCAAACCGCCACGAAAGAAGGGCGCGCGCTTGATCGGCGTTTCCATTTGCAGAAAAAGGGGACGCGATTCTGGACCGACGGCGTTCTCATGCGGATCGACGATGAGAATGGGAAGCTCAGGGGATTTGCGAAGGTGGCGCGCGATGCGAGCGATCAACGTCGCGTGGAAGATGAGCTGGCCCACGCCCGCGATGAGATGGAGCAGCGCGTGGTCGAACGGACGCGTGAGTTGCTCGCGATGAACAACGAGCTGGAGCGGACGATGCAACAGCGTCAGCAGCTCGAACGCGAGCTCCTCGAAATCAGCGAGCGGGAGAAGCGGCGGATCGGCGAAGATTTGCACGACATGGTTTGCCAGGAGCTGACCGCGACCGCGTTGTTCCTGAAATCGACCGCGACCAAACTCCGCCGCACGAGCCGGGCCGCGGCGCAGACGCTCGAGGAATCCGCGGTAACGGTGAATCGCAATGTGGTGATTGCGCGCGAGCTGGCGCGGGGTTTACAAGCGGTCGAGCTGACCGCCGTGGGCCTGAAGGCGGCCCTGCGCGACCTGGCGGCGTCGGCCTGCCAGAACACCGGAATGAAATGCCATTTCAAGGCGGCGCGCGGAGTGCGGGTGAAAGACGACACGGCCGCGTTGCATCTCTATCGCGTGGCGCAGGAAGCGGTGACCAATGCCGTCAAGCATTCCGGGGCAAAAAACGTTTTGATCTCGCTCGATCGAAGCAAGACGCATCTTTGCGTCAGCGTCATGGACGACGGAAAAGGATTTACCGTGGCGAAACGCCGAAAAGGTCTCGGGCTCCACATGATGCGCTACCGGGCGAATGCTCTGGCCGGTGAACTCAAGATCGAGCGCCGCAAGACGGGCGGCACGGACGTTACCTGCAAGATCCCGATCAAGCGGTGATTGGGTACATTTTCATGCGAGCGGGGTCGCGACCGCGTGCGATGTCAGTATAACGCGTCGGCGATTCCCCTGGCGTCCTCGCTTCAGGATTTCCAATGGCAACTGGATCGAAATTAAAGGCGCCCAAGTCGGCAGGGCGAAACAAAAAGCCCACTTCCGGTCCTGACGCCAGAGAAGCGCGTCGGCAAGCGATCGAGCCGGACGTGAAATCGACCGCTGGTCTTGGTGCGGGTCCGGTCGCGAATCCGAAATGCGCGTTACCAGAATCTGTCCGGATCGTGGTGGTGGACGATCATCCTCTCTTCCGCCATGGCCTCATTCAATTATTGAACTCCGATGATGGTTTCGCCGTTTGCGGCGAAGCGAACAGCGCCGGCGAAGCGATGGACGTTCTCCGAAAAGTGAAACCGCATCTCGTCATCGCCGATCTCGGATTGAAGGGAACGAACGGCATCGAGTTGACGAAAATGATTTTGGCGGAGTTTCCCACTTTACCGGTGCTCATTCTTTCGATGCACGACGAATCGCTTTACGCCGTGCGTTCACTTCGCGCCGGGGCGCGCGGGTACGTGACGAAACAGGAAGCGCTCGGCAGTGTCCTGGAAGCCGTGCGCGAAGTCATGGACGGCCGCACCTATCTCAGCCCGAAGATGGCGAGCCAGGTCATTTCGAAGGTGGTCGTCAATCGCGTCGCGCCAGATGAGGAGATCACCGATCGATTAAGCGATCGCGAGCTAGAAGTGCTGGAGATGATCGGCGCCGGAAAAGAGATCAAAGCGATCGCGAAAACGCTGAACCTGAGCCCGAAGACCGTGGAGACGCATCGGACTCACATAAAAGAAAAGCTGAATTTGCAGAACGCCCGGCAAGTCGCGCGCTTCGCCGTGCAGTGGGTCGCGGAACGAAGTGTTTAAATAGGACCTATGTCCGCTTCGGCTTCAGGAGCGGAAACAAAATCACGTCGCGGATCGATTCCGCGCCGGTCAGAAGCATAACGAGCCGATCGATGCCGACACCGAATCCGCCTGCGGGCGGCATTCCGTGTTCGAGGGCGAGGAGAAATTCTTCATCGAGCTTCTGAGTTTCTTCGCCGGCTTGCTCGAGCAAGCGTTGCCGTTGCACGATAGGATCGTTTAGCTCCGTATAGCCCGGCGAAATTTCCTGACCATTAATGATGAGCTCGTAGACATCGACGAGTGAAGGATCTTCCGCGTTCTGTTTCGCGAGCGGCACCAGCTCCTTCGGACAATGCGTCACGAAAAGCGGGTCGAATGTTTTTTCTTCCACCAGCTTTTCGAACACCTGCTGAGTCACTTCGTAATCGGCCATGCGCGGATTGATTTCCACGCCGAGCTCGCCGCAGCGTTCCCGTCGTTTCTCGCTCGTGTAATTGAACCATTCCGAATCGACCTCGCGGATCAAATCGCGATACCGCGCTCGCCGCCACGGCCGCGCAAAATTCAGGGTGCGCGTGAGGTTCCCTTCGGCATCGCGATGCTCGATTTGCGTTCCGTTCGGCGAAATGATGCCGGCTAGATAACAAATCATTTCCTCGACCAGATCCGCGATCTTCTCGAAATCCGCGTAGGCCCAGTAGGCTTCGAGCATCGTGAATTCCGGATTGTGCTTCCGTGAAATTCCTTCGTTCCGGAAATTCCGATTCAACTCGAAAACTTTGTTGAAGCCGCCGACGAGAAGGCGCTTGAGATAAAGCTCCGGCGCAATCCGCAGATACAGATCGAGTCCGAGCGCCTTGTGATGGGTTCGAAACGGTTCCGCCGCCGCGCCGCCCGGCACGGCCTGCAACATCGGCGTTTCCACTTCGAGGAAACCTTTCGCTTCGAAGAACCGTCGGATCTCGCGCACGATTGTGATCCGCTGTTCGAACACGGTTCGCGAACGCTCATTCGTGACCAAATCGAGATACCGCTGCCGATAACGCGCTTCGACGTCCTGAAGCCCGTGCCATTTTTCCGGCAGCGGCCGGAGCGCCTTTGAAAGCAGCATTAACTTGTGGACCTTGAGAGTCGGTTCGCCAGTCTTTGTCAGAAAGCAATCGCCTTCGACACCGATGAAATCGCCGAGATCGACCAGCTTAAACAGCTCGATGATTTCGGGGCCGACTTCCTTCGCGTGGATATAAACCTGGATGCGCCCGGTGGAGTCGCGCAGATCGACAAAGTGGCTTTTCCCCATGTCGCGATGCGCGGTGATTCGCCCGGCGGCGCGCAAGGTTGTGCCTTCAGCGAATTTTCCGCGCACCTCCGCGATCGTGCCGGAAGTTTCGAACGCCCGGCCAAACGGGTTCGCGCCGCTCTTCTGGAGCGCCTCCAGTTTTTCGCGTCGAAGCGCGATCAGTTGATTTTCGTCTTCCATCCTGGGCGAGCGAATTTAGAGCGCTCGCCTAAAATGAACAGCCTTTAAAGATTCCTCACACAAAGGGCACAAAGGATCACAAAGGTTAAGAACCCAATCCAAAATCCTTTGTGCTCCTTTGTGACCTTTGTGTGAGGCCCTCTTCCCAATATTCGTTTGCAAAAACGACCCGGCCCACGCCATACTCTCGCGCGTCTCAGCCGGGTGGAACCGGCGCGGCGCGTGCGCTCCATGGATCTCGAATTGCCGCAGACTAGCTCGAAAATTGACGGCCCCCTCGTCAAACAGTTCTCGATTTTTTTGCCCAACAAAGTCGGGGCCATGATGGACGTGGTGAAGCTGCTTCAAGCTCATAACGCTCATGTCATCGCGATGAGCATCTCGGAGTCAACCGATTCTGCGATCGCCCGGATCATGGTCAGCGATCCGGAACTCGTGGAGCAATTGTTCCGGGAAAACAACGTCCCTTTTGGCGTCTGCTCGATGGTGGTGGTCGAACTTCGGGAAGTGGCGACGCAATTGGCGAAGCTGCTGGCCGCGCTGCTCATGGCGGAGGTCAACGTCCATTTTACCTACCCGCTGCTTACTCATCCGCGCGGGTTTGCCGCCCTGGCCTTGCATGTGGACGACACCGAATGCGCTTCATCCGTCCTCCTCGGCGAAGGTTTCCAACTTCTCAGCCAGGCCGATATCTCGCGGTAAGTCTTCCCTCATGCTCCTGATCATGATCTTGCTCATGATCTTTGTCTTGCGGCTGGCATCTCCCAAAGGATCAAGATCAGGAGCATGAGCAGGAGGGGAATTGTTTGAACGCTTTTGCGCCCCGGGGAATCCAAGGCATAATTCCCCGCACCGTATGGAAGCCGAGGACCTTATATCGCCCACGCCGCCGCCCGACCGGATGTTCCGGATCGCGGTCTGGCTCGTGGTGCTATTCGCCGCGGCGGAGCTGGCCGGTCTCGGCGTTTTTTACGCCAAGAAATGGCGTGCCGATTACGTCGCCGCCCACCCGAAACCGGTCGCGCCCGCAGCCACCCCGGCCCCGAGCGCTCCGACCGTCGCGGAAAAGACAACGCCCGCGCCGGCTTCGACTGCGGCGACAATCACCACGACCGCGCAGACCACCCCGAGCGCCGCTGCTCTTTCCGTCGCCGAGAAATTGTTAAAGGAAGCGACGGAGCTGCGCGATAAGGGCGACACGACGAATGCGCTCGCCCGGCTCCAGGACGCAGCCCAGCGCGATCCGAAAAACGCGAATGTCCTCGCCGAAATGGCGATGATTTACGAATCGATCCAGCTTTACGACCGCTCGAACGAGACCTGGAAAAAGATCGTGGAGATCGGGCCGTCGGCTGGTCCGCTCTACGAATTGGCGGACATGAAATTGAAGACGGGCGTGACTCCGCCGGCGACAACGGCCGCCACGACGACCACAGGTCCGGGTCTCGCCGGCACTTCGCCGCTTGATGCGGGAACAACCCGTAACGACGCAGACGGCATCCCCGATGGCTCGACCTTTGGCATCACCGACGTAGCGGCGACCGACACGCCCGATCCGGATGCCGATACCAACATGAAGTTGAAGATCAGCGTGAAAGCGCGCCCGAACACGCCGATCGATCACACCAAGGTCAAGATTCAGGTCTTCTTTTACGACACGGTCGACAACAAAGAGGTCGTGTTGACGGACGCGGATGTGAGTTACGAATGGCTCACCCCGCATCACGATTGGAAGGACACGAACCCGGAAATCCTCGCGGTCACCTACGTGCGCGCGAAGAACAAGAGTTCAACCGAAGCCGATCTCGCAGCCGCTGCGGCGTCCGTAACGCCGCCAGGAACGTCGAAGAAAAAACCGGCGGCGACGAAGCCTCCCGCCACGACGGCGGACGCGGGCCATCGCAAGTATCTCGGCTACATCGTTCGCATTTATTATAGCGAACAGTTGCAGGCGGTCCGGGCTGATCCGACGAAGTTGCTGAATTTGTTTCCGCCACCGCTGACCGCACCGCAGTAGGCGTTTCTTCGTCGTCCCCAGACGGAGATTTGGAAAGCGCCGGTCCTTGATGCTCCATCTTTCTTCCGCTGTTGAGATGCGTTATTCTTCGCGCCGATGATCATCCGGATCCTGTTCCCGGCATTTGTGCTGGTCGCAGCCACCGCTCACGCCCAGATTCAGGTAGACCTCAGTTTCAAACGCCTTCAGTACATCGCTCACGAACCAATCCTGGCCACGATTAAGATCGCGAACAATTCCGGGCGCGACATCGACCTGCGCGATGACAACGGCCAGCGCTGGTTCGGCTTTGAGATCAATGCCGGTGAAAGCCGCCTTCTCGCGCCGTTGAAAGCTGACGCGACCGAGCCGGCGTTGCACGTCGAAGCGGGCAAGACCGTGATCCGAAAAATCAATCTCACGGCGCTTTATCCCGTGCACGATTTCGGGGCGTATCACATCCGTGCCAACGTTTACTTCACCGATCTCAATAAATTTTTCTATTCGGCCACGAAGGTCGTGCAGGTGACCGACGCCCGTCCGATCTGGCAGAAAACTGTCGGAGTTCCGGACGGGATGCCGGGCGCCGGCGAAGCGCGAACGTATTCGCTCCTCTCAAATCGTTTCGTCGACCACACCTCGCTCTACGTCCGGGTGGAAAACAGAGACACCGGTGCGGTGTTCACGACCTATTCGTTAGGCCGAATTATCGCGAGCGGCGATCCGCAGGCCGAAGTGGACCGCGCAAATCAGCTTCATGTTCTCCATTGCGCGGCGCCGCGAAGTTGGGCTTATTCCCACGTGGGATTGAATGGGGAACTTCTCGCGCACTCGACTTTTCTCGAGACAAAAACGCGTCCGCATTTGCGGCACACGCCCGATGGCAGTATCGCGGTGAATGGGGGAAAGCTTGACGTTCCAATCGCCGAGTCGAAACAAAGTCCGACGCCAAAATTATCCGAACGGCCTCCGGCTAGTCCTGCCGAGGAATAGAGCCGTCGCATTTTTTGTCCGATGAACCTGTCTCGCTTTTTTCTTTCTGCCATTGCCGGGATGAGCCTGCTCGCCGGATCGGCGTTCGGCCAATCGCGCACTATCGTCATTGATGCCGGACATGGCGGATATGACCGCGGCGGTGTGCCGGGCCAGCGGATCAGTGAGAAAGACAAGACGCTTGATGTGGCTCAGCGTCTGAAACGGATCCTCCAGTCCCAGGGCTATCGTGTGATCATGACGCGAGACAGCGACGTATTTGTTTCGCTGGGCGCACGGGTCTCAATCGCCAATTCGCAACGCGACGCCACCTTCGTCTCCATCCATTTCAATTGCGCGTCGCGTTCCGGGGCGAACGGTATCGAGACCTATTATTACCGCAGCGACAGCGCCGGCCTCGCCCAAAGCATTCATCGCAATGTCGTTTCCGGCGCGCCCACCGAGAATCGCGGAATCCGCCGCCGCGGTTTTTATGTGCTGCGGCGCACCGCCATTCCATCGGTCCTGGTGGAGTGCGGGTTCCTGACCAATCCGACTGAAGGCAGTCTGGCCCTAAGCGCCGGCTATCGGCAGAAATTAGCCGAACAAATCGCGCGCGGAATCCAACGGCAACCGGCCGCTTCGGTGCGGCCACTCACCGCCAGCCTGCGCAGCGTCTCGCTCGGGAATGATTTTGTCCGCGTGCCGGCGGAAAGCTTCAGCCGCGGTCGAAAACGTTCGTCGAAATCCGCGCGGTCCCATCGCAGCAGCAAGAGCAAGAAGAGCGAGAGCAGCAAGCCGAAGAAAAAGAAGCACAAGAAAAGTTCGGAGGATTAATTGGAATCGCCGATCGTAAGTTCCGCGGCGATGCGCGCAGCGGAGGAGAGCGCGTTCGCGCGCGGCGTGGACGTGGAAGCGCTGATGGATCGCGCCGGCGCGGGGATCGCCGCGACCGTGCAGAAATTTTTTCCGCGGGCCGGCCGCGCGATTGTTTTCGTCGGCAAAGGACATAATGGCGGGGACGCGCTCGTCGCTGCCGCGCGGTTGAAAGAGGCCGGCTGGGACGTCGATCTGCGATTGATTTTCCCGGAAGAGAATCTCGCAGAATTAACGCGGAAGAAGCTGACCCAATGTGGGAGGGACCTTTGTGTCCCGACTGGAGCGTTTGTCGGGGCACAAAGGCCCCTCCCACATTTGATCGTGCTCGACGGGTTACTCGGGCTCGGCGCGAAACATTTGCTCCGCGAGCCGGTCCGAACCGCAGCGCGGGAAATCAATCGGCTTCGTCGCGAAGAACACGCTTTCGTTTTCGCGGTCGACCTGCCGACCGGACTCGACGGCGACACCGGCGAAACCGATCCCGATTGTGTCGTCGCGGATTGCACGATCACGATCGCGAACGCAAAGCACGGGTTGGTCATCGACAGCGCGGTCAACTTCGTGGGCCGGCTCGAGATTGTCCCGCTCGACGATCTCGTCATTACGCCGTCACCGGCCAACGATCTCATGGCCTGCGCGCATTCTTTGAGCGGTCTGCTGCCGCGCCGAAAGTTCAGCGCCTACAAAAACGAATTTGGACGGATCGGCGTTGTCGTCGGATCGCAGGGTTTCGTCGGCGCCGCCTTGATGACGACAGAGGGCGCGCTTCGGGCGGGAGCGGGTCTCGTGGAGCTTTTTGTTCCGAAAGAAATTTATCCGATCGCCGCCGCGGCCGCGCCGGCGGAAGCGATGGTGAAGCCGATCCGTTCCTACCGCGATTTGTTGGAAGAAAAAATGGATGTTTGGGCGCTCGGCCCAGGCTTGGGAACCGTGGAAGCGAAAGACCTTCTGAAATTGATCGAGCGCGCGACTCCACCAATGGTGGTCGATGCCGACGGCTTGAACATGCTTTCAGGCGATGTTGAAATCTTGAAACGCTGCGCCGGTCCGCGTCTGGTAACGCCGCATCCAGGCGAAATGAAAAGGCTTTTCGATTCGGGGAAAATGTCTCGGGCAGGAACCGCCAGGAATTTTTCGGAGACGTTTCCAGTCACGCTGCTTTTCAAAGGCGCGCGAACAATCGTGGCCGAGCGCGAGCGGCCGTTGAGTTATAACTCGACTGGAAATCCGGGAATGGCGACGGGCGGAATGGGCGACGTGCTCACTGGTGTTTGTGCCGGATTGGTTGGGCAGGGCCTGTCGCTTTACGACGCGGCGCGGCTCGGCGCGTGGCTTTGTGGTCGCGCCGCTGAGATCGCGCTCTTCGAGAAAGACGAGAGCGAGCAGTCGCTCCAGCCGCGCGATGTCCTCGCGAATCTCGGTGGCGCGTTCAAGGAGCTTCTTCTGTAGCCGCTTCGCTGTGCGAAGCGCCAATGTGGGAGCCACCTTTGTGCGGCCATGAATCGGGGCGCAAAGGCCCCTCCCACATTTGGCGCGCGCCGGAAAATTACCGTTCCGCAATCAATTTCTGGAACCGCGGATCATTTCGCACCGGGTCCCACTGCCAGCGTTTCCGCAAATCGTTGTAGGTGACGCAGCAATTTGTGTTATCGGCGGGGAACGGAGAAGCGACCGCGTGCTGCAGAAGCGGGAGCGCGGCATCCAGCTCGCCGGTGCGAACGTAAATCATGGCGAGAAATCCCTTCATCCACGGAGCGTAAACCGCGTCCTTCGTTTCCGGCTCGAGTTCGACCGCGCGGCGCCCCTCGCGGATCGCGTCTTCTTTGCGGCCCATGAAGGAATAGATCAGCCCGAGATTAGCGTGGCGAAGGCTGCTCGTAGGAGCCTGCTGCGCCGATGATTCGAACGTGGGCAACGCGCTGGTGAATTGGGTCTGGGCCGATGTCGTGTCGCCCCGGGCGAGGGCGGTGCATCCGCGGTAAAAACTTTTCGGCATCGGCAATCCATCCGATTGAAAAACATCGAGTGGATACGCGGCCATCACGCGCTCCGCCGCGGCGTAATCGCGTTCGATCATCGCCAGATCCCAGCGCGCGCGCGTGACGAGCCCGGATGGATCCACGCCGGCCGGTATCTGCGCGAGGGCAATCTTCAGGGTGTCGGTTTTCCCGCTCGCATAAAAATCGATGTAGGCCCGATTGATTTTGAAATTTGGCGAGGGCGCGAGCGCGACGACGCGGTCATACATTTGCGCGGCTTTCGGCCAATCGTGGATAAACGCGTAGGTGTAGGCGATCTCTGACGCCACGTTCGCGTTGCCGGGATCGACGCTCTGACTTTTCTTGAGCAGCTCGATATTCTCTTCCCATTTCCCCTGGCGCCGTCTGATCGCTGCGGAGAGGTAACCAATCTCGCTGTCGTTAGGCAACGCCGCGGCCGCGATCCGGAATTCCTCCAGCGCTTTGTCGTAATTTCTCTCCGTCCAATAATAGTAAAGTGCGAGAGCGAGGTGGCCCTCGCCAAGGTCCGGCTTCAGCGAGAGCGCCTGATCAGCGCTGCTTTTGATCCTGGCCTTGCGCTCCTCGGTTGGATCGAACCAGACATAAATCCGGGCGAGCGTGGCCGACAGACGGGCGTGAGCGAGGGCGAAGCCCGGATCGTGTTGGAGTGCTTCGTTGTAAAGTTCTTCCGCGAGCTTGAAGTCCTCGAACAACCGGTCCGGATTCGTTTGATAGGCGCGCGCCTTCAAATAGAGCACGTAAGCGTCCGGATTTTCCGTGGGCTTGGTTTCAACCCGATCTTTTTCTTCCGGGCTTAGAGTTGCCCTCAACTCAGTCGCGATTTCGGATGCGAGCTCGCCCTGCAGGCCTAACGAGTCCGCCAGCGTGCGCTCGTAACGTTTCGCCCAAATATGCCGGTCGGTCCGGGCATCAATCAGCTGGACGCTGACCACAACCTGGTTCCCGCCTCGCCGCACGCTCCCTTCGAGCACGTTGACCACTCCGAGCGCCTGCGCGATCTGCGGCAGATTGTGTTTCGTCGCGCCCCGATACCGCATCACCGAAGTGCGGCTGATGACTTTCAGGTCGTGGATCTTCGAGAGGCTGGTGAGGATGTCGTCCTGGATTCCGTCGGCGAAGAAAGCGTTCTCTTTGTCGTCGCTGAAATTATCGAACGGCAGGACCGCGATGCTCTTCTCGGGGCTTTCCGCAGAAGCCGGGCTGGAATGGTAACGCTGGTAAATCAGGAACGCTACGGCACAAGTCAGGACCGCGATGATCGTGAGGTTCAGTCTCTGCGTAACCGGGCGTCGCGCTGCTTCAGTGGGCGCGACATCTTCAGAGCGCTTGATTCCTTCCGGGGTGAGCTCGTAGGCCCAGGCCAGGATCATCGCGACCGGAAAACCGAGGGCGAGCAGGACGATGACGAGCCTGACGCACCACCTCGGAATCTCGAGGACGGGAAATGTCGACGCCGCGATCTGAATGATCAGCCACGAGACAACGGCGTATGCAGCGGCCACCCGATACACATTGCGACGGCGCAATTCGCGAAAAAATTTCGTGGGATTCATCCGGTCTTGGCGGGAATTTGTACCGGCGGTGCAACTCATAGCCAGTCAAAAGCGTGCTATCTTGCCGGATGGCGTTCGAGCTGGAATCCAACTACAAACCTCGGGGCGACCAGGCGCAGGCGATCGCGAAATTACTGAAGTCGATCGAGGCCGGGAACCGTCATCAGACCCTGCTCGGCGTCACCGGTTCCGGCAAGACGTTCACGATGGCGAACGTCATTCGCGAGCTCGATCGGCCGGCGCTCATCATCTCGCATAACAAGACGCTCGCAGCGCAGCTTTACTCGGAGTTCAAACAATTCTTTCCCCGAAACGCAGTCGAGTATTTCGTCAGCTACTTCGATTACTACCAGCCGGAAGCCTACATTCCGCGCTCCGACACTTACATCGAGAAGGATTCGTCGATTAACGAGGAGATCGAGCGGCTCCGGCTTTCGGCGACGAGCGCCCTCCTCTCGCGGCGGGACACGATTGTCGTTGCCAGCGTCTCCTGCATCTACGGCGTGACCTCGCCGGAAGATTATTTGCGGATGCTGCTGACGGTGAAAAAAGGACAGCAGATCAGCCGCGAAGCCGTGCTCGGACGTTTGGTCGACATGCTTTACGAGCGGAACGACATGAATTTTTCGCGAGGCAAATTCCGCGTCCGCGGCGACGTGGTGGAAGTCTATCCCGCGACCGCTGATGAAGAAGCGATCCGGCTCGAGTTTTTCGGCGACGAGATCGACGCGATCACGCGTTTCGATCCGCTGACGGGTCACGCCCACCAGGGGCTGAGCGTGATCACGTTTTACCCAGCGAAACAATTCGTCACGCCGGCGGACAAGTTGAATCGCGCTCTCGCGTCGATTCGGAACGAGCTCGATCATCGGATTGTCGAGCTGGAATCGCAGAGCAGATTGCTCGAAGCGCAACGGCTCAAAATGCGGACCGAATACGATCTCGAGATGTTGCAGGAGATGGGGTTCTGCAACGGGATCGAGAATTATTCCCGCCATCTCTCCGGACGAATGCCGGGCTCGAAGCCATTCACCCTGCTGGATTTTTTCCCGAAAGATTACCTGCTCGTGGTCGACGAATCGCACGCCACGATTCCGCAGATCGGCGGGATGTATGAAGGCGATCGGTCGCGCAAGACGGTCCTGGTCGAATACGGATTCCGGTTGCCGAGCGCTCTCGATAATCGGCCACTGAATTTCAAAGAGTTCATGGGAATGACGAACCAGATCGCGTACGTGAGCGCGACGCCGGCGGAATTTGAGATCGCGAACAGCGTCGTCGGGAACAAGGGATACTTTCCGCACAAGCGGGAGAGGATCGGGGAGGATGAAGCGGTGCCGTTTCTGGTGGCGGGAGGAGGAAAACGCCCAACGCCGAACGCCCAACGCCCAATGTCGAATGGGGAGACGCTTGTCAGCCGGACGGATCAGTCGCCGGATGAATTCGATGTCCACACGCCGGGTGCGCCGCTCGTGGTGGAGCAAATCATTCGGCCGACGGGATTGCTCGATCCGAAGATCACGCTCAAGCCGTTGAAGAACCAGATCGACGAGACGATCGAGCTTTGCCGGCAGCGGGTGGAGAAACAGGAACGCGTCTTGGTCACGACGCTGACGAAACGGACCGCAGAAGATTTGTCCGATTACCTGCGCGATGTCGGATTGAAGGTGCGCTATCTCCACAGCGACATCGACACGATCGAGCGCGTCGAGATTTTGCGCGGATTGCGCGCGGCGGAGTTCGATATTCTGGTTGGAATCAATCTGCTTCGCGAGGGGCTCGATTTGCCGGAGGTGTCGCTCGTCTGCATTCTCGACGCAGATAAGGAAGGCTTTCTGCGGAGTCAGACTTCATTGATCCAGACAGCGGGGCGGGCCGCGCGACACATTAACGGCGAGGTCGTGCTTTTCGCCGATATCGTGACGCAGAGCATGCAGGCCTTGATGTCGATCTCGGATTATCGGCGGACAAAGCAGATGGAATACAACGAGAAGCACGGGATCACCCCGCAAACCGTGCGGCGCGCGGTCCAGGAAAGTCTTCACACGATTTTGCGCGGCCGGGAGATTGCGGCGTCGGTGATTCAGGAGGGCGGCGGCGATTTCAATCTCACGGAATTATTGCGGGAGCTGGAAGAGGAAATGCAAAGCGCGTCCGCGAATTTGGAATTCGAGCGGGCTGCCTTGTTGCGCGACCAGATAATGGAAGTGAAAAGCGGCACCGGGCTGACGAAGATCGAGCCGAAACGCAGACCGGTGAAGTACACCCGCGGCGGTTCGCAACGACGGCGTTCGCGCGTGTGATCGCGTTGTCATCCCGAGCCGCGCAGACGGCGAGGGACCTCACAAGCGCTTTGACGCTTCCGCGAACTAGAAGACTCCATCGTGAGCATCGATGTGATGTCTGCCGGGAGGCCGAACCTACAACTGTGAGATCCCTCGGCGCGCTCCGCCAGCCTCGGGATGACGGCGACGTTCGCTCGCACGCGATTAGCTTTTATTCGGCTCATGCTGCGCCGCGCGAAAATCATCTCGACGCTATTTTTGGCCACCGTTTCAGCCCTCGCCCAATCGCCTACGCCCGGCCTGAATGCGCTGCCGGAAGTGGAATTCGCGCGCCTGAGCCAGCGCGATCCGAATCCGCTTGGCCAGAAAGCGCTGGCCATTCACCCGGACCAATGGAAACACGGCGAAACCGAGCATTTTATTTATCATTTCGCCGACACGACGATGGCCACGCCGATTTCGGTGGAGGCGGAATTTCATTATCGCGTGGTAGCCAAAGAGCTGGAGCGCGAACAGCCCCCTGGCGACACGAAATGCCACATCTACATTTTTCAGACGAAGGAGGACTGGCAACAGTTCCAAGGCGCGGCCCAGCTGGAGCCGTGGACCGGAGGGATCCATTCGCAGGGCAGCCTTTTTATTCAGCGCAGTCCCGGTTTCAGAGCGGGCGGCAACCTGCTTGGGCACGAGATCACGCACCTAATTTTGCATCGTTATTATCCGGACGGAATCCCGTGCTGGTTGAACGAAGGGTTCGCGCAATTCGTTTCCAAAGGGGCGCGGGCCAGTTATCTCCGAGCGCGCAATTACAATGCCCGCCCGCATTCGCACGCCATCGATGAGGTGAAACTGATTCCGCTTCCAGAGTTGATGGCATTGACCTATCCGCCCAACGATCGGGTGGAAACATTCTATGATGAATCGGAACGATTGGTGCGCTTCCTCGTCGCGACGGACAAGCGAAGCTTTCTTAATTTTCTCGATGCACTTGGGCGCCATCGGCCGTTCGAAACGGCCCTCTTCGAAAACTATGGGACCAAATTCCTGACCCCAGCCGCGCTCGAGGAAAAATTCCGCGAGTACGCAGCGAACGAATTCGCGGCTGGTAATTGAGAAATTGTAGGGCAGGCGCGCCGCCTGCCAACGAGAAGACGGCAAGGTCGCCGCGGTGACCGCTTGCCCTACAACGGCAAGATCGCGACAGTCGATGTCGTGCCGAAAACCAAAGCCAGGACCGCCGAATCTGAATCCAGGATCCACGCCGTCGTCGGCTCCGACGAGAGCGAGGTGAAACGCGTGGCGGCTGAGCTGGCGGCGAATCTCGCTCCGGCGGAAGCTGGCGAATTCGGAATCGAGGTCATCGACGCATGTGCGGACAACGTCGATCAGGCCGTTACGAGGATCCGTCAGGCGATCGAAGCGCTGCAAACGCTCCCATTTTTTGGCGGAGCGAAACTGGTTTGGTTTAAGAACGCGAATTGCCTGGCTGACAGCGTGATTGGCCGCTCGGCCGCGGTGCTGGGCGCATTGGAAGAACTCGCCGAAGTATTCGACGCGGGCCTCGGACAGGACGTGACTTTCTTGATCAGCGCGACGGAGACGGATAAGCGCCGATCGTTTTACAAGAACCTGGCGAAGCGCGCCGAAGTGCAGGTGATCGATCGCCTCGACTCATCTCGCAGCGGTTGGGAAGAAGAAGCGACGGAAATTGTCAGACGGAAGGCGAAGGCGAGAAAATTGCAGTTCGACGAAGACGCCCTCGATCTCTTCGTCCTGCTTACCGGCGGCGACACCCGCCAGATCGATAATGAACTGGAGAAGATCGATCTCCATCAAAATCGCGAGCGAACCGTCTCTGTGGAAACGGTGCGAGAGCTCGTGCCACTCTCCCGGGCCGGCGTCATCTTCGAGCTGGGCAACGCGATGGCCGCCTGCGATCTCGAGCGCGCCCTGATGCTGGTGAAGCGGTTGCTCGACCAAGGCGAAACGGCGATTGGAATTCTCCTGGTCGCGATTCTGCCCACCGTCAGAAATCTTTTGCTCGCGAAAGACCTGATGGAACGGCACCGCCTTCCACGGCCGCACGCGCCGTTCAGCTTCATCTCGGCGTTGAATCGATTGCCGGCGGAAGCGACGGAACATTTACCGCGGAAAAAAGACGGCACGATCAATGGCTACGCGCTCGGGCTTGCGGCGCAGCAGGCGCACCGGTTCGAGACAAAAAAATTGATCGCTGGCCTCGACGCGTGTCTCGAAGCAAATGTCCGCCTGGTCAGCAGCCAGCTCGATCACGAGCTGATCCTGACGGAAATCGTAGTGAAGCTGCTGGCCTGCTGATTACGCTTCGCCGACCTGCTTCCGCGCGATCGGCCCGATATATGGGATGTCCCAGCGAACGCCGCTGAAGGCTTTCACCATCGCGATGATCATGACGACGAAGAGCCCGAGATGGACCAGCGCCGAGACGAAAACCCAGAGGCCCGCCATCGCCCAGCCGACAACCGGGATGACGACAAGAATCAGGTGCAGAATCCAGGACGCCAGATTGAAGAGAAACCAAATGCCCCCAAAAATAATCGACTGCATCGCGTAGAAGCGGACGAACTGGTCGTGTTTTTCGAGGATGTAAAACACGAGCCCGCCGATGAGCGGGATGCAGGCGAGCGCGGCCGCGACGTTGGGCGGAAGTCCGGTCGTGGTAGTGGTGTTTGCACCCGGAGCCGGAGCGGGATTCGCCGGCGGAACCGGCGTCGGGTTGACTGGATCTGTCATGCTTCATTTAGAGGAACGGCGGTGCGTTTTGTCAAGGCAACTCGGGTGCCTTTTCGCTTTCGCGCGCGGGAGAGCGCCGGTACGCTCGGCTCGTGTTGAACCCGATCCGCGTCCGTGCCGGCGATAAGACTTACGAGGTCGTCGGTGGTTCCCGCCTTCTGGGAAAGGCCGGGGCGTTAATTCGGGAGAAGCTGGACGGGCATATCTGCGCGGTAATCTCAGATGAGAATGTGGCGAAACATTTCGCCGATCCGGTCGTCGAAAGCCTGACGGCCGCCGGGTTTCAGCCGACGCCGATCACCGTGCCAGCCGGAGAGAAATCGAAGACGATGGCGAGCGCCGAGTCGATTTGCCAACGGATGGTAGCTGCGGGACTTGACCGCACCTCGTTCGTAGTCGCGCTCGGTGGAGGAATGATCGGCGATCTCGCGGGATTCGTGGGAGCGATTTACCACCGCGGAATTCCGTGCGTGCAAATGCCGACAACGCTCCTCGCCCAAGTCGACAGCTCGATCGGCGGCAAAACGGGGGTGAACACGGCAGCCGGGAAGAATTTGATCGGCGCGTGGCACCAGCCAGCGCTCGTCATTTCGGACGTCGACACGCTGGAGACATTGCCGCCCCGCGAACTGCGGCAGGGTTTCGCGGAGATCATCAAACATGCCGTCATTCGCGACGCGGAGATGTTCGAGATGTTGCAGCGATTCGATCGCGGAAAAATGGCGACCCTGATTCGACGGAACATCGAGATCAAAGCCGCGATTGTCGCCGCCGACGAACGCGAGACGACGGGTGAACGCGCTTTGCTAAACTTCGGTCACACCATCGGTCACGCTATTGAGCGCGCCGGGGAGTATCGCGATTTTCTCCATGGCGAAGCCGTTAGCCTCGGCATCGTGGCTGCCTGCGAAATTTCCGTGCGAAAGGCTGGATTGGCGGACGCCGAGCGCGAACGAATCGTCCGCACCCTCGAAGCGTTTGAATTGCCGACGCAATTACCCGCCAATTTTCCGAAGGAAAAAATTCACAGCGCGATTCGGTTCGACAAGAAATTTGAACGGGGCGAAATCCGTTTCGTCGTCATGCCGAGAATCGGTTCAGCGCGATTGGCCGAAGATGTGGCGATGGCGGATATCGAAGCGGCGATCGCTTCTCTCTGAATAATGTGGGAGCGGCCTTTGTGCCGCGACGATCGGGACACAAAGGTCCCTCCCACATTGGAATTACTTCCGCGCGGTACTGTAGTACTCGACCAGTCCATCGACCACGCCGTCGACGTATTCGCGATAAATGCTCGGACGCTCGATTCCATTGACGACGCGGGTTCCTTCGTAATCGCCCGCCTGGATTCGTGCGAACGCGTCGACGCTGTTCATCACGTAGGGTTCAAAGTAAACGACCGGACATTGATAGAGCCGGGTCGCGGCGAGATTGCGGGCATAAACGTAACCGCTCGTGCCGACCTTGGTGACGATATCCTTCGTGTATTCGTAAGGTGGAAGCCCGCTCTTCTTCGCCAGCGCGGTGGCAGCCACGTCCGCGACGGCAATTTCTTCATCGAATGTCCGGCTGAGCAATCGCCGCATCATCTCGAAGCGCACGTCATCGGATTCCGGCTCGGCGGGCAGATAAGATCCATTCACCAGGAGATGGAGATGGTTCTTTTCGGTCAAGGTAGGGTTCCGCTCGTCGCCCCACTCCTCGGCATTGAAGTGCAGACAAAGCACAACATCAGGACGCAAGATTGTGTTCACCCGGCGGGCGCGCTCGTGAATTTCGCTCGTCCGATAAAACAGAATTTCGCTCTCCCAACGAACGCTCTGTTCCCGCGAAGGATCGTCGGGCCGCTGAAAATCTTCCGGCGGATTTTCGATTCCGTCGGCCTTGAGAACGGCGCGCGCGGTTTCCTTGAAATCATCCGGTCGATACGGTGTGATCGGCTCCGTTTTGTCCCGGACAAACGAGACGCGCGCGCCGAGGGCGCGCAGTTTTTCGCCGAGCATTTTTGCGACGATCAACGTCATCTCGCCTTCTTCGACGGGCGCGGCATCGCCTGATTTGAACCAGCGTTCTTCCATCTTCGCCCACGCGCCGCCGATGTGGCCCGGGTCGAGCGCGATCTTGATTCCGGACAGCGGGCCGCGCTTTTTCGATTTCGGGAGGGCGCGCGCGGGGCGCCACCATCGCGAAACCGGCGCGGCTTTTTTTTCCGTCGGCGCGAACCGCAGCGTGAACCAGCTCTGCGCATCGCGGTCCATCAAAATGCAGGCCACCTTGTCGTCGACCCGGATGAATTCGTCCCTGATTCCGTGCGTGCAATAAACGCCGCGAAGCAGCCGCTCGAATTCGTCGTGCGTGATCGTCTTCTGAAATTTCTGGAGCGATTTCCAGTTCGGCGGATCCGCCAGCGGATGGCTGAGGTGATCGGCAGCGGAGGCAGAAACGCGGAGGAGAAGCAAGAGCAGGAGGAAGATTCTGAAGTGTAAGATCACGGCTCTTGGATTTCCGGCTGTTCAATACGATGCTCGCGCGATGCTGACGATTCTTTTTCTGGGCGACGTGGTGGGGGAGCCGGGCCGGAGCGCCGTCGTCGCGAATCTCGCGCGGCTGAAGGAATCGCACGCCGTCGATTTCGTAGTGGTGAACGGCGAGAACGCCGCCGGCGGGCGCGGGATTACACCGAAGATCACGATCGATCTATTGCGGGCCGGCGTTTCCGTCATTACGACGGGTGACCACATCTGGGACCAGAAAGAGATTTTGTCCTTCATCGAAACGGAGCCGCGATTGCTTCGGCCGATCAATTATCCGGCAGGTGCGCCTGGAAACGGTTCGATCGTTCTCGAGACGGCGAAAGGAAAAGTGGGCGTGATCAACGTGCAGATGCGCACCTTCATGCAGCCGATCCTGGAGAATCCATTTCCGGCGGTGGCGGCCGCGGTAGAAGCGGTCCGGCAGGAAACGCCGGTCATCTTTGTCGACGCGCACGGCGAAACCACGAGTGAGAAAATTGCGATTGGCCGTTTTCTGGACGGCAAAGCGTCGGCCGTAATCGGGACTCATACTCACGTCCAAACCGCTGACGAACAGATCTTCCCGGGCGGCACAGCGTTTCTCTGCGACGCCGGAATGTGCGGGCCCGCGAATTCCGTTCTCGGCCGCGCCATCAATCCGATCGTAAACCGGTTCATCTCGAATTTGCCGGCACTTTTCCCGGTCGCAAAAGGTGAGGTGCGGTTATGCGGCGCCGTGGTGTCGATCGATGAAACGACCGGACGGGCGACCAGCATTCACCGGATCAATGAATTGATTCCCGAACCGATTTCCCCAGCGCCATCAGCGACGGATAAACCTTCCGCCGCAAGCTAGGTTGTAGCGCAATTACTCCGGCAGCGCTGCGGCGGCCTTCTCCGCGGCCTCCTCGTCGGCGTCTTCTTCTTGGACTGAGAAGCGCCGCTTCCTTCGCGCTGCCGGCAGCGGCGAGAGCGTCATGGTCACGTTGCGTCCCGCGATCTTCGGCTCCATCTCGACTTGCGACATGCCAGCGAGGTCGCCCTTCACCTTCTCCATCAACTGCATTCCGAATTCCTGGTGCGCCATTTCACGGCCGCGAAACTGGAGCTGCACCCGCACCTTGTTTCCCTTGTCGAGGAACTCTTCGCCGTGCCGAATTTTCGTCAGGTAATCGTGGTCGTCGATGTTTACCCGGAACTTGATCTCCTTCAGCTTGGTCCCGGTGGTCTTCTTGTCCTTCTCCTGCTTGGAGATGTCGTAACGAAATTTTCCGAAATCGACGATCTTGCAGACCGGCGGGTTCGCCGTTGGCGCGACCTCGACGAGATCGAGGCCAAGACTCTGAGCTTTGCGCAACGCGTCAGAAAGTTTCATGACGCCGAGTTGCTCGCCGGAGGATCCCATGATCACCCGCACCTCGCGGGCGCGAATCCGACCGTTCACACGAATTTGTTGTTGCAGATTAAATCAAAGCTCCTGGCCGGCGACGCGGGAAGTGAACCGTGGCGCCGTATTTATTTGCCGCATCTTCTCCGAACCATCGCTGGCGCCGGACACTTCTGCCTCATCGCGCCTGCGGACGCGCGACGACGAGCCCGCTTTTCGCGAGCCGACTGGAAGTAGTAGGCAACAATCGGGCGGTAGCAAGGTGAATGTTCGGAGAAATGGCACCCATTTGCGCGAGAGACAGCGATTTTTCCCATAGGTCCTATGTGACCTATAGGACCTATATTACGCCGGCGGCGGCTCGCCGAAGTGCGCAGCGTGGGCGGCGTACGCCTCCAAGTCGTCGAGCATCGCATCGATCGTCGCCGCGATCGGTGCTACTTTCGCGAAGCCGGAAAAGATGGCGCGGTCGCCGATTTCGCTATCGACGACGAACGTTGGCCGCTGTGTGACCCGCAGAGCGTGGAACTCGGCTGTGGTCGCCCGGGCGCGCGCCTCAATCTCCGGAGAACGCGCTCGCTCTAGGAGCTTCGCCTTCTCGATCCCACTGGCGGTGGCTCCGATTTCAGCCGCGAGATCCCAATCGTTCGTGTGCTGACCTTCGCGCTCGGTCGCATTCGCCAACGCCATTCGCACCCGGTCGTCGGCCACGCCGAAATCGCGCGCGGCTTCCGCGATCAGATTCGGCGCCAGGCATTCCTGCAAATTCGGCTCGAACCAGCCGGGCTTGAGCATGAAAGGCGAGCGCATCATCATTCCGCTCCGGCGATAGAACCAGTCTGCTTGCTCGATCGATTTCGGGAACCCGGATGCATCCATCAACGCGATCTTCCATTCGAAATCGACCCGGTTCTCGTAGCGCTTCTGCAATTCTTCCCACGCCGGCTGCGCCCAGAAGCACCAGGAAGAAATCACATCGAGGTAGATGGTGACTTTGAGTTTCATCCGCTTTTGATGTACGGGACCCGGCCGATGTTGCAAAGCGAAATGACGAATGACGAAGTAATGACAAAGCCCCAAACGAGTTGGCATCGTCATTTCACAACGTGATCGATCTCAACCACATTCTGCTTTTCATCGCGTGCATTTCGCCGCTGGTGATGCTGGCACAGACCCTCCGGCGCGGCGGGTTGTACCGCTCCTGGCGACTCGCTTCGTTCGCCGTCTTACTCGTGACCGGCGTGGCTTGGCTGATGAATCGGGATACCGCCGGGTTCGTTGGCGGAGGCGCCTGGCTGGCGCTGCTGCTCCTGCCGTCCGTCGGGCTTCGCAAAGTTTCCGAGTTGGCGAATCACCAACGTTACGCCGCGGCTCGACGGTTGAGCCGCCCACTTCGTCTTGTTCATCCATCCGCGAGCTTGCGTCTCCAGGAGGAATTGTTCCGCGGCCTCGAGCTGGCGCAGACCGGAGATTTTTCCGCGGCGCTTTCGATTCTTGCGCCGCTCCGAAACAACCAGACGAATGTCGGCCGGCAAGCGATCGCGCAATCTTTTCGATTGCGCGGCGAATGGAGCGAGCTTGTCGGCTGGATCCGGAGCGAAGTGCCGGCCGCGATTCGACGAATTGATTTCGCTCTCATGCCGATTTATCTCCGCGCTCTCGGCGAATGCGGAATGCGCGATGAGCTCGTCCTTGAATTCGGTTCGATGCTGGCGGCAACATCGCCGTCGCATCAACCGGCCTGGAGTTACCACGCCAATATGCGAACAGTCCTCGCTTTTTGCGGCCGCCTCGCGCGAACAGACCATGTCCCCTTGTCAGGATTGCCGCATGATGTCTGCGAGTTTTGGCTCGGCACCGATGAACTGGCAGCGGGCGAGATTTCGCCGGGACGTCTTCGTCTGGAAAAGCTGCGAAGCGCGACTGCCGATCAATTGGTTCTTTCCGAAATCGCGCAGCGACTCGATACAGCTGAACTGATCGTGAAGACTCCGCTTTCCGGGCCTGGCTTTGCCTTACTTGACTGGATCGAGCAGAGCGAACGCCCGCCGCCGAGCGCATTCGGCTCCGGCACGCAAATCACCTCAGCGGTCGCGATCTTTATTGCGCTGAATCTCATAATGTTTCTTGCGGAAATGAAGCTGGGCGGCTCGACGAACCCGCTCACCTTGCATCGGCTCGGTGCCATGGAGCCGTGGGCCATCCGTTACGGCGGCCAATATTGGCGGATGCTCACCTCGCTGTTTCTTCACTACGGTCCGCTCCATTTGCTCTTCAATTTGTATGCGCTCTTTGTCATCGGGCCCGGGCTCGAACGGATCATCGGTTCAATCCGATTCGCATTTTATTATTTGCTCGCGGGAATCGGCTCGAGTATCGGCGTTTTTCTTTTGCGGCTTTCCGACTTGTCGCGGCCGGAACAGCTCGTCGGCGCATCTGGCTGCGTCATGGGCATCGTCGGTGTCTGGGCGGGATATCTTGTGCGGCATCGGCACGAACCGTTCGCCGGGCGGCGGTTGAAGAACATCGTGCTGATCGTTGCGATCCAGACCGCGTTCGACTTATCCACACCGCAAATAAGCATGACCGCGCATTTGAGCGGGCTGCTGACCGGTGTCGTGCTTGGATTGCTCCCCGGATCACGAAGCACGATCAGGAGCATGAGCAGGATGGTTCGCCGCAGGGCGAACCTATGGAATGCTTGATGCTAAAATTTTTGCTGCCAAATTCGAAGGCTTCTCCAATGCCGACCTATCACACGTATAACGTGATCCCGACCCTCCCGGCGGCGCTCGAACCGCTCCGGGAAATGGTCTTCAATCTCTGGTGGACCTGGGAACCCTCCGCTCGACGGCTCTTTCGCCATCTCGACCCGGAATTGTGGAACCGGACGAACCACAACCCCGTCCGGATGCTCCAGCTCTCCCGGCAGGCGCGGCTGGTTGAAGTCGCGCAGGACAAGAATTTTCTCCGGGAATTGAAAGAGGTGCACGAGGCTTACCGGAATTATCTGGCGCGCAAAGACACGTATGGAAAAACCGGCGCCGGACGTGCGATCGAAAAGCCGATCGCTTATTTCTCCGCCGAATTTGGTTTCCACGAATCGATCCCGAACTATTCAGGCGGCCTCGGCATTCTCGCCGGCGACCATTGCAAATCGGCGAGCGACCTCGATCTGAATTTCGTCGCGATCGGTTTGCTCTATCGGCACGGTTATTTCAAACAGGAGATCGATAAAGATGGCGTCCAGCACGCGATCAGCCTGAACCAGAATTTTCATCACCTGCCGATCCGCGAAGTCCGGCAGGGCGATGGCAATTTGCTGATCTCGGTTCGGCTTCTCGATCGCGAGGTGCGCGCGAAAGTCTGGCAGCTCCTCGTCGGGCGCGTGAATCTCTATCTGCTCGATACCGATATCGCGGAGAACAACGCGGAAGACCGCCGGATTACCGCGGAGCTTTACGGTGGCGATCTCGAAATGCGGATGCGACAGGAGATCGTGCTCGGCATTGGTGGAGTGAAAGTGCTGACCGCGCTCGGAATCGACGCCGAGGTGTTCCACATGAACGAAGGCCATTCGGCTTTCCTTGCGCTCGAGCGCATCCGTCTACACGTCGCCGGGAAAGGGCTGGATTTTTATTCGGCGTTGCAGCTCGTCGCGTCGGCCAATGTCTTCACGACCCACACGCCGGTTCCCGCGGGCAACGACGCGTTCCCACGCGAGATGATGAAGCGTTATTTCGGCGAATTCGCCGGACAGCTTGGACTTTCGTTCGACGAATTGATGCGGTTCGGCCAAGCGAGTTTGAATCCGCTCGATGCTTTTAGCATGACGGTGCTCGCCTTGCGCGCGAGCCGGCATTCGAACGGCGTCAGCAAATTGCACGGCGAAGTGAGCCGAGGTCTTTGGAAGGATGTTTGGGCGGGTGTTCCCGGCCACGAAGTGCCGATCACCAGCATCACCAACGGCGTCCACACCAAAACCTGGATGGCGCCGGAGTTCTCGGCCCTTTACGAAAAGCACCTCGGTGATTGGGAGGAACATCTTACCGAAGCGGATTTCTGGCGGCGGGTGACGGACATTCCCGGCGCCGAACTGTGGGAGACGCACCAGAAATTGAAACTGCGACTAATTGAGTTCGTTCGCGATCGCGTCCGAACCGCGCGGGAACGTTCCGGTGAATCGCCCGAATCAATCCGGAGCGTGAATCGCATTCTCGATCCGGAAATTCTCACGATCGGTTTTGCGCGACGATTCGCGACCTACAAACGCGGCGCGCTGCTCTTCAGCGATCAGGAACGCTTGAAACGTTTGCTGAACGACGAGACGCGCCCGGTGCAATTTATCTTCGCGGGGAAAGCTCATCCGCAGGATGAAGGCGGCAAGGCGCTGATCCAACAGGTCTACAAATTCAGCCGCCAACACGGCTTCGAAAACCGGATGGTATTCGTCGAGGATTACGACACCTACATCGCGCGCCGGCTCGTCCAGGGCGTCGACCTTTGGTTGAACAATCCGTTGCGTCCGCTCGAGGCCAGCGGCACCAGCGGGATGAAATTGCCCCCGAACGGCGGACTGAATCTAAGCGTGCTCGATGGTTGGTGGTGCGAGAGTTTCAACGGGAATAATGGCTGGGCCATTGGCGGCGAAATCAAAGGCGGCACCGTCGATTTCCAAAGCGAAGTGGACGCGAGCAGTCTTTACCAACTGCTTGAGAATCAGATCATCCCGCTCTATTACGCGAAACCGGACGGCAAACTTCCGCTCGCCTGGCTCCAATTGATGCGCGAATCGATCCGCACCGTCACGCCGGTCTTCAACACGCACCGGATGGTGAAGGAATACGCCGAACGCCTCTACACGCCCGCCGCGAAAGCGCATCAGGAATTCATGCGCGACAACTGCGCGGCCGCGACTGGCCTTAGCCAGTGGAAGGCAAAAATGCGCAAAGATTGGCCGCAAGTCGGAATCATTGATGTGCAGGTCGGCAACCCCGATCGTCAAAACATTCAAGTCGGCGAAGCGCTCCAAGTTTCAGCGCGCGTTCATCTCGGCGCGGTTAGTCCCGATCATGTCCGCGTCGAGGCGTATCATGGCGAAGCCGACAACGGCGGAATTAAGAATCCCACGGTGACAGTCTTGAACGGCAGCTCGCCGGCGGAAGGCGAGGGGAATTACACCTATCAGGGTTCCGTGCCCGCGTCCGACAGCGGCACTTACGGTTTCAGCGTCCGCGTCGTCCCGGTCCATCCGCATTTGATGCAAGCGCACGAGCTGCGGCTGATCACCTGGTCTTGATCTAACGCGTGTCATCTCGAGGCTGGCGAAGCGCACCGAGGGACCTCGCAGGCGGTCGAACCGCTACCGCGATACGTCACGCGTCCACGCCGAGCAGCGCCGTCCATTCGCTTGCGTGGCGCATATTGCAACTGGGAGGTCCCTCGTCGTCTGCGCGACTCGGGATGACCCGCTAGACACTTGCCAACATCTGAAAAAATTCCTCGAACTCGTTTTCGCCATTGACCAGTTCGTTCAGTTTTTCCAGGCGTTCATCACCCGCCGGCTCCGGTAGTTTTACCACTCGCGACTTCCGCTCGTTTGCGAACGCAATCTCATCCCATTGAATCGCCGTGATGGCGTGATTGAACCGCGCCACCGCCCGGCCGCGAAACCAGGCCCGCGTCGTTTCCGGTGGCGAAAAAATCGCGTCCTTAATTTCTTTTTCGCTGATGAGCGTGCGCATCGAGCCTTGGCGCTGGAGCTCGTAAAACAAACCCTGGTCCAGCTGGATGTTGTGATACTCGAGGTCGATTGATTGCAGCCACGGATCGGTCCACGCCAGGTTTTCTTCTTCGCGGAATGAAGAGAGCAAGAACTTTTTCGCGGCCCAATCGACCCGGTCGGCCGTGGTGGCCACAT
Organism: Chthoniobacterales bacterium; assembly: GCA_036270255.1. Lineage (GTDB taxonomy): Bacteria > Verrucomicrobiota > Verrucomicrobiia > Chthoniobacterales > UBA10450 > AV80. Next base: position 31,073 of record DATBCW010000153.1, read on the forward strand.
CGCGCTCGAGATCGTTGAGAACATCTTCCCATTCGCGCAGCAACCACCCGTGTTCCGATTCCCTGCCGTGCTCGTGTGCGGCCGCTTTCAGGTAGAGTCGTTGAACGTCGATGGCGGAAATCTTGCGACCGTCGCTCAGCTCGATAATCCATTCATAATCTTGATCACGGCTGATCGATTTTGTCGCGTTCACGGGCTGCGCGATTTCGAGCTGTGGCGCTTTCCCGCGCTCGATCAAGTCGAGGACAAGCGCCGTGGTCCCGACCTTCAACGCCGTGGCCCACTCACTCATATTCGAATCGCCGATGATGACGTGGAACCGGCGATACTTGCTGGGATCGGCGTGCGGCTCGTCCCGCGTGTTCACGAGCGGCCGCTTGTTCATCGTATCGATGCTGACCAGTGTTTGAAAAAAATCGGCCCGCTGCGAAATCTGAAACGCTCCCGGTTGCGCGCCTGAACTTTCCGCTTCGATGCCGATCTTTCCCGTTCCCGCGAAAATCTGGCGCGTAATCAGGAACGGCAGGACGCCCGCGACCAATTCGTCCCACGCGAGATCGCGACGAATCAGATAATTGTCGTGGCAGCCGTAACTGTGTCCCGCGAAGTCCGTGTTGTTTTTGAACAGCCGCACCTCCGTGCCCTCGCTCAGCTTCAGGTTTCGCCGGCGCGCACACTCGGCCATGATTCGCTCGCCGGCTTTCTCATGGGCAACGATTTGCCGAAGCGTGGTGCATTCCGGCGTGGAATATTCCGGATGGGCGTGGTCGTTATAAAAGCGCGCGCCGTTCGAGAGCACGAGATCGCTCTTGATCTCCTCGAAACTCAGCGGCCGTTTCCGATCGATCTCGTAATAGGCGGATTCATCTGTGTCCTGGAGCAACGTCGGAGCGCGGAATCCGCGCGCGTCCCGGTGCGGATCTTCGAGCCGGTAATCCCATTTCATGTGGGCGCCGTGCTCGGTGTAGGAACGCACCAGCTCGATCGATTCGGCGACGACGTCCACCGAGGCTGCGCCTTGAATCGTGATGCCGTATTCTGTTTCCAGCCCGAACACGCGCTTCATCCCGTGTCCAAGATAACGCCGGGAGCCGGGCTGTCATCCCGAGCCGCGCAGACGGCGAGGGACCCCGCGGTTGCAATCCTCGCTTCCGCTAAACGGCATGCGTCCGCTTACGGTGTGCGCGTTTCCTCTCGCGATGGCGCTTGAGGCTTGTGAGCTCCCTCGCCGTCTGACGCGGCTCGGGATGACGCCGTCTCAAATTGCTACCCAGTCGCCACGATCAATCGCCACGCGATTCCACCCTGGGCGAGTGAATGCTGGTGATGAGTCGATGGCGGCAAGGGATCACCGGCGCTCGAGATCACTTCGACGCCGCACCCCTGGCATTTATAGATCCCGGCGTGCGGTGTCGTGGTTCCGGGCTGATGGGCGGGATCGAATTTCTGATCGGAGAGGTTCGAGAGGTAGTGAACGTATTTGTATTGCGCCATTGTTCCGGGGATCTGTCCACACCTCTAGGCAATCTTCTCTCTTCGTAAAGGAGAAAAATTTGCGGCGGACCGTCCGGCCCGTGTCGCGGTCGCAAAACAGCCCTGGAGGAGATAGCCGCCAGTCGGGGCCTCCCAGTCGATCATTTCGCCGGCGACGAAAATCCCGGGCAGCTTGTGGAGCATGAGATTTCGATCGAGCTCGCTCCAACGAATTCCGCCGGCGGATGAGATTGCTTCGGCGACTGGACGCGGCCCTCGGAGGGGCAACGCGAAATTTTTGACGTGCTCGATTAGCCGATCCAAGTCGTTGCCTTCAGCAGGGAAGAAGGTTTCCATCAGTGCGATGGCGCCGGGGCTCAGTTTCCAGACGCGAAACAAATTCGGCGGATCGGAGGCGTTCAAGGCTCGTTCCCGCAGGGCGTCGGCGGAAAGCTGCGGTTTGAAATCAATCACGATGCGCGGCTCGCTCATGGAGCGAAGGGTGCGCCCCAAACGATAGATCGCTCCGCCTTCCAATCCGTGCGCGGTGATGAGCAACTCGCCGGAAACCGATTCATCGCCAGCGCGTACCGTGAGATTCTTCAGCGGTAATCCCTCTGCCCGGACCAACAGTTCGTTAGGCCAATTGACTTCCCAGCCGCAATTTGCGGGCTTCCATCGCGCAATCTCGATCCCATGAGTGGCAATGATCGCCGGCCAGGTTCCGTCCGAACCGGTTTCGGGCCAGGAGGCGCCGCCGAGCGCGAGCACGATCACGTCAGCATGGATGGACGTCGTGTCGCCGTTGATTTGGAATTCGCCGCACCAACCATCTGAATCCCGCGAGAGACCGACGAGGCGCGCGCCAGTTCGGAATTGGACGCCGTTCGCGCGCAGTCGCCTGATCCAGGCCCGCAAGAGACCAGCGGCTTTTTGCCCGCGAGGAAAAACGCGGCCGCTCGTTCCGACATAAGTCTCGACGCCGAGCTCGGCGGCCCACGCGCGCAAATCTTCCGGTCCGAATTCTTCGAGGAGATCGCGCCAGCGTTCCGGTTCATCGACGTAGCGCGCCGGGAAATTTACCACCGGTTCGCCATGGGTAAGGTTGAGCCCGCCCCGGCCTGCCACGAGAAATTTTCGGCCAACGGAGCTTTGCGCATCGCAGACGGTGACGCGCGCGCCCGCGGCCGCCGCGACTTCCGCTGCCCGCAACCCCGCCGGACCGCCGCCCACGACGAGGACCGACCTCTCTTCAGCAGACATGCGCGACGCCTATCGCATCACTTGTCCGATCGCCGTCGGATCATCCAGTAGAATCCATTCGATGATTGAGAGCGGCAGGCTGCCGTTCTTAATCAGCTCGTCGTGAAATTGGCCGAGACGAAAATCCGCGCCGGCCTTGTCGCGATAACGCCCGAGCAAATTCATGATTTGCCATTTGCCCACGATGTAACTGATCTTTTGCGTCGGACTCGAGGCCGCGCCTGCCGCTTCGCCTTCAGCTGCTTCGCGATCGAGACCGCCGGCTTCCATGAAATACTGCACCGCCTGCTCGAAGGTCCACTTGCCCGTGTGCAGATTCACGTCCACCCCGATGCGCGCCGAGCGATAACGCGAGAGCCGCAGAATCTGCCCCTGCGCCGCCGAGTTGTCCGGATAAAGCCCGGTCCGCATCAGCATTTCCTCGCCGTAAAGCGCCCAGCCTTCAACGAAAACTCCGTCACCGTGTTGCCGCCGGATTTCGTCCTTCAAGTGATTCGCGATCGAGAGCTGCAGGAAGTGCCCGGGAATCCCTTCGTGCCCGAGAATCGGCCGGGGATCTTCGATCGCCGCGCGAATATAAAAATTTTTCGACTGCGGATTGTAGGTCGGGATGAAATAGAACCCTGCCGGATCTTTGTCGTAAACCCCTGGCGGATTCATGAAGCCGCCGGGGCTGGTTGGCTTGAACGCTTCCGGCAATTGCCGGATCTCGAAACGGCCGAGGTAATCCGGGATCGTGACAAGTTTGTGCTCTTTCAGGAAACTGATCATCTCCTGCTCGCGGCTTTCGTAGGCGGCGAGAAACGATGCCTGGTCTGGCGGAATATTTTTGCTGCGCGCCGGATTTGGATCGGCCAGCGAAGGGTCCGGCAAGAGGGATTCCAGGGCGCGATAACGGGCTAGCTCGGCTCGGCCGAGCATCGCGACCTGCTCGTCGTTCAGCGGGAGGAGGAGAACGTGCTTGAGGTAGTAGTTGTAATTCGCCGCTCCCATCGGCGCGAAATCCACCATCGACGGCAACCGTTTTTCGAGCCGATCGGCAAACTCATGAATCGCAACGAGGGCCGCGTCGCGCGCTTTCACCAGTTCGTCGCGCTCGTTAGGCGCAATCTCGCGCGCCAGCGTCATGAGGCTGTCTTTGAAGAGGGGATCGATGGAGCGGGCCGATTCGATCGCGAGCCGCGCGAAGAGCTTTACCGGCTTGTGCAAATTCTTTTCGCCCTGCGCCAGCATCGCGGGCATTTGTTTCAGCCGCTCGGTGGCCGCCAGCGCGCGATCTCGCGGCGGCGCGTATTCCTTTTTCAGGAGCGAGAAAATTCCCGTCGAACATTCGCCGATGTACACTTGCGGATCTTTAATTTCCGATTGCAAAACCCGGCTGCCGAAATCGAAATTTTCGAGCTGGGCTCGGAACAGCAGCCAATCGATCGCGTCGTCTTTAGACCACTGCGTGTGGGGCATCGCACGCACTTGATCGAGGAGCTTGCGAACATGCTGGTTGCGCTGGGCAATCTTGACCGGCGAATAATCCGTGAGCCGATTGTCCCAGGTATGAAGTCCGCTGTCGCTGCTTCCGACCGGGAAATTTTCATTCCGCCAGGCGTAGTATTCATCCGCCATTTCCCGCAGCGCCGTAATGTCGTTTCCCATTTTGGCCGGTGGCGTGACCTTCGTTAGCAACGCCTTGTTCGAGACGTCAGTCTTCGGGTCCGGCGTCGGCTGAGCGAACAAAGAAGCGGCCATGAATACAATTAGAACGACGAACGTTTTCATCGCAGTGATGCTATCAACAAGGAGCGGCGGTTTACAAACCGCCGTTTTTCTTCTGTAGCCGCGGCCCTGTGGGCCGCGCGAGATCGGCCGTGGTGAATGCATTCCTTCGGCGCTTCGCACAGCGAAGCGGCTACAGAAGATGCAGCTTGCGATGCCTAGATCACCACCCCGCGCAGCGCTGGCCGCACCTGCCCACCCCGTCGCACCGGCGAAATCTTCACCACGTTCTCCGGATCGAAGTCGATCAGCTTGAACCAATCTTCTGTGATATCGGTTGGCGGGAAAATATCGTTCTCGTTGAACTCGGCCACGAATGACTGTTGCAAATCCGTTTCGCTGATTCCCTGGTCGACCTGGGTCGCGATCGAGCGCTTGATCGCCATCCCTTTCGCCCGCTCCACAATGGACGCGATAATCGCGCCGCTAAGCAGGTCGCTCCGATAAAGCGTTTCCTTTCGCCCGCTTCGCAAAGTGATTTCGAGGAACTTGTTCTCCTCTCGTCGCGCGAATTGCACCTCGAGCACGCGATCGATCAACCGCTCGATCGCCGCGCCGATATTGCCGGCTTCCTTCGCCAGCGCGCCGTCGTAGGGCAAATCGTCCGTCAGATAAATCCGGTAAATGTCGCGGGCGCCTTCGCGGTTCGGCCGGTTCACTTTGATTTTCCGGTCGATTCGTCCCGGCCGCAGAATCGCCGGGTCGATCAGGTCAGCGCGGTTCGATGCCAGGATGATCACGACGTCGTGGAGCGAATCGATCCCGTCCATCTCCGAACAAAACATCGGGACAAGCGTCGAGAGAATATTCGAATAACGCGACGCCCGCCGCGTGCCCAAAATGCTTTCCGCTTCGTCGATGAAGAGGAACGGCAAAAATCCTTCGCGCCGCTTCTCGCGTGCGGTGGCGAAAATCTCGCGCACAATCCGCTCCGATTCGCCGACCCACATGTTGAGGATCTCCGGGCCTTTGACGTGCATGAAATATTCGCGCATGTCTTCGCCGCTTCGTTCCCGGAGTTGCTTCGTTAGGTTGTAGGCGGTGGCTTTCCCGATCAGCGTTTTGCCGCAGCCTGGCGGACCGTAAAGCAGAAATCCTTTCGGCGTGGCGTGCTGAAATTTTTGGAACAACTCCGGATGAATCAGGGGCAGCTCAATCGCATCCTTGATCGCCTCCAGTGCATGGTCCTGCCCGCCGACTTTGCTCCAAGGCAGCTCCGGCACGTCGTCGAGGTAATGCTCGCGCGACTGGGGATGAGAGAGAACTTCGAGCGCGATCCGATAATTCGGATCGACCCGCACTTCATCACCGGTCTTGAGCGATGCCTTCATCAACGCCGCCGAGCGTTGGAGCACGAGTGACTGCAAGCCGTGCTCCGAACCAACCCGGAGCCGATCGTCGCCGATCACCTCCGTGATTTTCGTCACCGGTCCCGCCGTTTCGAAACCGAGATCTCCGACGATCACGAACGCTTCGTTTACCAGAACGCGTGTGCCTTTCTTCAACTTTGCCAGGCTGATTCGTGGATCGACGTTGCAATAATAATCCGCGCCGCCGACCACGATGTGCGCCGTGTCTTTCGCGGGGTTGTTGAGATACGTTCCGATCCGGTTCGCCGGCGAAGTCACTTTCTTCACGACTTCTTCCAGCTTCTCGATCATCTGGCGCGCTTCGCCGATCGTCTCCTCCTGCGCCACGAGCTGCGATCGCATGACGTAAAGCTCGCGCCGATGCCGGTTCTCCGGCGGGATCGACTCGACCAAGAGATCGAACGCCTCGAGCAACGTCAATTCGCGCGGCCCCGTTTCATCTTCGGGATCGCCGAATCCCTTCGTCTGCTCCTCATCCATCGAGAGTGACGATAACGCCAGCGTAGTGGCGTCGCAAATTACCTCCAATGCGGGAGGGACCTTTGCGTCCCGACTGATTCGGAGAATTTTACAGCAGAATCTTTCGGAGAGAGTTGCGGGTGGCGACACCCGCCTCTACAATCTGATCCTCTCGCGAGGAGTCTTAGCTCAATTGGTTAGAGCGCCGCCCTGTCACGGCGGAGGTTGCGGGTTCGAGCCCCGTAGACTCCGGGTGTAAGGCTCAGCTGCAACAAGCGATGTCCGGGGCTACTTGGACGGGCGGGCCTTCCGCCGATTCGCGGGCCCACTTCTGCGGCTCCTCGTTACGGGCTTCCTTTTGTTAGCTGCCTCAAACAATTGCCGAAACCCGCGTTCCAACAGTCCGACGGCCTTCTCCAAGGCGCCCAGTTGTCCAAGCCGGACGATCGCGACGGACCGGTGCAAATCAAACGATGGGGGACGCAATACTTTCACGGAATCGATAGAACGATTCCTGGCAATAAAGCGAGCGGGCAGCAGCCCGACACCATAACCGGACTGAACGAACGCTAGCTGCAAATGCATGTTGTGGATTTCAGCCGCAATCATTGGGGTGAAGCCGGCGCGCTCCATTTGATCGATGAGCCTTGCCCGAAGAAAGCACCCGGGTGGATTGAGCACCCAGGGTGCTTTGCCTAAGCTTTTCCAATCGCCCTTAACGTTGCCTGCCGCACCTTGAACAATCTCCATGCGGTCCGTCGCGACGATATTCGTCAGAAGTGGCGGAGGCGCGGTTCTACCGACAGGTAAAAGCACGGCTGCAACGTCGAGTTCACCCGCGAGCAGCCGGTTAAATAATTCAGCTGTGAGGTCGCTCAATAGCCGCAGTCGGACGTTGGGGTATTTCTCAGTCAGCGCCTGAATAGGTTCGATAAGCGTCCCTTCGGCCAGGGGATGGGCGAGCCCGATGCGCAAGAGGCCGTGAGGTTCGGCGTCGCTCGACGCAAGAGATTTCAGCGCCTCCGTTCGCTGCAACAGGTCTCGCGCTTGTTCGAGTACCCTGGAGCCAAGCGAGTTCAGACGCGGCGGCTTTACCGAGCGGTCGAGCAACTCGGCACCCAATGCAGCCTCCAGCCTTTGCACTTGCCGGGTAATCGCTGAAGGCGTCCGGAACAAACGACCGGCTGCCCCGGCTATTGACCCGGCCTGGGCAAACTCTATGAGGGCGCGTAAATCATCGAACACCGGAACCTCCTAATAAGTAATCCTAAAACCTCTCCCGAACGAATGGCAGAATCGTGCGTAGAAGTCAATGTCATTGTGATAATAATGAATTTGTCGAATTGTCGGTTCTCCGTCATAAAGACGGATGAGTCCATGCTTTTGTGGAACCGAGAATGACATGCTTATTGGTTCGGTTTCACGTTCCTTGCTGATGTTGATCGCTGGCGGCACAGCCTCCCTGTTACTTGCTGCGGGATCTGCGTGCGCTACGCCGCCCGCGCAGGCCGATCTGGTGGAGTTCGAGAAGATGACCTGGGTGGAGGTGAAGGCCGCGCTCGCGGCGGGCAAGACGACGGCGCTCATCTACACCGGCGGTGTGGAGCAACGAGGCCCCCAGAACGCGAACGGTGGCCATAACCTCATAGCGCATGCGGTGGTCGAGGCAATCGCGAGAAAACTCGGCAATGCTATCTACCTGCCCGTGTTGCCCTACACTCCGAACGATGCAGAATCGATTCCCGGTACGATCGGGATCACGAACGAGCTGCTCGCTGCCATGCTCGAGCGCATCTCGGAGCAAGCGGCCCTTAACGGTTTCCGCAACATAATTTTGATGGGCGATCACGGTGGCGGGCAGCCGCAGGTCTACGACGCGGTCGCCAAGAAGCTCGATGGCAACTTAAGCGGAGGCGCTCGTGTGTTCTACTGTGACCAGGTCTATCGACCCGCCAATGATGCGTTCGATTGGTACCTGACGCAGCACGGCTATCCACTCGGCCTCCACGGTTACCTTTTTGACACCTCGGAAATGATGTATCTCGACAAGGACAACACATGGGTGCGCAGGGATCTGGTCTCCTCTGCAGTGGGAGATCCCGTCGTCGGTCA
>DATBCW010000154.1:0-14318 GCA_036270255.1 Chthoniobacterales bacterium
GAAGCCCCTTAGGGTGAGCGAGCGGGCGCGAGCGAATCAATCGAACCGGAGCGTGAAATAAAGGCCCCGCTTCTAACTAGGCGGAGCGCGTTGTCGAGGCGGGGGCGGGAATGGAGCCGGCGGGAGCCGCGCGACATGGACGAAGCCCCTAGGGTGAGCGAGCGGGAGCGAGCGAATCAATCGAACCGGCGCGTGAAATAAAGGCCCCGCTTCTAACTAGGCCGTGCGCGTTGTCGAGGCGGGGGCGGGAATGGAGCCGGCGGGAGCCGAGCGACATGGACGAAGCCCGTTAGGGTGAGCGAGCGGGCGCGAGCGAATCAATCGAACCGGCGCGTGAAATAAAGGCACCGCTACTAACTAGGCCGCGCGCGTTGTCGAGGCGGGGGCGGGAATCGAACCCGCGAATAGAGGTTTTGCAGACCCCGACCTTACCACTTGGCTACCCCGCCGTTTTCCGCGAACGGGAGACTAGGAGCGGCCCATCGTCGTGTCAACGCAGTGGCCGGTCTCTGAATTCGGCGTTGGACGTTGGGCGTTGGGCGTTCGACGTTTTCCCCTTTCCGCAATGCCTTCTCGATCGTCCGAACTTTTCCAACGCGCCCTCTCCCGCATCCCCGGCGGTGTCAATTCCCCGGTTCGCGCGTTCCGCGGCCTGGGCCGGGAACCATTTTTCGTTGAGCGCGCGGAAGGTTCAAAAATCTGGGACGTCGATGGCAACGAGTACATCGATTACGTCGGCACCTGGGGTCCGGCTATCCTGGGTCACGCGCCCGCCGTCGTGATCGATGCCGTCCGCTCCGCCGCCGCGCGCGGAGTGAGCTTCGGGATCCCAAATCCGTTCGAAGTCGAAATGGCCGAGCTGATTTGCCGCTGGGTTCCGTCAATCGAGAAAGTGCGAATGGTAAACAGCGGGACCGAAGCGACGATGTCCTGTCTCCGGCTCGCTCGCGGATTCACCCGGCGCGACAAGATCATCAAGTTTGAAGGCTGCTACCACGGGCACGTCGATTCGTTGCTCGTGAACGCCGGCAGCGGCGCGCTGACCCACGGGCAGCCTGACAGCGCGGGAGTGCCGGCCGAATTTGCGGCGCTCACAATTTCTATTCCTTTCAACGACATCGCGGCAGTTCGGGCTGCGTTTCGCGAGAATCCGAAAGACATCGCCGCGATCATCCTCGAACCGATCCCGGCTAACGCTGGGTTGTATTTCCCACGCGAAGATTTTCTCCAGGAACTACGCGACGAATGCGACCGCCACGGTGCGCTCCTGATTTTCGACGAAGTCATGACCGGTTTTCGCGTCGCGCGCGGTGGCGCCCAGGAACTTTTCGGGATTCGGCCGGACTTAACTGCGCTCGGGAAAGTTATTGGCGGCGGTTTGCCAGTCGGCGCGTTCGGCGGCCGCGCGGAAATCATGGATCAACTGTCGCCGCTCGGTCCGGTTTATCAGGCCGGGACTCTTTCGGGTAATCCGCTCGCGATGGCCGCTGGCCTGGCGCAATTAAGCGAGCTCGAACGGATCGATGGCTGGAGCGTGTTGGAAAAGAGCGGCGCGCGTTTCGAAGAATTGATGCGTGAAACGCTCCGCGATCTGAAACTCAGCTGGGTCTTTCACCGCATCGGTTCGATGTTCTGTCTCTTCTTCACCACTGAGCCCGTGACAGATCTCGCGACTGCGAAGCGGAGCGATACGGAGAAGTTCGCGCGCTTTTTCAAGGCGTGCCTTAGTCGCGGCGTTTACTTCGCCCCCTCGCAATTCGAGACGGGTTTCCTTTCCACCGCGCATTCGAAGGACGACATCGAAAAAACGGCGACCGTCGTACGCGAAGCATTGTAGCGTCCGCAGATTACACAGATTTACGCAGATTTTGAATTGTGACTGGCTCTCCTAATCTGTGTGAATCTGCGAAATCTGCGGACGAATATTTCTCCGCCTCAGATAAAGCTTTGCTTCGCAGGGCTGCTTCGCTTATCGAAGCTCCGCTGTGACTTCGACGTTCTCGGGTCCGATTCGCGCGGCCGCGAAATTTTTCCTGGAAGGCGAGCAGAAGTTTTTCGTCAAGGGCGTGACCTACGGCCCGTTCCGTCCCGACCCGGAAGGCCATTACCTCGGCACGCCTGAACAAGCCGCGCGCGATCTCGCCCAGATGCGTGAGATCGGTTTAAACGTCGTCCGGATTTACCATACGCCGCCGCGCTGGTTCCTCGACAGCTGTGCGAACGCTGGCATGCGGGTGTTGATCACCCTGCCGTGGGAAAAACACGTCGAGTTCCTGAGCCGGAAACGGTTGAGCCGGCAGATCACTGAGATGGTTCGCTCGTCGGTCGCCGCCAATCGCGGTCATCCTGCGATCTTCGGTTATCTCGTCGGCAACGAGATCGCGAGCACGATGATTCGCTGGCTCGGCGTACGCCGTGTCACGGAGTTTGTCGAACACTTGATCCGGGTTGGACGCGAGACCGATCCGAACGTTCTCTTTTCCTACGCGAGTTATCCGCCGACCGAATTTCTCCTGCCGCAGAACAGCGACTTCTCCTGTTTCAACGTCTACCTCCATAACCAGGACGCCTTCGAGCGTTACCTGCTGCGTCTCCAAAATCTTTCCGAAGATCGCCCGCTCATTCTGGGCGAATTTGGCATGGACACGATCCGCCATACTCAGGAGGAGCAAGCTGAGATGCTCGGCTGGCACATCGACAGTGTGGTGAAATGCGGGCTCGCCGGGACAATTTTCTTCACCTGGACCGACGAATGGTTCACCGGCGGCCAGGAGATCAGCGATTGGGCGTTCGGTCTCGTCACGCGCGAACGTGAACCAAAAAAATCCTTCTTTCTTCTCCGGGACAAACTCGGTCAGGACAACGCCGCCCTGCCGCATCGCCCGCTGCCGAGTTATCCGTTCGTTTCGATCATCGTCTGTTCCTACAACGGCGCGAAGACGCTGGCCGCCTGTCTCGAGTCGTTAGGCCGAATCGATTATCCCAACTATGAAGTTATCCTGGTCGATGACGGTTCGACCGATAACACCCGCGAGATTGCCGAACGCTTTCCCGACGTTCGTTACGTTCATCAGACCAACCACGGTCTGAGTCATGCCCGCAATCACGGCGCGGCCATCGCGAAAGGCGAGATCTTTGCCTACACCGATTCCGACTGCATGGCCGATCCCGACTGGCTCTATTATTTAATGAGCACGCTTTTGAGCGGCGATTACGCCGGGGTAGGGGGACCGAACGTTTCGCCGCCCGCACAAAACTGGGTCCAGGCCTGCGTCGCCGCGGCGCCCGGCGGACCGAGCCATGTTCTGCTCACCGACACAGTCGCCGAGCACATTCCCGGTTGTAACATGGCGTGGTATCGCTGGGCTTTCGAAAATATTGGCGGGTTCGATCCGGAGTACCACGCGGCTGGAGACGACGTCGACTTTTGCTGGCGGGTTCAACAGGCCGGACATTCCATCGCTTTCAGTCCCACCGCCGTGGTCTGGCATTATCGCCGTTTCACGCTTCGCGCCTTTCGCAAACAGCAGCAAGGATACGGCGAAGCCGAATCACTCCTTCGTTTCAAGCACCTGATCTTCTTCGGTCCTACCGGCACCGCGAAATGGCGTGGCCAGATTTACGGCACGCCGCGCTTCAGCTGGTTCATCAATCGCCCCATCATTTACCACGGCATTTTCGGCGAAGGCTTTTTCCAATCGATCTATCCTACGCCGCAATCGGAAGTCGCTGGCTACCTCAGCAGCATCGAATGGTTCGCACTTACCGTTTTCCTTTTCGGGCTCGGAATTTTTCTGCCCGCTTTGCGGATCGTGCCTTACGTGATGTTAGGCGGAACCCTGTGCGTCGCGATTTCCTACATGCTGCGGGCGCGGATCGAGACGAAGTTCGACACGGTCGCGGCGCGATTGCTGGTGACGTTTCTCGCTTTCGCGCAGCCACTGGTGCGGGGATGGTCGCGTTACTTCACCTGGTTGCACTTCAAGCGCACGCCGCGGGCGGTCATCAGTTCTCATGAGCATTTACCGGCCGGCGCCGAGTTTGCCGGCGGATTGCGCAACCGCAGTTACTGGAGCGAAGAAGGAAAAGACCGCCATCATCTCCTCGGTTCGATCTTAAATCTCCTTAACGAAGAAGGCTGGCGTTATTCCACCGACACTGGTTGGAACGAGTGGGACATTCAGATCTACGGCAACTTCTGGTGGAGCATTACCCTTCAAACCGTGACCGAATATCACGGCGGCCCGAAATGTCTCACCCGCGCCGGGCTTCGCTATCGCTTTGTGCCTACCACGATCCTCATCAATCTCGTCATCGCTGCTTTGGTCGGCTACCACGCGCTCCAGGTAGGCCACGTCCATTACTGGGTGCTCGGGACTTATCTCCTGTTCCTTCTTTTCCTGGTGAACCGCGCCCGCCGCTTAAGATCGCGCGTAGCTGAAATCGTCGATCTCGCCGCCTACCGGGCTCGGCTGCAACGAATCCGACGCGCGAAGGCCTTGGCTACTCCGGCGAAGATCGAGGCGACGGTCGAAGCTAGGTAATCTCAAGGATGGAACTGGAACGACCGCGGCTCTTTCGTTTCGCGATCGCCCTGGTCGCGGAAGTTTCGCTCTGCGCGTCCCTCAATTTCTTCGACGACTGGACGCTCGAAGAGATGCCGGTCAAATTTGTTACCGTCGCGTTGCTGAGCGGCATCGCTTACTTCGCCGCGGTCTCGAGCTTTCCCAGCCACCTCGGCGCTCGCGCGCAAAAAACCATCTTCTGGAGTGGTGTGATCGCTTTGCGCCTGGTCGCCCTGCCGCTCGAGCCTGGCGACGATTTCTGGCGGTACCAATGGGAAGGAAAAATCCAGCAGGCCGGATTCAATCCTTACGTTAATGCTCCCGATGATCCCCAGCTCGAACAAGTCCGCGCCGAATTTCCTGCCTGGCACAAGATCAACCACCGCGATTTCCGCGCGATCTATCCTCCCGGGGCCGAACTTATCTTTGCCGGGCTCAGCCGAGTTTCGAATAGTGCGCTGCTCTACAAACTCCTCTTCGCCGCCGCCGATATCGGCGCGACCGCCCTCCTTCTTCGTCTCTTACCTGTAGCGGCCGTCTATGACCGCCGATCTCCACGCGTTGCTTCTCCCTACATGAACGCCGCCTGGTACGCCTTGAACCCGCTCATCGTTTACAGTTTCGCGGGCGCTGCCCACTTCGACAGCCTCATGATTCTGCCCATGATCGCCGGCATCCTTTTTCTCACCCGCATCGAAAGCGAAACGGATTCGCGCCGGAAATGGTGGTTCGCTCTGGCCGCATCCGCAGCGTTCGGCATCGCGATCTCCATTAAGCTCGTTCCCGCGCTGCTTCTCCTCTGTTGCGTGTTCGCCCTCGGCCACCGCGCGGTCACGCTCATAGTTAGCGCCGCGATTCCATTGCTCCTAAGTCTGTTTTACGGTTACCCCAGGATTCCAATCTGGGAATCGCTCCGCCGTTTCGCCCATGTCACTCGCCTGAACGATCTTTTCTGGTGGCTCATCGAAGAAACCGTCTGGCCGAATCCGCACCAGAAGAACTACCACTACAACGTCATCCTCTTCATTGCTGTCGCCGTAATCTCGCTCATTTTTTTCTGGAACTGGAAACGCGGCATGCTTTGGGCGCTCGGCACCGCTCTTATCCTTAGCCCTGTTCTCCATCCCTGGTATTGCACTTGGATTCTTCCCCTCGCGACCTGGCGCCGCGCCTACGCCTGGCACGTTCTCTCGGTCACGCTCTTCGCTTACTACCTATTCTGGAACGAGCGGCTCTTTGCCTTACCCTGGCACTCCGAACCCTGGCTGCGCGCCTTCATCGCGGTACCGCCCTTGATCGCCGGCCTCTTGCTTTATCTGAAACCCGAAGGGAAAGCGACCAGCCACGCTTTAGACCCATCTCCGTAACCGCTTTTCTTCTGCTCCGACCGCGCATATCTTCAATGCGCACTCCCCACAATGAAAAACTCCGTAGCCCCCTCGTCCAGTCGTGATAGACGAAAAATGTTCGCCTTTAAATAAGAACATTCGTCTAATTCTCGTTAGGCCCATGTTCCGACAAACGCTTCTCTGTTTTGTGGCCATGGTGCTGACGACAACCGACAGCAGAGCACGGCTTACTGCATTTTTATCCGATTTTTCTTCGCGAAGGCTGTCATTGGTGCGGTTTGAGAATCTATCGGGATGACGACGCGCAGACCTAACCACACGATAGAGCGAACGGCTGGCAGCTTTGGTTTGATTCGCATTGCCCAATGCTCACCCTGCGGGCTAAGGTCCATGTCGCGCTTTCCCAGCTCGCTCCATTCTCACTCTCCATGAAATTCCACCCTCAATCCGCAGCGACGCGCTTTGATTCGCGTGCCCCACGCTCAGCCTTCGACCTGAGGTCCATGTCGCGCCGCTTCCCGCGGGCGCCATTCCCCCAGCCGTTGTTCATCTTGTTCTCGTTAGACATATGAAAATGTACTTCTTTGCGCTGCTCGCAGTAACACTAGTGACGCAACCGGCTGTAGCGAAGACTTACCCTGAGGCTGTGTGGAAAGCCCGGTTCTCGCAGCGGCCATTTCCGGATTACCCGCGATGGGCTCGCGCCCGGCACTTGACTGGCAGCGGCCTGTTTCGCATGCAAGTCGATGAGCAAGGTCGCGTAAGTACAATTTCCATTCTAAAAAGCACAGGCCACAAGGAGCTCGACTCGCTTGCTACGAAAGCCCTTTCTAGCTGGCGCGGACGACCTGGCCCGAGGTGGGATTTGGATATACCGATTACCTTTACGATGGATATGAGCTATCATCCGAAGAAGCCAGAAGACACGAGGACTTATAGGTGATGGCTCCCTCTACGTCTAACCAGACGGTGGAGCGAACGGCGACTGGCCTTGTGTTCCACTCCGCAAGTAGTTAGAACTTCTCTTCATGCAGGCCACGCGCCCTCTCCGCCGCCGTCGCTCACCTCTTTCTTGTTAGATGGTATGATACGCGTCGTGACGGCCATTGCGCCCTCTTTCTCGCGGCGGTAATTGCTGCAGAACAGCCGGAGGTTGGAATAAAATGAAGAAAGTAATACTGTTTTTGTCCATTATCGTCGCGTCTGGTTTGGTGATGGTCACGGTGTATAACACGATCGTCGATGCGAAGAGCTGGGGCTCTGACATTCCCGCTTCTATTCAAGCGGCCAGAGACTATTTCAAGCATCTCGACCCAAGACGCTTTTACGCCATCATCGGACCACCAAACTTGTTACTGAGTCTGCTAACGATAATTGTGTTTTGGAAAGATGGCGTCTCGGTGCGCGTTTATTTTGCAAGTTCTTTTTTGCTTTACGCCGCTATTGTCATTCTAACTTTCACTTATTTTATTCCCCGCGATCTGATTCTTTTCACCTGGCCAATTCAGGATCATATCGAAGACATCAGGACGGCGGCGAGCCAATGGAGTGAGATGAATTGGCTTCGCACCTTGCTTGGGTTAGGCGGCGTTATGTTTGCATTCAAGGGACTGGACACTTATTACAAGACCCAAGCGGCTGCCAAGGGCAAATGAAAGGAACGGCCAAGATGGAGGATCTGCGGCGATCACATAATACCGAAACGCAAGTCCTCGACCACCCGTTTAACATTCTCAGCTTTGAGATTTGAAATGGCAGCGGCAATGGAACCGAATGAGGCTCTAGGTATCGCCGCTCAAGTGGCGGTGACGTTCGCGGGGTTCGCCGGCATCGTGGTGGTTTTTCTACCTGAATCAGTGCACCAATGGTCGCGCACGGATCGCTTTCGACTCCGATTGCTGCTCAGCAATTCCATTTTTCCCCTCGCTTATTCGTTGTTTGGAATGGTGCTGCTCACGATCAAGCCAGCGCCGGATTCGATCTGGCAATGGTGCAGTGGGTTTGCCGCCATTTTCCAGGTGCCGTTTGCGATCACAAATTTCAGAACGCCGCGCCACTTTAGTGCGGACGAATTCAAGGGCGTAACCAAAATCTTGTTTTATCCACTGTTTGTGATCGGGATCTCCACGATTTTGCTGCAGCTTTACAACATCGCTGTGCTGAACCGGTTTTGGCCGTTCTTCGTCGGGATCTTCGTCCATCTCATGGCTGCGATGTTGCAGTTCGTGCGGCTTGTCCTTCCTCCGTTGCCCGCGAGCAAATGACATCTAACTATACGATGGAGCCAACGCGGCAGCCGCATGACAAGTATGGACAAGTAAGAATCAAGAGGTATGCGACGCGCGCCATCATCCGCCGTCGCTCATCTTATTTCGTTAGACCTCAAGTCTCGGATTCATTCGGCAATCTTGTGTGGTCGTCGGAGTGAGACAGTTAATAGGACGGATATGAGTCATGCGACTGATGGGACGGCCTACGCCATTGCGCCGAAGGCGAGGCCGAGGCTGTAGGTGACGACGGCTTCGATGATGCCGACCATGGTCATTTCCAGACCGGAGGCCCACCACGAACGGATCGTGATAAGCGATTTCACGGCGCCGACGGCGAAGTGGGCGATGATGCTGACCGCGAATGACGCGATCACGGCTGCGATTCCGTTCATGAAAAAGAATGGTATGATCGGGATGAAGGCGCCGACGGCGGTCGAGATGGCGGCGGAAGTCGCCGACTTCCAATGGTTCGGGAAACGATGCTCGGAAAGGCCGAGCTCGTGTTGCGCCATCGCCTGAACCATTTGGTCGGGTTGCTCGGCGAGACGCTCGGCCATGCGCTGCGATTCCTCGGGATTGAATCCTTGGAGCTGATAGAAGAGCGACATCTCCTCGATCTCTTCTTCGGGATTTTCTTCAACCTCGCGTTTCTCCCGGGCGATTTCGGCTTCGTAAACTTCCGCTTCGCTTTTCGCGGCGAGATAGGCGCCGGCACCCATTGAGAGCGAGGAAGCCAGCATGCCCGCGAGCCCGGAGATGAGGACGTAATGCTGCTGGTTGTTCGTCGCGCCGGCCACGCCGGAGACGATGCCGAAGACCGCACCGAGACCATCGTTCACGCCGTAGATCGCGTCCGCGACCCAACTGCCGCCGCGGCCGTGCCAGCGTTCGCGTTTCAAAATGGTGTCGAGCGCCGCGCGCGGTCCGGCAGGAGGAGCCGGCGCCATGGCGTTGAGAACGCGCGCATGCGCTTTTTCCTCGAGCGCGGCTTCATGCAGAAACTTTAGGGCGTCGGGATCGCCGGCGAGCGCGCGTTCGCTCTGGGCGCGATAACGCGCTTCGTGCCGGTCTTCGGCCGCTTCCATCCGACGAATGGCAACGTCAAGCCCGGCGGCGCGGTTCCACCAGCGGCTGAGGCGTTGGCCTAACGAATCTTTCAATTCGGGTGGCGCTTCGCCCAGCTCTGTGAGTTTTTGCGCCCAGCGCGCAGCGTGCCGTTCTTCCGCCTCGGCCATCCGCACCAAAATGTCTTTGCGCTTCTGGTCGCTCTCGCGCTCCGCCAGCTCTCGGTAAACCCGCGCGGTCTGCAGTTCCGCTTTCCAGTTCTGCTTCAGCGCATCGATTGATTCCGGGTCGTTAGGCATCGGGAAGATATTCGTTGGTTCATGTTTCGGTGGCCGCTCCCAACTCTGCCACCGGCGCTGGAACATTTTTGGATCTGGTTTGCTGAACGGTAATCACAAGCGCTACCGAACCGATGATTAGTCCGGCGGCGACCACCGCGCGCGCGGAAAGCGTCTCGCCCGCAAAGAGCGCGCCGAGAATCACAGCGACGATCGGGTTCACGTAAGCATAGGTCGCGACTTTTGCCGGCGGACAATGGCGAAGGAGAAAAATGTAAGCGGTATAGCCCACGAGCGCGCCGATGATAACAAGATACGCGAACGCGCCAATCGAAAGCGCGCTGATCTTGCCAGCGTCGAACCGGTGATGTTCGCCCATCGCCAGGCCCGCGATGGTGAGAAGCACGCCGCCGCAGATCATCTGTTGACCGGCGAGCTGGAGGGGCGGCGATACGTTCTTTGCTTTCCGCGAATAAATCGATCCGGCCGACCAGACGAACGACGAGCAGAGTAGAATCACCATTCCAGTTCCGGCATGGCTAGTTTCGCCGGGCGCCAAATGCAAGGCCGGCGCGAGAAGAATGGCTACGCCGGCAAAACCGCCCGCGAGCCCAAGCCAGACGATCGGGGTTGGCCGCGGCGCGATCCCGCTCCACCACGCCAGCAACGCCATGTAGATTGGAACTGTCGCGACAATCACGGAAGCGAGCCCGGAAGAAACGTATTGCTCGGCCAGGGTGACGCCGCCATTCCCGCCGAGTAAGAGGCAACCGCCGATGATGAGCGCAGCGCGCCAATTCGCCGGCGATGCCTTCGGCGCACCTCGCCATCGCGCAATCGCATACAGGATGAGGCCAGCGAGGAGAAAGCGGGCGCCGGCCATGAGCAGCGGCGGAATTGTCTCGATAGCGAACAGGATGCCGAGATAAGTCGAACCCCAAATCAGATAGAGCGCGGCGAACGCGGAGATGATGGCGAGATTACTGGGCCGCGACATGTGCCCGAACTGTGGCACAGCCTGGGAGCGCCTTCACGCGTTGTCATCCCGAGGCTGGCGAAGCGCGCCGAGGGACCTCTCATGCGGTCTGACGCGACGCAAACGATCAAAGCGCTACCTTCGGGACCTTGTTCAACGCCCAACGCGATAGCGATTCTTGGGTAGAGTTTTCTACGACTGCGAGGTCCCTCGCCGTCTGCGCGGCTCGGGATGACATCGCGTAATAAAAAGAAATCGGCTAGCTGCGTCGGCCGGCGATCAGCCGGTAAATGAACAGCAAGAGCATCGCGCCCACGATCGACATGATCCAGTGCGCGGTGTAATTCTCGTTTCCGGTAAACATTTTGCCCAGCCAGGTGCCGACGAACGCGCCCGCGATACCGAGTAGCATCGTGATAATGCACCCACCGGGGTCGCGGCCCGGCATAAGCAGTTTCGCGATGAAACCGATGATGAGACCGACAACCAACATCCAAATGATCGAGTGTGCGCCGAAGTCCATGCTGTAAGTTTGGAGCGCGAGTCTCCTCACGGTCAATACCGAAATGATTCTTCGTCCTGCTCATGATCCTGATCGTGCTCCTGATCTTTTTCTTGACGCGCGTTCTGCGAGAGGATCATGATCAGGAGCAGGAAGGGCAGTTATAGTTCGATCACCTGCGCGGACTTGATGTCTTCGCTGCCGCGAATTTTTGCGAGCAAGGATTCGTCGGGCGCTGTGTCGAGATTCAGCACAGTCAACGCGGTGCCGCCAGCCTGGTTCCGGCTCAGCGACATCGTTGCGATGTTCACTCCGTGATCGCCGAGTAGCGTCCCGATCCGGCCGACAATGCCGGGCCGGTCGGTGTTTTCCAAAACGAGAACGACGCCATGTGGTCGCGCTTCAACGGGTCGGCTATTGACGTTCACGATCCGCGGCGTAGCGCCGAAAAACGCGCCCGCGACAGAAACGGTCTTGCCTTCTGCCACGGCGGAAAGCTCGAGGAGATCGGTGTAATCGCCCGCCGCGCTTTGCCGGCTTTCGGTGATTTTGAGCCCGAGACTTTCAGCGAACGCGGGTGCGTTCACTTCGTTGATCTCGCTCCCGCCGGAGCCTTGCAGAAAACCCTTGAGCACCGAACGCGTGATCGCGGTCGTGTCGACCTCGTTCACTTTGCCGCTGTAATTGATGTTGAGACTCTCGACTCGTTTCGGCGCGAGCTGGAAAAGGAAGCGCCCAAGCTTTTCGCCGAATCGCAAATGCGGGCCGACGACGGCGAGCGTCTTCGCGTCGAGGT
Source organism: Chthoniobacterales bacterium (assembly GCA_036270255.1). Lineage (GTDB taxonomy): Bacteria > Verrucomicrobiota > Verrucomicrobiia > Chthoniobacterales > UBA10450 > AV80. The sequence continues at coordinate 11,802 of DATBCW010000154.1, forward strand.
TCGGCATGTTCACGGCGTTGCGAATCGTGCCTTCGAGGAGCGCGGCCCGGATCGATTGCGCGATCTCGATGCCCACGCTCTCCTGCGCTTCGGCGGTCGACGCGCCGAGATGCGGGGTGAGAACAAGGTTCGGCACTTCGCGCAGCGGCGAATCGGACGGCAACGGTTCTGTTTCGAAAACATCGAGCGCCGCCGCTGCCACCTGACCGGAACGCAACGCTTCGGTGAGTGCCGCTTCGTCGATAAGACCGCCCCGCGCGCAATTGATCACGCGCACCCCGCGCTTCGTTTTCGCGAGGCGAGCCGAGCCGAGCAAGTGGTGAGTCTCGGGAGTGAGCGGCGTATGCAACGTGATGAAATCCGCCGCGGCCAACAGATCGTCGAGTTCGTCGACCAGCTCCACTTGTAATGTCCGCGCCCGCGTCGCGGACAAATAGGGATCGAACGCAACGACACGCATTCCGAATGCGATCGCCCTTCGGCTCAATTCGCTCCCGATTCGCCCCATCCCGATAATGCCGAGCGTCTTGTTGAACAGCTCGACGCCTTCGAGGTTCTTCCGGTCCCATTTCCCCCCGCGGAGGAGCGCATCCGCCTGCGGGATTTTTCGCGCGACGCAGAGCAGGAGCGAGAACGCATGTTCCGCTGTTGAAATCGTATTGCCGCCGGGGGCGTTCATCACGATCACACCGCGCCGGGTCGCTGCTTCGACATCGACATTGTCCACGCCCACACCAGCGCGACCGATCGCGCGAAGGCGTGTGGCTGCGTTGATGATTGGGGCGGTGATTTTCGTCTGGCTGCGCACGACAATCCCGCTGAATTCCGGCACGATTCCGACCAGTTCCGATTCACTGAGTCCAGTCTGGATGGAAACGTCAAGCGCGCCCTCCCGCGTCATCTCGTCGATGCCGCGTTGGGAAATGGAATCCGCGATCAAAATTTTCGGCGCTGTCATTTCGCTGGAATGCTAGTGCGCGTCGCGTTTCCGCCAAAGCTGAATCGCTTCGTAGATGAGAAGACCAAAGAAGCAGCTCGACAATGGCATAACCGGAAAGAGATAGCGGTCGTAGCCGCTCATCCACCAGGTCGCTTGGAGAAACGAGAAGAAGAAAACGCGCGCCGCGATGGTTGTTCCGAGTAAGAGCAGGACTGTTACGAGCGGATCAGCCAACCGCCACCGCCGCCAAAAGACGAGCGAGCAAATGAACGCCGCCAGGCCAGCCCAGGCCAACGCGATGAACAAATACACGTAGGAGCCGCCGATAAAATTCTGGATCGCGACGGCCGCTCGCGCGGAAAACGTGTTCGGGATCACAACCGCGTTCGACTCATCGATCTTCGGTTGCGGCGCGCGGAAGACCATTTCGGTGTAAAGCTCGCTCATCCACGGCTTGAGAATCGTGTCGGCGCGGACCATTACCTTGTGGTGACGAAAGAGAAACAGTTTCCAGATTTCCGGGATTGCCGCCGGCAGATACCGGATGCGGGACACGGCGCCCGGATCGAGAAAGCTCGAGAGGACGAGCCGGCTGGGGACACGGCCTTCATCGCAGGCCTGATTGATTTCGCGCGCGGCTTTGCGGTAAAAGGCGTTCGTCGTTATCGGGTCTTTGTAGTAGCCGGAATTGTTCATGACATTTCGCAACGCCCACTGAAACCAGAGGCCGTATTCGTGAATCCCGAGCGTCTCAAAGACCGGGGTGGTCCAGACCCGTCCCTCTCGCGATTCGAACTCCGGCTTCAGCAAGGCGAAGGTGGGACTCACTTCAAAGGCCATTCCCAGCGCCTCGATGCTGACCGGGATGTATCGTCTGGAAGTGCTCGGTTTGATCCGCAGCAGGGCCTTGAACACCTTCTCAAACGGCGGCGAGCTTAGGTCTGATTTCGCGAAGCTATGGAACTTCGTATAGTTCGCCGAGTAAATCCCCGTTACTAAGACGAACAATGTTACGACGAGCGCGCCTATCCTTTGTAACCAAAAAACGAAATGTGCCTTGCGGGTTATCGCCTCGCGCCATTGCCACAGCGCCAGTGCCAGAAGAACGATGAGAATGACCGGAATAAGGAAGCTTTCTTCGCGTGTGTTCCAAAGGACGGAATAAGCGACTCCAGTCCAGATCGCGTGAAGGAACCTCTTCGTAAACAAGGTTAACAATGAACCCCCGAGGGCGAGCGGCAGAATGGCCGCATAGAAGCTGTCACTCATGCTGTGGTTATTGAAGAGTAACGACGCCGGATGCAGAATCATCAGCGCGTAAAGAGTGAGGCAAAGCCAGCGCGGGATTGCGGCCTTACGCAAGGCCGCGATCAAGGCGGCATAACCCGCCATCTGGGCCAGCTCGATTCCGATTCGCAGGGGAATGCCAAGGAAATGCAACACCGCGATGAAGAGCGGATAGGCGCACGGCCTAACGAACGCCAGCATGCTGTATGGCGCGCCCCAATACCAGTGCTTAGCCGAGCCGACATACCAAAGCGCGTCGTACTCGGTCGAGCTCCCGTAGATTTCCTCGG
>DATBCW010000155.1:0-7484 GCA_036270255.1 Chthoniobacterales bacterium
GGCCACGGATTCCAATACCAATCATGGAGCGGTGCCCCTAACGCGAGCAACTATGGTAGCCGTCAGTTTACGCGCTCGATCGATGGCGGCTTTACCTGGATGGATCCGATAGACATTCCGAATGGTCCATCGATGGGCACCCTCGATGTCGACACCAACGGCAATCTGTTTATTGGAGGCTTAAATTTTCAGACCGGCGGTCTTTGGTGCGTCCGTTCGACGGACGCGAAAAATTCCGCGGTTACTCCAATTTTCGATCAAGCCACCGAAGTCAACCTGGATGGCGACATAGTAATCGGCGGGATCAACAATGACGGACTGGTCGGTCAAGTGTTCCTGGCTGTGGACAAGTCCGGCGCCGCCACAAACAACAATATCTACATGCTGGCGAGTGTACAGAGATTCGGAGCTAACGACGGGAGCGACGTGATGTTTAGCCGCAGCACCGACGGCGGCAAGACATTCGGCAATCCGATTCGGATCAACGATGATGTTGTGAACCAGAACAAGTGGCATTGGCTCGGCACGCTCTCGGTCGCGCCGAATGGTCGGATCGATGTTGTTTGGTTGGATACCCGCAACGCGGCTAACAATCGCGACTCACAGCTTTTCTACTCTTATAGCGCGGATGGCGGCGTGACCTGGTCGTCTAACCTCGCCCTGAGCGCCTCGTTCGACCCTTGGGTTGGCTACCCCAACCAATCGAAGATGGGAGACTATATTACCATGGTCTCCGACGGCTCAGCCGCGAACGTGGCGTATACCGCAACCTTTAACGGTGAAGAGGACGTTTACTACGTTCGCGCGGTCCCGCCCGGGTTCGTTCCTCCACCTTCACCTACTCCTGGTCCAACGCCCACGGCGACGGCCACCGCCACAGCTTCTCCCACGCCGACTGCAACGGCTACCGCCACGGCCACGGCCACTGCTAGTGCTACGGCCACCGCGACTGCGTCGGCCACCGCGACTGCAACTGCCACGGCCACGTCGACACCTACGGCCACGGCAACCGCAACTCCTACTCTTACTCCTACCTCAACTCCAACCGCCACAGCTACAGCTACCCCTACCGCCACGGCAACGGCGACGCCCGCTCAAGCCCTCAATCTTTCTACCAGAATGCGAGTCGACCTTGGCAATAACGTCGGGATCGGCGGCTTCATCATCAGAGGCACCACCCCGAAACACGTTCTCATTCGCGCGATTGGGCCGTCCCTCGCGCCGCTCGGGGTTCAGGACGCTCTGGCTGATCCATTCCTCGAGCTCTACGCGTCCGGCCCATCCCCAATCGCTTCCAACAACAATTGGAAAGACACTCAGGAAGGCGCCATTAGGGCAACAGGTATTCCGCCCAATAACGATCTCGAATCGGCCATCGACACCACGCTTACTCCAGGCAGTTACACCGCGATTGTTAGAGGTAACAATAGTGCTACCGGAGTGGCGCTTGTAGAAGTCTACGACCTTAACCCTTCAGCCAGCCACCTCGCTAATCTAAGCACACGAGCCTTTGTCGGCACCGGCGGCGCGATTACAATCGCCGGCTTTATTCTAGGCGGTCAGGATGGTCCCGGGCAGGTCATTATCCGCGGGATAGGACCGAGCTTGAGCTCAGCCGGAATAAGTAACGCGCTGTCGGATCCACACCTGGAGTTACGGGATAAGAATGGGGCTTTGTTGTTAGCGAACAACGATTGGCAGGACGATCCCATCCAGGCAGCCCAGGTCACAGCCGCCGGTCTCGCGCCTCACGATTCCCTCGAATCAGCCATCGCTGCGACGCTACTCCCAGGTCAATACACCGCCTTACTCTCAGGCGAGAACAACCTGACGGGTGTAGGACTGGTCGAGATTTACATTCTCGAGCCTTAACTCCTCACGCTGACTTACTGGTAACGCAGCGCGACCATCGGATCGACTCGCATGGCGCGAAGCGATGGAATGTAACTGGCGAGCATCGCGACCGCGAGAAGCACCAGCGAAATCGTGACGAAGGTGAGCGGGTCGGTGGCGCTGATCCCGAAGAGCAGGCTCGCCATTACCCGAGTGAGAACGAAAGCGGCAACGAGCCCGATAACGAGACCCAGCCCCACCAGCCTCAGTCCTTGTTTGATGGTCATCCTGAGCACGTCGCTTCGTTGCGCGCCCAGCGCCATCCGAATCCCGATCTCGCGGGTTTGTTGCGCAACCGAATAACTCATGACGCCGTAGATGCCGACTGCCGCCAGCACGAGCGCCACGCCCGCGAAAATAGCGAGCAGCAGCATGCTGAATCGCTGCCTCGCCACAGCGCCCGCGACGATGTGATCCATCGAATCCATGTTGGCGACAGTCTGGTCCTTGTCGACGGCCCAGACGGAGTTGCGCACCGACGTCGACAGACTCAAGGGATCAACGGCGGTGCGGACTACGAGCGCGTTCGCCACCAGGCTTTTCACCTGGCGAAAGCTAAAATACATCTGCATTTTGGGTTCCGCGGCGAAATCGTTTTGCCGGACGTCTTTCACCACTCCGATGACAGTCCGCCACGGACTTGAACCCGCCGACGAGCCAGGTTTCAGGCGCTTGCCGATCGGGTCATCGTTAGGCCAGAAGTGCTTCGCGGTCTTTTCGCTGACCACGACGCTCATCGTGGTGTCGAGGGTATCCTGGTCCGTAAAATCCCGTCCGCGCACGAGCGGGATTCCCATCGTGCTGAAATAATTTGGGCCGATGGTGCGCCAGATCACATCCGGCCATTGATCGGGCGGAGGATCGGGAAGGCCTTCCACGCCGATCGGCATGGAATCGCCATTATAGGTGAATGGCAGATTCCCCGCGACCGCGACCGATCGGACGCCGGGCAATGCCTCAACGCGTCGCACGACTTCGTCGAAGAACGCGATCCGTCGCGCGGTGTCCGGATACTTCACTTCCGAAAGATCGACGTTGAGCGCGAGAAGATGGTCCGCGCGGAAGCCAGGATCGAGATTGCGCAAATGGATGAAGCTGTTGATCAACAGCCCGGCGCCGATAAGGAGAATGAAAGAGACAGCTACTTCCGCGATGACGAGCGCGCTCCTTAATCGCTTTCCGCGCGGTCCCGCTCCGGAATCGCGGCCGCCTTCTTTCAAGGTGTCGTTCAGATTGAAATGTGCCGCCTGACTGGCGGGGGCGAGCCCGAAAACGAGCCCGGTGACGAGCGCCACGATCAGCGTGAAGACCAGCACTTTCGCATCAATCGTGATCATCTCCGTGTGCGCCACATCGGGCGGAATGAAACGCGTCAGGACTTGGAGGCCGGCGTAAGCGAAGAGCAAACCGACCGCCGCGCCGATTAGTGAGAGCATTACGCTTTCGACGAGTAACTGCTTCGTCAGCCGAGCCCGATCGGCGCCGAGAGCAAGCCGAAGCGCGATCTCCTTGTGACGCACGGCGGCTCGCGCCAGCAAAAGATTCGCAACGTTCGCGCACGCGATGAGGAGCACGAAAGCAACTGCACCGAGGAGAATCAACAACGCGGGCTTCATATTGCCGACGATTTCTTCATGGAGCGGATTGACCACGGAACTGATCCTCGTGTTGTCCTCCGGATACTGCTGCGCGAGGCGCGCCGTGATGGTTTCCATCTCCGCCCGCGCCTGCGCCAGGGTCACGCCTGGTTTCATTCGCCCGATCACTTCGAGGAAATGATTTCCGCGCTGCGACGCTTCGTCGGCAGCGAACGCCATCGGCACCCAGACCTGGTCCCGCCAGTTTCCGAAGGCTGGTAAACGGACGCTGTTCGGCAGAACGCCAACAACCGTGTAGCTCTCCCCGTTCAGGGCAAGCGACCGCCCGACCACCGCTGGATCGCTCCCGAAACGCCGCTTCCACAGGCTCTCGTTCAGGAGCGCGATTTTCGTCCCGGGCTTGTCGTCGTCCTGGACGAAACTACGACCGACAATCGGTTTCACGCCTAACAAGTCGAACAAGTTGGCGGAAACGCGGCGACCCTCGAGACGTTCCGGTTCGCCTACGCCGGTAAGATTAAAGGTGCGCTCGGCGAACGCACCCATCGCCGCGAACACCGTCGCTTGCTTTTGCCAGTCCAGAAAGTTTGCCGGCGATGGCGTGTTCTTGGGAAAGCCAAGATGAGTAGCGTTCTCCCAGATCACCACGAGCTGTTCGGGACTTTTGTAAGGCAACGGCCTAAGCAGAAGACCGTTGACCACGCTGAAGATGGCGCTGTTCGCGCCGATCCCGAGGGCGAGCGCAAGCACGGCGATGGCCGTGAAACCCGGATTTTTTAGGAGCATGCGCAGTCCGTAACGAAGGTCCTGCTTCAGATCTCCAATCATATTTGTCTTCCTTTCGGTTCCCATTTGAATCGGATTTTGCGGAACCCGCCGCTCGACGCGTTTCAGCGACGGCGCGAGCAGGCTCAATTCTGCGAGAACGGTTTGGCGCGCTTCCTCTTCGGTTGCACCGCGGGTGAGCGCCTGTTCGTATTGCTCATCCATATGCTGCGAAAGCTCTTCGATGATTTCCGCCTCGCGCGCCGGCGGCAGGGGCAACAGCGCGACGCGTTTCCTGATCTCGCTTCCAAAATCAGGCATGTTGAATCCCGGTGATGAGATTGATGGCTTCGACGAACTCACGCCATCCCTCGCGCTGCGCCTTGAGAATTTTCCCGCCCGCCGGGGTGAGCCGATAATAGCGGCGGCGCCGCTGTCCGGACTTCTCGACCCAGCGGCCGCGAATCCAGCCGCGTTTTTCGAGCCGGTAAAGCAACGGGTAGAGAGAAGCGACGTTGAAACGCAACGCTCCGCGGGAACGCAATTCGATGAGCTGGCCGAGCTCGTATCCATGCCGCGGCCGATCTTCCACGAGCGAAAGGATGAGCAGTTCCGCGCTTCCCTTCTTCAACTCACGATCCAGAATTCGCGAAGCCATATATGACATAGCAATATATGATTTAAACGAATCTCCAAATGATTTCTGTCTAAAATTCCTGGCGGCCCGCGACAAATAAGCCGCCAAGAATTTCGCATTGCCTTTCGCCGGCCGGCCCGACACGATTGGGCATGCCCTCCGAGAACACCGCCGCCGCTTCCGTTACCCTCCACAGCAATACCGTCTCGATCGACGACAAGGCGTCCAAAACGATAAAATTAATCACCTACGTCGACGGATCGCTTCAGATCTCCTCCGGTCAGCCGTCAAAGGTCCCACCCTCGATCAAGAGCAACAACAACGTCTGGGAAATCACCCTCGAGGCCGGACGCCACAAAACCTCCGCCGTTGCCGATGCCTACAATTCCCTTTGTGGAGGCAATGGAAAAGAATACGCGCCTTCGGGCGGCGGAGGCGGAACCCCGAAAGAGCTAAATTTTTTCTTCGGTGTCGTCCTCCACTTCCAAAACGGCGGCTCGGCCACGATTTATCTGGGGCAAGGCAGTTACGGCATCATCGTAACCAACAACTGGTGGATCGGCGGAGGGCCGATTTTCAGTGCCGATAAGCCGCGGCTCGAATACCAATCCGGCAGCCAGATTTTCACGAACACGCTGAGCGGCGATCATAAGACATTCAAGCTTCAGCAGACCGACGTCAGGCCGGTCTCGCCGATCCAAAACGTTTTCGTGCTGATGTTGGAGAACCATTCCTTCGACAACATGCTGGCGCTTTCCGGTATCTCGGGGATAAAACGCGCCACTCCCGGCAACTGCAATTCCTACACCGACAAAGCGGGCCAGAAACACACCTGCTGTTTCGGGCCAAACGCTCCCGGCAGCATGCCGACCGATCCCGGCCACGAATTCCCCGACGTTCTCTATCAACTGACCCAAACCAAATTGCCGCTCCCGAAAAATAGTTATCCGGCAATCAATAACGGCGGCTTCGCCGAGAATTACGCGACCTCGGATTCGGAAAAGACCGGGCTGCCCACGGAAAACGAAGTGTGCGACATCATGCTCGGGTTCACGACCGCCCAGCAGTTGCCGGCCCTCTACCAGCTCGCGGCAAACTTCGCGGTTTGCGACCAGTGGTTCTCATCGCTTCCCGGACCGACATGGCCAAATCGATTTTTCCTCCACGGCGCTTCCTCCAACGGGCTGGATCACAGCCCGACGAGCTTCGAGATGGCGGAGTGGGAAAGCGTGGACGGTTTCCGTTACCCGCATGGCTCGATCTTCGATCGGATGAAGTCGAAGGGAATTACGTGGCGTTTGTACCATGACAAGAACGGCCCATTTGAAGGCAGTATTTCCCAGGTGTCATCGATTCATAACATCGAGCTTTGGGATGTGCATCCGGTGACAGACTTCGAAAAGGACGTCCAATCGGCTTCCTATCCTTATCAATACACCTTCATCGAACCGAATTACGGCGATGTCGCCAGCGGCACTTACGAAGGCGGAACTTCCCAGCACCCAATGGACGGCGTTGGCGGCGGCGAAGGATTGATCACGGCAGTTTACGAAGCGATCCGGAATTCGCCGATCTGGAAACAAAGTCTGCTCATTATCACCTACGACGAGCATGGCGGGTTTTACGACCACTATCCGCCGGGCTCGGTTACACCGCCCGGTGACGGCGGCACCAAATACAACAAATACGCTTTCAATTTCGCCGAATACGGAGTCCGCGTTCCGGCGGTTGTGGTCTCGCCCTACATCAAACCTGGCGTGGACCCTACGGTCTACGATCACAGTTCAGTCCTGGCGACACTGGAATATCTTTTCGGCCTGGGGTCGCTGACGAATCGCGATGCGAACGCGAAGAACCTGATTCATTTGATTTCCGATACAATGAGAGAAGACACTCCCACGAAATTGGAAGGATCGGCAGAGGTACCGGCTTCGCGAGCGCCGCTCTCGGCTGCTGAAAAAGCGGTCTTGGATTTGCAGGCAGTCCCTGACGGAAGCACGCTCGTCGGCATGATGGGTGTTCTGCTCAAGGCGGACTCTAAAATCTCGGGAAGCGCTGCTGCTCGCGCGCGCTTCGATGCCGTGAGAACCCGCGGCGAGGCTCGGGCTTACATGCGCCAGGTGATGACGAAGGTCGAAGCCGTTCGAGCGGCGGGCGGTTTGTAACCTGCCGCCAGTTGGCCATGCGTCAGGCCGCGACCGACGGCTGCTCCGGCGATTGGGTCACGCGCAGGCGTTGCGAAACGATAACCATGTCGGAGGCGGCTTCGCCAATCTGGAAAGTTTCCTCGAGCAACGGCGCGTTGAATGACGCCTGGAGATCGAGGCGGAAGAGAGATTCGGTCAGCGCCTGGCGCACGTCGTAGAACAATCGATCGAAGATTTCGCCGAACTCGGATTCGAGGCGATCGCGGAATTGCTGCTGGGAATCGCCCAGTCGTTGTTTGAAATCTTTCATCACGCTGGTTCGGCGCCAGAACAGACCGACCGCGACCAGAAAGATGCCGGTCCCAAGAAAGATGCCGCCGGTGATATCGAGCCAGAGAATCGGCGACAACGCCGCGATCACCACGCCCAGCCCCGCCAGCAACG
>DATBCW010000156.1:0-10242 GCA_036270255.1 Chthoniobacterales bacterium
ATTTATCCGGCGGCGACGAATACTGAAATCTGGCAGGGCGTCGAAGGCGCATGGCCCCGCGAAAAAATGCTGTCGGCGGACGAGGTTGGGGAGGCGGTCGCGTTCGCCTTATCGCGGCCGAGTGACGTAGCCGTCGAGAACATCACGCTGCAAAACGTGAGCGGCGCGCTCTGACTGTAGCCGTCGCCCTCTGGGCGACGCGAGAGCGGCCATGCTTGACCCGAAGACGCTTCGCACAGCGAAGCGGCTACAGAAGACCAGACTACCGAACCTGCCCCGCCGTCTCCAGCCCGGCCTTGTGATACGTGACTAGCCGGAAACCCCATTCGATCAGCGTCGCCTTGTCCTTATCGATTAACTTTTTCTGATTGAGGAACGTCACGATTCGCTGTTTTAGATCGTTCTGTTCACCGGCGTCGTCGAGTAGCTCAAAAATCTCCATCGAAAGCAGCCAATCGTCGGGATGCTCGGCTTGCTGAGTCTCCCAGATTTCGTCGAGGCGCTCGTAACCCACTTTACGTTCACGAATATCGCGAACCTGTTGATAGAGGCTCTCGAGCTTCTGGCGTTTTTCATCCGAGGGGCTTTTGATCGTGCGGTCTTTCGGCACGAGTGCGACTTCAAGATAGGCGTCCTTATCGGCGGCGCCGTTGAACACAGACGTGATCCGTTCGCCTACCGCCATGTCGAATTCGCCCCAGGCTGGATCGAAGAGAACGCGATCGCCCAGCTTGACGCTGCAATTTGAAAAGGTGACCAGCAAGAGTTTGCCGTCTTGCCTAACGAGTCGTTCGACGCGGCCGGTCACCGTCACGCCACTCGTAAACTCCAACTTCGCGTCCTCACCTTCGCGAAGCGCCGTCTCCTTCCATTTTCCAATCGGCGCGCCGAAGCCTTCGGCGTGGCGTTCTTTGCCTTGGCCTTCGAGCTGTTTGTTATTGTAGGCGAGCGCGGTCGGGCCAGTGGTGCGCAAATAGATCGGCTGCTGCTTGTCGTCCTTCAGCACCTCAGTAAAGACGCCCGTCACTTGCAGGCCGGACGAATATTCCGCGGTCGCGGCGCGCTTGCATTCGACCGCTTTGTTCAATCCTTCCAAACCGCCCACGCGATAGGCCATTCTGCTCGCGAAATCTTCCAGCACATCGCTCAGATGTTTAAAATCGCGGCAGACGAACAGCTGCGGTTGTTTCGTCGTGATATCGAACGGCTGGTTCGCCGCGTCGAACGAATACCAAATCTTTTTCACGTGCGGTTCCAGGCAGGAAACGGATTCGCCGATCGAGGAAAGCAGGCCCGCGCCGTAAATCTTCGGATTCTCCAATGTGCCGATCAGGCCGTACTCGACCGTCCACCAATGCAGCCGCGAGAGCAGCGCCATCTCGGACGGCTCGCCCAGGTTCGCGAACCGCTCTTCGACTTCGCGCGTGGCCGCCGCGACTTCTTCTTCCTTCGAGTTCGGCAGCTCCTTCAAAATCGACAAACGCCGGATCGCTTCGTAGAGCTCGAAATCTTTTCGCGATTGCATCGCCTTCGCGCCTACTTCGCCGAAACGCTGGAGGTAATTTGAGTATTCGCGATCGACGATGATCGGCGCGTGTCCCGCCGCTTCATGGACGATGTCAGGGGCTGGCGTGTATTCGATGTGATGGATCTGCCGCATGTCGCACGCGATCACCAAAACCTTGTAGGCCTGGAATTCCATGAACGCGGCCGGCGGAATGAAACCGTCTACCGCCACCGCGCCCCAGCCAATCTTGCCCAGGATGTCGTTCATCTCCTGGATCCGCGGAATGCGCTCGAACGAGATGCCGGTGTCGAGCAGTCCCTGGAAATAAACTTTGTGAGCGTATTCCTTCAGGAAAAAAGTGTTCTGCCGCATGATGAAACGCCAGACGGCGTGATCGACCGGCGTGTAATCTTCGTAGCGCTGGTCGACAGCGAATTGGAGCAGATGCTTTGGGAGCGACGCGACCGCCTTGTTGTTCATCGAAATGGCGTTTGAATTCATAGCTCTTCGGCGCGAGGCAACGTAAAATAAGATCGATTGAAGACTGAGCAAGCCGTTTCCCAAGGTCACGACGTCGCGCTGCGAACTCCGCGGACGGGGCAGCGCGCCGTCCCGATCGTCTGGCTCAACCTCGTTTGCCTGGACGCGCCGCTCGTGGCTGTCGCCTGGCTTTGGATCTTTGCCCGAACTTTTCGCGTTCCGCTCCAGATCGGCAACGCCGTGGCGCTGTTTCTGACTGCCTGGCTGATTTATCTCGCAGATCGCTTCGTCGATTCATCCTCGTTGAAACCGAATTCGCCGCACTCGTTACGACAGGACTTTTGTCGCAGGCATCGCGTGGTCTGGATCGCGTCCGTAGCATTGATCGTTGGATTCGACGCTTACGTCATCTGGCGGACAACGGCGGTCCAAACATTTGTGGCCGGTGCCGTGGTTGGGATTCTCGCGTTGATCTATCTCGTCGTGAATCATCCGCTCGGTTTGGTCTGGCGATCCTTGCCGGCGAAGGAACTGGCCATCGGCACTTTGTTCGCCGCCGGAACCATTGTGGCGCTGTTGCCGCGCGTTCCACTGACGCCCGAATGCGCTTTGGCAGCCGTGTCCTTTGCTGCGCTCTGTTCGCTCAATTGCATCAGCATCGCCCGCTGGGAGTGCGAGCTGGATCGAGCGCAAAGAAAAGTCTCCATCGCCACCCGCCATCCCCGCGCCGTTCAATACATCGGGAGGATCTGCGTGTTTCTCACCTTGGCAGTCTTCGCAGCGGCGATCGTTTTTCGCTCCGAAGCTCCGATTTTCGTATGCATCGGCGTAAGCGCGTTGCTCCTGACCTGGCTCAATGCGCCGGAAAACAAGGAAGGGCGATTTACAAATCGCCCACGGCGGTTTGTAAACCGCCGCTCCTTGGCTGTTGGCGACGATTCCCGGACCGCGCTCGCGGACCTGGTTTTATTGACGCCTCTGGTTCTGCTTATTGTAGCGGCGTTGTGAGCTTCGATACCGTCGCGCCGTGGTACCGGGCGCTTGAGACAATCGCGTTTGGAAATGCTCTCCAACGAGCACGTATCGCGTGTCTAAACGAAATCGCTTCGCGGCAGCGCGCCCTTGTCGTGGGCGAGGGGAACGGAAGGTTCCTGCGCGAATTACTCACCAGGCAACCGCAGATTCAGGTCGATTGCATCGATGCGAGCGAGCGAATGCTTCAGCTCGCGCAAAAACGCATCGGTCATGATGCGAGTCGCGTTAACTTTCTGCGACGCGACATCTCGTCATGGACGCCAACCGCCGGGCAATACGACCTGATCGTTACGCATTTCTTCCTCGATTGCTTTTCGGAAGATCAGTTAGGCGAGATCGTGACGAAGTTGTCGCGAGCTGCAACCGGGAACGCCGCCTGGCTCCTGGCTGATTTTCACGTTCCGGCGCAAGCCTTCGCTCGTGTGCACGCGCGCGCGTGGCTCGCCACAATGTATTGGTTCTTTCGAAATGCGGCCGGGATCGAAGCATGGGAATTAGTCGACCCTGCGCCATTCCTGCGAGCGGAAGGATTTTCTCTGAGTTCGCAGCATCTCTCTCGACACGTGATGCTGAAGTCCGAATTATGGTGGCGGAGTTGAAAGCGCGTATTTCTTGCCATGTCATCCTGAGCCGCGCAGACGGCGAGGGACTCTCAGCTGCAAATTGCGCCTGCCGGCAAACTTCCGGCGCTTCTGACGTAGACGCTCGTGCTTTTCGCGGAAGCGACTGACCGCTTGCGAGATTCCTCGGCGCGCTTCGCCAGCCTCGGGATGACACGTGGCTCACAGCTGCTTGCTAGCTTTGTCCCGCGTCCTGCTCAGCCGTCTGTTTTCGCGCGGCCCGGGCCCGCGAAACTCGACGCGCCACCCAACCGATTGCTCCGATGATCAGCGCCCACGGCGCAAGGAACGCGATCGCCACGCCGATCATCCGCGCGCTCCACATCAACGCCGCCGCGCCCTGGCCGATGGTCCGACGAAATGTCGCCCATATCCCTGTCTCGGCCGAAATGAAGTTGCCCTGGCTGTAAACTGTGATGGAAACGTCAGCCGGGGCATTCGCCTCGTCGACTTGCGTGTTGGGGCGATCATCACGCCGAACACTAACGTTCTCGACTTTGCCGATGCCGTTCAATGCCTGCATCAACGCGCTGTAGTTCTTCATCGGGACTCGGAGGGAAACATTAGATGACTCGCGTCCGTCCGGGTCGCGCGAAAAGGATGAGCTGCGGATACGGCCGCCCTGTTGCTCGGCGATCGCACGAAGCTGTTTCGTCTTCTCGTTGACTTCCCGTGTTTCGAGCAGGAGCGACGTCTGCTGCAACGCGATCTCCTGTTCATCGCGCGAGAGCGTGATGTTTAGCTCCACTTTGTCCCGTTCCGTCTTGGCGTTCTCGCCCAGGCCATCACCGCCCTGCGACACGCGTTCCGTTGTCACTTGGAAATTCTCCACCCGCGCCATGCCCTTGATCTGGTTGATCACCGCTTCGCTTTCCTCCGGTGCGAGGAGCAGACTGATGCGCGCGGAGACACGGCCCGTGTTGTCGCGGTCGATCTGCGCGTTGGTGATCTGGACCTTCGGTGAGGCCAGCGTCTTGATGTCGTTATAGGTCTTTTCGACTTCAGTCGCGTAGAGTGCTAACTGCGCCCGCTCCTTCAGGAGGAACGCTGCCGGAATGTTCATGTTCTTTTCCGCCAGCGTGATTGTCACGGTTGCGAACGCGACCTGCGAATCCATGAACTTCAGCTCGCCCTGCATCGTCTCGATCTCTTCGCGGACCCGTCCCAGTTCCTTTTCCACTTCGAGCAGGTCGGCCACGTCCTTGCTTTTCGTCTTCAGGATCTCGATGAGCCGCTGCTCCATGAGCCGGGCGTTCTTCAAACGCGATTCCGTGTCGAAGTAAGCCTTCGTCACGTCTTCGGTCGTGAGCGCCTGGTTCTTCAGCTCGCCGATCCCGCGCAGTTTCCCGAGGAACCGATCGAGATTATCGGGAAACACCTTCACCACGATCTCGCCACGCAATTTGCCGTTCTCCTGCTTTTCCGAGCTCGTCGTCGAGACGTAACCTTTTTCTTCCGCCGCGAACGCCGTGATTTTCTGGACCGACTCGTCGAAGCTGACCACTTCGAGTTCTGCCGTCGCATTGCGGACCAATTTCCGGTTCGCTGTCGCCTTTGATATGTCCGCGCTGGATACTGAAGCAGGTGCGCTCTCCTCGGCGGGGGGAATATATGAGCCGGTCACTGTTGTCCTTTCGGTGGTCGCTTCGTCCTGCGTCTCAGCCTTCTTCGCTTTCGCACTCACGACGTCCTTTGGTGCCGGTGCCGGAGGAGGAGCGGGTGTCGAAGCGAGACTCTTCGTTCGCCCGTCGGTCTTCGCAAAAACGCCCGCCTCTCGCGTGGCGCCCGGTTTTTCCTGGTCGGAGCGATATTCGGTCAAGGGCCGGGGCTCCGGCCGAGTTTGGCTGAACTGTGCCATCAGATCTGCACCCGCAAGCTTCTCCCGAAGGCTGCTAAGGGAGCCGTCATCCGAGACACTTCTCACCGCCAATTCTTCGTTCCCCAACACGCTGCTGGCATCGGTCAACCAGCGTCCCGTACCCACGAGCGCGAGAAGCAAAGCGGCGACGGCCGAAATCTGGAGAGCCCGCACACGCATAAGATAAGTGAAGAGCCGAATGAGACCAATTCGTTTTGGAACGCGGTCGCGGAAACGGGATACCATCCGTTGCTCGAAGGCCGGGTCCGCCTTTTTCTCCGCCAACGTTTCGTTAAGAATCCTGTTCATAGTTTTTCCTTCCTGGAAAGCCTGCCGGCATTCCGCGCACTCCACGAGATGGGCGTGAAATTCCTCACGCTCGCCGGCCGTCAGTTCGTCGAGCAGATCGGCCGCGAGTAGTTCGTCGAGTTGTTCGTGAATCGTACTCATAAGCATTATCCGATTGCGGCCAGGGCCGGTTTAAGTCGTTTCCGCATAAGCCCGAGAGCGCGGCCGAGGATCCCGCGCAAAGCTCCATTCGTTAGGCCAAGCGTTTGCTCGATGGTTCCGTAATCGAGGTCCTCGAAATACCTCAGCGTCACAGCCGCGCGATGCAGCTCGGGCAATTGCGCCAGGGCCGAGCGGACCTCGCCATCGAGGTCCGCCTTTTGCCCCGCTGCACCCTCGAACGGAACCACCTCGTTCGATTCAAAATTTTCAGGCAGCGGCTCTGGCCGCCGTTTCCTGGCCAGATCGCGCGCCCGATGCCGAGCGATCGTGCTCAGCCACGCGGGCAACTTCGCGGAATCGCGCACCCGCCAGCGCGATTTCCACCCCTTCACGAAAGTGTCCTGGACGACGTCTTCCGCTTCCTCGCGGTTTTGCAAAATGCCGTAAGCGATCGCAAAAAGGTTCCGGCTCGTGGAGCGGATCACCATCTCGAAAGCCTCGCGATTGCCCTGGATGGCGGCGCGATAAATTGCGTGGTCGGCTGTGTCCATTTCTTGTCGTCTACCAGCCTAGACGCACGACCCGGCGATTCCGCGCGGAATATTTTGCGGTCTCACACAAAGGACACAAAGGGGCACAGAGGAGGGAAGACAAATGGTAGGGCGTTTCTGTGAAACGCCGGGCAAGAAGAGGGCGGCTCACACAGCCGCCCCATAAACCATAGTGATCCTTTGTGACCTTTGTGTGAGGCGACTTTTACCGGAAGATCGAGACGGCGTTGCCCACCGTCACCAGCTCTTTCACCCGGGCTGCGTCCCAATTCGCAGTGCGAATGCAACCGTGGCTGGCGGCGCGCCCAATCGTCTCAGGATTATTCGTCCCGTGAATGCCGACGTGCGGTTTGTTCAATCCCATCCACAAAATGCCGACCGGGTTGTTCGGGCCCGGCGGCAAATTGTAAAAGACGTCCGACTTTTCTCCGTGCTGAAGGACGCCTTCGTCGTGCCGGAAAGTCGGGAACGTCGCGATCCCCAAAATCTTCCAGAGCCCCATCGGCGCCGGCAGAGTAGACGACCCAGGCGTGATCGGAAATTCGGCGACGAGCTGTTTGTCGTCGTAGATGAGGAGAAACCGGTCTTTGGTGTCGATGTAGACTTTGCGATTCGCGAAGGCCGGATTGGCTTTAGCGAAGCCTTCCTTTAAATCTTCAATTTTAAACGGCAAAACGTTTGGGACTTTGACGGTGTCGCCCACCTTCAAGTTCTCGAGCTTCATCCCCGGATTGATTTTCTTCAGAAAATCTTCGGCGGAATGATAGCGCTCGGCGACCAATTCGAGGAGCGATCCATAATTCAGCCGCTTCAGCTTCGCCTGCTCCGCCGGCTTGTTCGAAGTCGCGCCGATAAAGTTCTCCGCTTCGGGCGGGATCGTGAAGGTCGTCCACGTTTCCGGCACCTGATCGAGCAGCCAGGAATCGACCGCGCCGGTTTCCGACATGCCGTGTGCGCGTTTGTAATGGACGAGGGCTTTTCTGAAAAACTCGCCCATTCTGCCGTCGATTTTGCCCGGGCCAAAATCGTTGTTATCCAAGAAAATCTGGAGCTTCACGCTGGTTTCCTCGTCGTAATTCGGCAACGCGACCGGGATCGATCCTGGAGCGGACGCTTTCGGCTTGGGCGAGGATTTCGGCGCGGGCTTCGCCGCGAAAGCGCTGAGGGCGAGCAGGACAACAAGAACTCGGAAATTCATCGGCCAAGTAATCGACTCGAATCGCGGTCCAAGCAAACGCACGTTAACGGTTGGCGCCCGCCGGGAACATCACCTTGTCCGGCTCCGCATTGAGAGCAGCGAGCAACTTCGGAATTAGACGGGTTTTTATCGACCCCGCTTCTTTCGGAGGAACCACGTAGCGAACGATCGCGTCGATCCACGTCACCTCGTCGACCCGGAAAAAAACACGTGGATGGGCGCGAACTTCGAGCTCGTTCACCGGCGTTTTCGCCAGCAAATCCCGGTAAACGCCAACCCGCTCCTGCATGTCCTGGCCGATTTCTTCCTCGACGATTCGCTCCATCGTTTGGGCGACAAATTGCAAATCGCTCTGATATGCGATCTGGAATTTGATCTCGTTCCATATGTAGGGAAACAGCGGCCACGAATAATTGTAGACCATCGAGCTGAGCACTTTTGCGTTGGGAAATTTGATCACGCGTCCGCTCGGATGATCCGTGGAAAGAAATGAGCCGCCGAATTCCCACAGGGTCGTGTCGATGTAGCTGACGTCGATCACATCGCCAGTGGCGTCGCCGATTTTGATCCGATCGCCGACGCGATAAGGCCGACGAACCAAAATGTAAATCCAGCCGATGAAGCTCGTCATCGGCGTTTGCACGGCAAGGCCGACGATGATCGAAACCACGCCGACCGAAATAAGCGCTGTGTACCAGTTCGCAAAAAAGATCGAGACGCCGATGAAGACGATCACGACCCCAACGACGAGGTGGAGAATGCGGCGAAGCGTGAAGGTGGTGGAGGCGTCTTCGATTCGCCCGATCGCATAAACTGAAATCGCTTTCGCGATGGCAAGCACGATGACGATGAAAACCGTCGCGCGAATGGCGCGGGCGAGGAGATCGAGCTGGGCTTGGGGCAGGGGAATCCATCTCCAGCCCAGCAACAACCAAACTGCGGCGCACCCGAACAAGACGAGCGCGTGAGTGGTGAACCAGAATTTGTCCCGCGTCTGCGCTTTGATCTTCGGTTTGCCGCCGGTCTGAGCCAACGCCTCGCGCACCTCCGGCTTCTGCTTCACTTGGGTAAGTGTCTCTGCCATCACTCTTAATTCGGAATTGACCCGCGAATGGACGCGAATAGGCGCGAATTTAAGAAAGCCTTTATTCGCGTTTATTCGCGGGCTACAAAACTCAGGCCGTCTTTAACCAGCTCCGCAACACTTCCGCCACACTCCACGCCTGGGCGATGCAGCCGCCGGCGGTGTGGGGCTCACGCGCGTCGAAAACTTCGCTGATCGTTCCGATGCCGTTCTCGTTCATGCTTTCGGGGAAGCGCTCCAGAAACTTTCGGGCGGCGGCGTTCTCGCCCGGATGCACTTTGAGCCACGCGTCGATGAACGGGCCAATGAGCCAGGCCCAGACCGTGCCTTGATGATAGGCGCCGTCGCGCGAACGCAGGTCGCCGGCATAAATCGGTTTGTAATCGGGATGCTTCGGCGAGAGCGAACGCAGCCCGACCGGCGTGACCAACTCGTTTTCCGCCACGTCGACGACGGATTTCCAACGTGCCTGATCGAGCACCGGATTATCGAGTGAGATGGCAAAGAGTTGGTTAGGCCGGCAGGCCGAATCGGTCGTGTCGCCGCCGTTCACGTCCACGACGTCGTAAAGGTATCCGCCTTCCGCAAACCAAAACCGTTCGTTGAATGAATGGCGCGTCTGGTCGGCATGTCTTGCATATTGTCCCGCTGCCTCGCTATTGCCGCTCTCAAGCAACCAGCCTTCCAGAAGTTTCAGCGCATTGAACCAAAGCGCGTTCAGCTCGACCGCCTTGCCCCGGCGCGGCGTCACGACCCAGTCGCCCATCTTGGCGTCCATCCAGGTGAGCTGATAACCTTCCGCGCCTTGTGCGAGCAAGCCATCGCGCGGATCGACGTGGATATTGAACTTGGTTCCGCGCAAATGATGCTCCGCAATGTCGATCAGAATCGGCAATAACAGCCGCAACGTGATTCGATCGTTCGCCTTTTTCAGATAGCGCCCGAGGGCGTGGAAAAACCAGAGCGTCGCGTCGGCGGTATTATAGAGGCCCTGCTTCTGCCGATCCGGAAACATGTTTGGGATCAATCCGTCGCGGACGTAATGCGAGAACGTCCGCAGAATGTATCCCGCTTCCAGGCAGCGACCGGTGACCAGAGTCAATCCTTCGAGGCTGATCATCGTGTCGCGCCCCCAATCAGTGAACCAGTGATAGCCGGCGATCACGGTGCGGACTTCGTCGCCGGAAGCATGAGCGCGCGCCGCTTCTTCCCCGCGGCCGGCCGGCGTAATGACAAATTGATCGCCGGCAAAAACCAACTCCGCGGCCACGCCTTCGCGAGCGGCAGGCTCCGCGTCTTCGAGCAGACGCGCGCGGCGCTCGCGCTCGGACGCAAGAACTTCCGACGGGCTGAGCACGTCGATGATATCCCACGGTTCTGTCGAACCAATCAGCGTCGCCGTTTTTTCCTCGGCGAGATCGGCCTGGAAGAATCCCGGGCTCCAGAGAACGCCTTCGTG
>DATBCW010000157.1:0-26834 GCA_036270255.1 Chthoniobacterales bacterium
CTTTCCGGCGACAGCCAGTAGTAGGCGGGATTGTCCACGCCGCGGAACCCGAGCGTGGGCCCGAGATGATTTCCTTCCGCGGTGTGATTGTAAACGACGTCGAGAATCACCTCGATCCCGGCCGCGTGAAGGTTCCGCACCATGCTCTTGAACTCGGAGACCTGTTCGCCCATCACGCCGCTGCTGGAATATTTCGCTTCCGGGGCAAAGAACCCAATCGTGTTGTAGCCCCAGTAATTCGTTAGGCCGCGATCAATCAACACCTTGTCGTCGATATGCTGATGGACCGGGAGCAATTCCACCGCGGTGATGCCGAGCTCCTTCAAATATTTGATCGCGCCCGCACTGCCCATGCCAGCATAGGTCCCGCGCAGTTCCGCCGGCACATCCGGACAGAGCCGGGTGAACCCCTTCACGTGCACTTCGTAGATGATCGAGCTGTGGAGCGGAATTCCGGGCCGCTTGTCGTTTCCCCAATCAAAAGCGTGATCGATTACCGCCGCTTTCGGAATTCCCCAGGCATCATCCCGGAAATCGCACGCCAAATCTTCCTCCGGCGAACCAACAACGTAACCGAACATTTCGTCCGCCCAGTTCACCTGGCCTGCGATCGCTTTCGCATACGGATCGATCAGCAGCTTCGAGCTGTTAAAGCGCATTCCACGCTCCGGATCGTACGGCCCGTAAACCCGATAACCGTAAAGCTGCCCCGGCCGGACATCGGGAAGAAACACGTGCCAGACCTGATCGGTCTGTTCCGTCATCGGGATCCGAATATTTTCCTGCGGCGACTCGATGTTATCGAAAAGGCACAGATCGACCGAGGTCGCGTTCTCGGAAAAAATGGCGAAATTGACTCCGTTTCCGAGCCAGGTCGCTCCGAGCGGATATGGATAACCGAGCCAAATTTTTACCGGCGTCATAAAATGAGCGTGTTCTATCCGCTACGCGCGCGGGCTTGGCAACGGTTGGAGAATTTTCGCGCATGAAACGAGTCTCGCCGCAGCCCGACTGGCCGAAGTCGTGGAAAGAATCGGCGTTCTACGACCAAAGCGAAGTTTACGGCGAAATTTCGCATTACGGTTACGCCTACGCTTATGAAAACCGGCGCCGCGAAACTTTGCGGCTGATTACCGAAGTTCTATCGCCGGGCGCCCGCATTCTCGACATCGCGGCGGCCCAGGGAAATTTTTCGCTCGCGCTGGCCGAGCTCGGCTTCGATGTGACCTGGAACGACCTGCGGGCGGAACTGGCGGATTACGTCAGATTGAAATACGAGCACGGTAAAATCGAGTATGCACCGGGGAACGCTTTCGAGCTGAACTTTCCCTCGCTGTTCGATGCGGTCCTCATCACCGAAATCATCGAGCACGTCGCGCATCCGGACGATTTCCTGGCGAAAGCCGCGGCACTCGTCCGGCCGGGCGGTTACATTGTCATGACCACACCCAACGGCGCCTATTTCCAAAACCGGTTGCCGAAATTTTCCCAGTGCGCAGATCCGACGGTTTTCGAAGCGATGCAGTTCAAGCCAAATTCCGACGGCCATATCTTTTTGCTCCACGCCGACGAGATCGAGCCGTTGGCGAAGCACGCGGGATTGACCGTCGAGAAGACCGTCTTTTTAACGAATCCGATCACCGCCGGGTATATGAAGACGGAGTTGCTCTTGAAAGTCTTGCCGCGGGGAATTGTTCGAGCCGCGGAAAATGTCAGCCAGCTCTTGCCGGACGCGCTGACGAAAAAAGCGCTCGTCCAGATGGGCGTGAGATTCCGGAAATCTTCCAATTAGTCTTACTCTTACTCGTGCTCTTACTCTTACTCTAATCGATCGATCACGAGCAGGAGCACGAGCACGATTACGATTACGAAGGAAGAGGATTACCGAAACCGGCTGAACCAGCCATACGGGAAAACGTCGCCGGGACAATCGGTCGCCCAGCGGGGCGGATTCACTTCACGATGCGGACGGACCTGCATCTTTGAGCCGCAGCGTTCCTGGAGATACCGGATCAACTCTTCGCAGGCTTCGAGCTGGGCGCGCGTCGGCTGGTCGCGATTGAAATCGCCGACCAGACAAATCCCGAGGCCGATGTTGTTCATGTAGTCGCTGTGAACGTGGCCGCCGCGCATCTGTTTGATCCAGCGCTCGCCGATCTCGATCTGGCCGTTCCGGGTCGATGTGCCGTTGCCGATGACGAACTGGTAGGCGAGCCCGTTCTTCATCCGGCGCACGTGCCGATGATAGTAATCGAAAACCCGGGCGCTTCCCTGCCGCGTTCCGCTGTTGTGAACGATGATGAATTTCCAGCGATTGCGCTGAACCGGCGCGCGCCGGATCGCGTCGATGTTCGCCGCGGTGAGATAACGATAATTCGCCGGCTGGCGTGACCACGGCCACCAACTGCGTTTTACCGGCGGAGGTGGCGGCGGTGGTTCGTAGCCCTGTTCCTGTTCGAGTCCGGATTTTTCAACCGTGATGTCCGAGGGCAGCGAAGTTTGCGGTGGAACCGCCCGCGGGCTTGGTCGCGGAGCGGGTCGTGGAACCGGCGAAGCTTCCACCGGCGTTCGCTCCGGCTTCGGTGTCGTCGCAGAGGGAGTCGGAGTCTTCGCCGGCTCGGCTTTCTCGCTCCGCTTCTCTCTTGGTGTCGGTGATTTTTCTGCTTCGGAATTTTTCTTCTTCGCGGGCGTCGCGGTTCCCTTGGCTTTTGGCTTCGGGGTTACATCCTCGTCTTCTTCTCCAGATTTTTTGCCCGGCGTTTTCGACGCCTTGGGCTTTGACGTAGGTGATTCATTTTCGTCTTCTTCGGCTGGAGTTTTCTTTGCCTTCGCCTTCGATTTCGGCGTGGGAGTTGGCGTCGCTTTTTTCTTCGACTTCGATTTCCGCGTTGCCGGTTTTGGTTTCGCGGTCGGCTCCGGCGTTTCCGATGGCGTCGGAGACACGACGGCGCGCATTTCTTCGCGCGCTTTTTTCTTTTTTTCGTCGGTCGATTGGGCCCGGACGAAGACGCCGAGAAGGGCGACGACTGAAAAAATTGTCCCGAGAAAAACGCGGAGTCGGATCACGGGACGCGAGCGTAACAGAGGCGATTGTGCGATCAAGCGGGCTGTGGCACCGCCTCGTGCGCAACGGCTGCGCGTTCGCGTTCGCGCCGCAAAATCGCGTTCAGTTTTCCGCCGAGCAACAGGATCAGGCAAGTCAGATACATCCAAGTCATCAATACGATAATGGAAGCGAGCGCCATGTAAGTGGGGTTATAGCGGTCGTACTTCGCGACGTAAAATTGAAAGAGCTTTGTGACCACCATCCATCCAATCGCGAAAAACACAGCGCCAGGAAGTGCCTGCCGCCATGTGAAATAATTTTCCGGGGTGAGCAGATAGAGCGCGAGGGCCAGGCCGACGAGCGCGAGCCAGGTCAGGGGCAGACTGAGAAACGCGACCCATTCCTGGAGCGGGATCGAGAGTTGGAAATTCACTTCGGCCACCCCGGCCATGGTTTCGCCGAAGACCATGGCGTAAAAACAAAAGAGGGTGATGATTCCGAACCAGAAAACGAGAAAGAACGCGATGATGTATTTCGACCACCAGTTCCGGTCTTCGACGACGCCGTGGGTCCGGCTGAGCGCGTGCGACGTTGTCGATATGAACATCGTGCCAAGCCAGATGCCGAAAAAAATGCCGACGTTGGCCAGGGTGCCGGTCGAGCCGGTGACGACGATGTTCGCGACGAGCGAATCGATGATCTCCTGCACCTTCGGATCGGCCGGCATGAAATTTTTCAAGACGTTGATCATCTGGTGGAGCTTCGCCGGGTCGGTGCCGAAAAGGCTGAGCAGATGCCAGAGAAAGAGGAGGCCTGGGGCGAGAGTGAAAAGAAATTGGTACGCCATCTGGGCCGCGAGCCCGGTGGTCGTGTCCATGGCCGTCTCGTAAATCAGCCGGCGAAATATTTTGCCGACAAACTTCAGCCACTTCATTGCCACGAAGTTTACTTTGCCGGAGGCAAATATCCATTAAACTCTCCCGCCTACGCCAAGGCTACGGCGTGGCAAGCCCGCCAAAAATCGATGCGCCCTTGCCGCGCCGTAGCCTTGGCGAAGGCGGGTAACGAGTAGTGAAAAATATCCTGATCCTCACGGCCGGCTACGGCGAAGGACATAACAGCGCCGCCCGCGGCATTCGCGACGGTCTCCGGAAAATCGCGCCGAACGATGTCCACGTAGAGCTTCACGATCTCTTTGCCGACACCTACGGAATCGTGAACGATTGGGTGCGCACCCTCTACATGGGGATGATCAATCGCACCCCGCGCGTCTGGGGCGTCATCTATCGCTGGCTCGATCGCCAGACGGATTTTGTTGGAGATTTCCGGATTTTTTTTCCGCTGAAGAGTTATCTGCGAAAATTGCTGGCCCGCCTCCAGCCGGACGTCATCGTCTCCGTTTACCCCGCGTACCCCCACATCCTCGACGAAATGTTCGGCCGCGGCGGCGCTTCGCAACATAAGCGCGTAGTCGTGGTGACTGATTCGATCAGCGTCAACGCGATGTGGTACCAATGCAGCGCCGATTATTTTCTCCTGCCGAATGAAGTCAGCGCCGACGTCCTCCTCCACGCCGGCGTGCCGGCGGAGAAAGTGAAGACGTTCGGATTCCCCGTCAGTCCAGTTTTCGCGCAATTGGGAGAACCGCGTCCCGAGCCGTCCGACGAAAATGGGCGCCGCGTGCTCTATATTATTAATTCGGCGAACACGTCCGCACCGGAACTTGTCCGTCGCCTCGCCCATTTGCCGGACATTCAATTGACGGTCACGGTCGGCCGCAACGCCGGGCTGAAAGTCTCGGTCGAGAAAATTCGACGCACTGTCACCCAGGAATTTGAAACCGTTGCCTGGAGCGACGAGTTGCCGCGTCTTCTGCGCGCGAATCATCTCGTCATCAGCAAAGCTGGCGGCGCGACGGTCCAGGAAGCAATGTGCGCCGGCTGCCCCGTGATTGTGAACCACGTGATTCCAGGCCAGGAAGAAGGCAACGCACGTTACATCATGGAAACAAATTCCGGCACCATCGCGCTCACTCACGATGCCGTGATCGCCGCCCTTGAAAATGCGTTCGCGAACGACGCTGCCCAATGGCGGGAATGGGCCGCGAACATCAGCCAGCTCGGCAAGCCGAACGCGTCGCTCGATATCGCGAATTTTCTGCTTTCGCTCTAACGAGCCGTGCTTGCCCAAGGAGGGCGCTTTCCAAACCGCCCTCGCGTTAGCGACGTCCGTGGGCGGTTTGTAAACCGCCCCTCCCTTGATTGCCGCCAGGTTTCATAATTTCTCGTTCTTGAAAACGCGCTCGCCGGCAATCAAGGTCCGGCGCACTTCGAGATCACGCGATAAAATGACGAGGTCGGCGTCGGCGCCGGGCTTGAGTTTCCCCTTCGCATTCAAGCCAAGAGCGCGCGCGGGATTTGCGGTGGCCATCGCGACCGCTTCGTTTAGCGGAACGCCGACCTGGTTCACCATTACTCGAACCAAATCGATCATGCGGGAAGCGCTGCCCGCCAGCGCTGAGCGATCTGACAAAAGACAAACGCCATCGCCTACCACACAGCGGCGGCCGGAAAGCGTAAACTCCGTCCCCGTCGGCAGGCCCGCTCCCGCGGTCGCATCTGTGACCAGGCAAATGCCGCGAGGCCCTTTGGCCCGGTAAAGCATTTTCATCAAGGTCGGCGCCACATGGTGGCCATCGGCGATAAGCTCACAGGTGATGTCGGGTTCACTGAGCGCGAACTCCAACAGACCAGCATCACGATAAATCCCCTGGCGGCGCGCGGACGACATCGCGTTGAAAGTGTGGGTGACATGCCGCATGCCGTATTCGGCCGCGGCCCGCGCTTCGACATCAGTCGCGTCACTATGCCCGCCGCTGACGATGATCTTGTGCAAACGCAACCGATCGATGAGCGCCAGCGCGCCGGGCAATTCCGGAGCAACGGTCATGATCTTGATGATGTCCGCGAACGGCATCAGTTGATCGATCAAGTGTGTTTCGGGATCGCGAATGAACTCGGCGCGCTGCGCTCCGGCCCGCGTCTTCGAGATGAATGGCCCTTCGATATGGACGCCGGCGATTTGCGGCAAGTCGCTGCGCGCGCCGCGAACCGTCTTGAGAACGTCGACAATGTCCGACACCGGCGCGGTCACCGTGGTGATCAGCAACGAAGTCGTCCCGCCGGTGGCGTGATAATCGCAAATCGCGCGAAACGCTTCCGCCTTCGCCTCCATCGTGTCTCGCCCGAGCGCGCCGTGGATATGCAGATCGATAAAGCCCGGCGCGAGATAATTTCCGCGGAGATCGATCGACTCCGCCAGCGAGGATTGCTCGCGGATCTCGGCGATCTTCCCATCTTCGACGACGAGCTCGAGGCCGTCGCGAATTCCGTCCGGTAAAATCAGGCGGGCGTTGACGAAAATCATAGCCGTAGAAGTTTAGTAGCGCGCGTCGCTGTGTCTTCGGGAAATCCCAGGGCGAGTTTGAACTGCCAGTCTCGCTCGAGCGGATTCGTGATCGCCTGGCAACGACGAAATGTTTTCCCATCGATCCAGCCTTGCAGCCACATGCGATGACCGAGCGCTGGGACAGGAAAATCGCTGCCGTGAAGAACGCGCGCGACCACTTCCTCTCGGAGGCAATCGCGCAGATGTCCGCATCGATTTAGTGCGACCATGGCGCTGATGTCGCCGTAAAAATTTGGGAACTCGCGAAGCATCGCGACCCAGTCGCCGAAATAGTCGTGATCGAACGCGCCACTGCGTGTGCCGCAATGCGCCGCGATCACAGTGACGCCGCATTCGAGTGGAAAGCGCAGCAATTTCGGATCAGCGAAAGCCGCGTTCACGACCGGCACGGTGTGCTCGCCACCGGTGTGCGCAAGGAGCGGAAGACCTGCTGCCGCCATTCGTTCCCAGAACCGCCGGTAACGTCGGTCCGACGGATCGATGTTCTGACAATTCGGCAGGCACTTCATCAGAACGGCGCCGCGCTCGAGGCAACGTTCCAGTTCGTCTAGCGCATCAGGACGCGCCGGATGAATCGAGACGCCGGCGAGGAATTCGGGATGCATCTTGGCCAGGTCGAGAACCACGTCGTTCGGCACGAACATCGAGCCGAGATCGTCCCGCGGCGTGCCATCGGGATCATGAACCCGTTCATGCGCAAGAAGAACGACGGCGTCCATGGAAGAATCACGGACGAACTGGACGAGATGATCGGAATAAATCGCTTCCAGGTCTCCTTCGAGAGCGCTGGCTGGAATTGCGACTTGCCGGAGCATGAAACCGGCGAGCCAGCGGTGCCAGCCTTTCAAGCGCAGCCAGCCCCCGGAACCGCCGCCGCCGTTGCCCACCATGTGGACATGCATGTCGATGAGGCGCGGTTCGCTCATGGCGAATCCTACTGGAGGGACGACCGCCGTGTCGTCCCTAATCTAGGACGGAACAGCGCCCGTCCCTCCAAGCACGCGATTGCGTTCCGACTTTGCAAAGTCCATCATCTTCGCTGCGATGGAAGTCGATTATGATGTCGTGATCATCGGCGGCGCTTTCTCCGGCGCGGCGACGGCGTTGATCCTGAAACGCAAACACCCCGCCGCCCGCATCCTGATCATCGAGAAGACGTCGGAGTTCGATCGCAAAGTAGGCGAATCCACGACGGAACTGAGCAGTTGCTACATGACGCGGCTTCTTGGCCTAACGAGTTATCTCGGACACCATCACCTGGCGAAACAGGGATTGCGAATGTGGTTCGCGAACCGCCCCGACCAGCCGTTCGACGATTGCGTAGAACTGGGCGCGAAATACCAGGCGCGCTTGCCCACGTTCCAGGTGGACCGCAGCACGCTCGACCAGCACATGCTGGAGTTAGCAGTGGAAGCCGGCTGCGAGTTGCAGCGCCCCGCGAAAGTGACCGGCATCGAGCTCGGAGAAAATAGGTCCTATGTGTCCTATGAGACCTATAAGGTGAGCACGCGTTGGCTCGTCGATGCCAGCGGCCGCGGCGCTGTCCTAGCCAGGAAACTCGGACACTTTCACCAAAACACCGAGCATCCCATCAACGCCGTCTGGGCGCGTTTCACGGGCGTGAAAGACTGGGACAGCTACGAGTGGCGGGAAAAATTCCGCGATTACGCGAACGCCTGCCGGACGAGCCGGAACTGGGCGACGAACCACCTCATGGGCCATGGCTGGTGGTGCTGGATCATTCCGCTCCGCGGCGGCGACGTCAGTGCCGGGATCGTTTACGATTCGCGCATTTTCAAAATGCCGGAGGGCGCCAGTCTCAGCGAGCGGTTGCGTGTGCATTTGCTGTCGCATCCGGTCGGTGCGGAAATTTTTGGCAGCGCGCAGGTCGTCGAAGGCGATGTCCACGCTTATTCCGCGATGCCTTATTGGAGCGAGAAAGTTTGCGGCGACAGTTGGATCACGGTCGGGGACGCGGCTGGTTTCATCGACCCGCTTTACAGTCCCGGACTCGATTTCTGTTCCTACACCAGCTACTACGTCGCGGACCTGCTGGCGCGCAGTCTCGGCGGCGAAGACGTTTCGAGCGCTCTCTCATATTATAATGAGCAATACCCGGTGACCTACCGCCTTTGGTTCGAGACGCTCTACAAGGACAAATATTATTACATGGGCGACGCCGAGTTGATGGCGGCCGCGCTGCTCCTCGATGTCGGCATGTATTTTATCGGGCTCGTCATTCCGGTTTACAAAGATCCCGAGCGCGAGTTTCTCCATTTGCCATTCGAAGGAACGCCGGGCCAGCTCGTCGGCGCGATGATGAAATTCTACAACCGACGTCTGGTGACGCTGGCGAAGCGCCGCCTGGCGAAAGGTTGTTACGGCAGACGCAACGCCGGCTGGCGCGAATTGTATGATGGGTTCGTTCCGGACCGGCGTGTCCTGAAATTGATTCGGAAAGGCCTTGGCCATTGGTGGCGCGCGGAGCTGACAAATCTCCGGCTGATCTTCGCGCGCGATGCGCAGCCGCACGCCGCACCAGCTTCCGCCGCGACTTCAGCTCCTGTAGCCGCGCCTCTGTGAGGCGTGTGGCATTCATTACTCGGAGGGACGCGCTGCTGCGCGTCCCACACCTTATACGCGCCGGGAAGAAACTGGGACGCGCAGCAGCGCGTCCCTCCGAGAAGAAATGAACCGCTTCGCCGTAAAGGGTATTTTCTGGAGGAATTACCTGGACTGGGCCGTCGTTAATTTGCCGTTTTATTTTTACCCCGTCCCGCTCACGTTCTTTACCATCTTCTTTTTCTTTTTCGCCGCGCCGGCACGGCGCGCGATCGTCGCAAACCTCGCGGTGGTCCTTCCAGGTTCATCGCGCGCCGCCAATCATTTCCGCGCGTTTCGCGTTCTCTATAACTTTGCCTGGACGATTTCCGAGGCCGCGATCTATCGGCTGCTCCACGAAGAATTTTCCTACGAGATCGCCGGGGCAAAGTGGCTCGAAGAGCTCGGCGGCGCTCCGGGAGCGATCGTTTTGACCGCGCACATGGGGAGTTACGATCTCGGCGCGGCCTTGTTCGCGGAAAAATTTCATCGCGAGATTCGCGTCGTCCGTGCGCCGGAACCGCACCGCGAAAGCGCAGAACATCTGAGCGCATCGCTCGAGGGAACGGGCGAAACCGGAGTGAAAGTCGACTACAACACTGCCGGTGCCCTTCTCTCTTTCGATTTGCTGAAGGCACTGCGCGATGGCGAAATCGTTTCGATCCAGGGCGATCGCGTGGAAGGCGAGGTCGCACAAATCAGCGCGCGACTTTTCGGCAGTGAGGCGAAAATGCCGAACGGCCCCTTTGTTTTAGGCCTGGTGACCCAAACCCCGATTTATCCGCTCTTCATCACGCGAACTGGATGTCGCCGGTATCGGATCATCGTCTGCGAACCAATCCGCCTCCACCCCAGCGGCAATCGGGAGACCGACATCGGGAGGGGCGTCGCCGACTGGTGCACTGTTCTCGAGGAAATTGTGGCAGGGCACTGGGACCAATGGTTCGCCTTCACGCCGCTCTTCGCCCGATGAACGAACCGCGTTTCTATTTCGCTCTCCCGCGGCTTCTGTCCAAAATGCGAGGCGGCAATACCAGCCGCGCGGAAACAAATGCGACGGAAGCTTGGCTCGTCGGCACCGGCATCTACGGCGTCAGTTATCTCTATTTCGCCGGCTATCTCTCCGCGATTAGCAGTTGGTGGCTGTTCGGACTGCTTCTCGTTGTCCTGGCATTTGGCGTCTGCCTATTTTGGCTGCTCATGTTCTATCTGAATTCACTGATTCTAAAACTGCTTCACCGGGTCTACCTTTTCCGCACCATTCCCATCCGACGCGGCCAGAGCGTTCTCCTGGTGACTGTCGGGACGGCGATGGCGGCGGCTCTTCTTCAACGCGGTTCATTCGTTAGTGAGATTGGCGCAATCTGGTTGACTGCGACCGCGATGAATCTGGTCGCGGCAGCGATTCTGGCGTTTAGCAATGGCGAACCGGCCCGCCAATAACAACGGGCGCTGGGTGCGCCGCGCCCTCCTGGCTTTTGTTTTCGTCGCGCCGTTCCTGGGATTCTTTCTCGTCCGCGTCAATCTCTTCGCCGCGCTCGCCCCAATTTTTTTGTCTCACGCGTTGCTCCTTTACGGCATGCTCGTTCCGAACTGTCAGTGGCTGGGCCCCGTCGCGCGCTCGTTTGAAACGAACGAACCGGAAGTCTGGCTCACGATCGACGACGGACCCTCGCCCGCTCATACCGCGGCGCTCCTCGACCTGCTCGACCGCTTCCAGGCGCGTGCCACGTTTTTTGTGATCGGCAAAAACGCCGAACAATATCCCCACCTCCTCACCGAAATCCTGACGCGCGGACACGCGATCGCGAACCACACCTATTCTCATCCCAGCGGATCGTTCTGGATCGCGGGGCCGGGCCGAATCGCGTCGGAAATCGGTCGTTGCGCGGAACTGCTCCGGAGCACGCCGGAACGTCCGCCTATTTTCTTTCGGGCGCCCGCCGGTTTGAAGAACGTCTTTGTTCATCCGGAACTGGACCAGCGCGGGTTGAAGCTGATCGGATGGACCGTGCGAGGGCTCGACACAATCCGGCGTGATCCGTCGAAAGTGGCCGAGCGAATTGTTCGGAATATCAAGCCGGGCGCGATCGTTTTGCTGCACGAAGGCCAGCGCACCGAAAAGGATCCGCAATTTAATCCGCAATGCCTGGAGCTGACGCTAACTGGACTGACTGAGAAGGGCTTCCGCTGCGTTCTGCCAGGACCGGAACAGTTGCGGCAATGCGCCGCCGGAAAATGAAAATGTGATTGTTGAACGGCGAAGCGCCCCAGAGCGGCCGGCTTGTCCGTTCGAATTCACGACTGTCGAAAATATCGTCGATGCTCTCGCGAGACGGAAAATGCAGCGCGCGGTCGATGTTCCATGAAATCGTCTGCGCAAATTTTTCGGCGAGCCATGTAATCCAATATCGCGGCCGCATTTCCCGAAGCGAATCGCGAATGATGAGAAAGCCGTCCGGAGCGACGCGCTCGGCCAAGCGCGTCAGCAAAGCAGTTTGTCCCCGCGGCGGCAGATAATGGAGGACATCGAAGAGGACGACGTTGCCGCAAAAATCCGGAAGTGCTGCCTCGACATTCTGGAAACGAAGTTCCACATCACGATAAGCGCGGGCCGCGATCTCGGCGCCGCAATCGATCTTGCGCGCATCCAGGTCGAGGCCAAGGATCGGTTGAGCGCAGGCTCGCTCTCGCAGATAAAAAGCGAGCAGCCCCAGCCCGCATCCGACGTCGAGGATCGGCTCGGCCGAATGGCCTAACAAGTCGTAGGCCTCGGGGTAAATCCGGTCGCTCCGCAGTTTGTTGCGGACGTAACTTCGCAGCCAGGGCCGGCGAAATTGAGTCGCGACCCGCGCACACGCATTTTCATGTTGGGCCGCGTTTTCTCTTCTGGATTCCATTTGCTCCCCTCTACCGCGCTGCCAGACTAAATTTATGGGTGATTTCTTCTCCGATTATCAGCTCGGGGATTTTTACGATGAAATGTTCGCCGCACCGGGCGAGCCGCGGCCTCATTACAGCAAATTGCTGGAGCGCTTCAAGGAAATGGAGCGCGAAGAGTTTGAACGGAAACGCGCGTTGGCGGCCTCCGCGTTTCTCGGACAAGGCGTCACCTTCACGGTTTACAACGACGATCAGGGAACGGAACGCATTTTCCCGTTCGACCTGCTGCCGCGAATCATCCCAGCGGAAGAGTGGGCCACGATCGAGCGCGGGCTCGTTCAGCGAATCACGGCGCTCAACTTGTTTCTCCACGATATTTATCACGAGCAAAACATACTTCGCGACGGCG
Source organism: Chthoniobacterales bacterium (assembly GCA_036270255.1). Lineage (GTDB taxonomy): Bacteria > Verrucomicrobiota > Verrucomicrobiia > Chthoniobacterales > UBA10450 > AV80. Next base: position 12,408 of record DATBCW010000157.1, read on the forward strand.
TGATCCCGAAGTCGATCGTCTGGGAAGCCGCGCATTTCCGGCCGGAGTTCATGCACTTCGATGTGCCGCGGAATGTTTACATCCATGTTTGCGGCACCGATCTGGTCCGGGACGAGAAAGGCAATTATCTGGTGCTGGAAGACAACGCCCGCTGCCCCTCCGGCGTCTCCTACGTAATCGAGAACCGCCAGACAATGAAGCGGACGTTCCCGAATTTGCTCGGGCGATATCGGGTCCGGCCGGTGGACGATTACAGCCAGGAGTTGTTGAACGTGCTCCGCTACATCGCGCCGCATGGACAACAGGAACCGACTGTCGTGCTCCTGACGCCCGGGGTTTATAACTCGGCCTACTTCGAGCATTCCTTCCTCGCCCGGTCGATGGGGATCGAGATCGTCGAAGGCCGCGATCTTGTCGCCCAAGGTGGAAAAGTTTTCATGCGCACCACCAAAGGCCTGGCCCAGGTGGATGTCATCTATCGCCGAATCAATGACGATTTCCTCGACCCGCAGGTTTTCCGGAAGGATTCCGGACTCGGTGTTCCCGGCCTGGTCGAAGCTTATCGCGACGGCAACGTCAGCCTCGCGAACTCCATCGGCACCGGCATCGCCGACGACAAGGCCGTTTACCATTTCGTGCCGAAGATGATTCGCTATTACCTGAGCGAAGACGCGCTCCTGCCGAACGTCCCGACTTATCTCGCGTCAGTGAAAGAAGATTTCGCTTACATCCTCGAACACATTCCCGAACTGGTGGTGAAAGCAGTGAACGAGAGCGGCGGTTACGGAATGCTCGTCGGACCGCAGGCCACGAAAGCCGAGTGCGAGAAATTCAAGGAGAAGGTACGCAAGAATCCGCGGAACTACATTGCGCAACCGGTCGTCCCCCTGTCCCGCGCACCGTCCTTTTGCGACGACAACATGGAAGGCCGCCACGTCGATCTGCGGCCGTTCATTCTTTACGGCGAGAAAGTGACCATCGTCCCCGGGGGCCTCACGCGCGTCGCGCTCCGGAAAGGCTCGCTCGTAGTCAATTCTTCCCAGGGGGGCGGGAGCAAGGACACCTGGGTTTTGGAAAACGGAGCGCCCTAATGCTGAGCCGGGTCGCCGAGTCCCTCTATTGGATGAGCCGCTACATCGAGCGGGCGGAAAACAACGCCCGCATCGCGGAGGTCAATCTCCAGATGCTGCTCGACCTGACGAACCAGCAGGAAGCGGATCCAAAACAACAGTGGGACCCGATCATCAGCTCGCTCGAAGAAAACGAACTGTTTGCTTCCCTCTATCCGAACCCCGACGGCCAGGCAGTGATCGATTTTGTGAGCCTGCAAAAAAAGAACCCGAACTCGATCCTGTCGTGCCTGACGCGGGCACGAGAAAATGCGCGAACCACGAGCGAACAAATTTCGAGCGAAATGTGGGAGCAGATCAACCGGCTCTATTTGTTCGTCAAAAGCGACACAGCCAGAAAGCTGGTGAAGGCGAGTCCCTACGAATTTTTCAAGCGCATCATCACGGGCTCACATCTTTTCCAGGGGATTACCGACGCAACGATGACTCACGGGGAAGGCTGGGATTTTATCCGGACCGGGAAATTATTGGAACGGGCGGACTGCACCTCGCGCATCCTCGACGTGAAATACCACATTCTCCTTCCCAGCGGCGAAGAGGTCGGCGGCAACATCGATACGATTCAGTGGATGTCGGTCCTGCGCTCCTGCAGCGCGCTGGAGGCGTATCGGAAAATTTATTTCGGGCAGGTCGCGCCCTGGAAAGTCGCGGAATTCATCATTACCCACTCCGCCTTTCCGCGGTCGATCCGCTTCAGTCTCGATTGTTTCGACGCGGCGCTTCACCACATCTCTGGGTCGACCGAGACGAAGTATGCGAATGAAGCCGAACGTTTATCCGGGCGGCTCCGCTACGATCTCGATTACGCAACGATCGGGGACATTTTTAAATTCGGGTTGCACGAGTATCTGGAACAGATCCAGGACCGCCTGGCTGAGATCAATCACGCGATCCACGATACTTATTGCGCGAGCAACTCATCGTAATCTTATTCTTACTCTTGCTCTACCACGCCGAACTCGATTGCGAGAAAGAGCAAGAGAACGAGTAAGAGAAAGAATGCCCTAAGGGTTCATTATGGTGAAATACCACCTAACGAGCGGTTCGCCGAAGAACATCCAAATAAACGCGCCGAGGGCGAGATAAGGACCGAATGGAAGTTTCGCCGACCAAACCCGTTTCCCAACGACCAAGGTCAACAGTCCCACCAGCGAGCCGACCAGCGAGCCGGCGAAGACACTGAACAAAACCGCGCGCCAACCCAGAAACGCGCCGATACACGCCAGGAACTTCAGGTCGCCGCGTCCCATGGCTTCGCGTGGAATTTCGAGTTCGCGGACAACGCCGCTGATGCGCTCGAGAGCGTCGAGCACGATTTGTTCGCCACCAAAATTCACCCGGTCGTAGTGGAACCGAAGATCGGCGGGGCCGAGATTGCGCTCATCGACGATCGCTTCGTCGCAATGCAACATGAGTTGATCGCTCTCTCGGGAAAAATAATCGCTCCACAAGCCCCGCTCGTTGCCAACAACGAAATCCGCGTCGTCGCCTTTGCGCGTCCAGCTAAACGCCGTGGGACCATCCAGCTTGATTCTCTTTTTTCCGAAAACTTTCTTGCCGGCTTCGAGCACGATCCAAAGAACGACGTAACCGAGCGCGGCCGAAAGCGCTGAGATCAAGACCGCGCGGCCGCGGCTTGCGGTTTCCATCAACTCCGGAACGATCAGGCTCGCGACAACGCCTGCCACCGTCCCGCCGATCGTGATTTCGTCCGGGATAATGAAATGCTCGAAGTCGATAAACGTCGCGACGATGAGGAGGGAAACGAAAACCCAGTAGGCGATCGCGACCGGCAGGGGAAAAGTTTTCCAGACGCACAGAAAGAGGAGCGCGGTCAGAAGTTCGACCGCAAAATAGCGGAAGGCGATGCGGGCGCCGCAGTTCGCGCATTTACCGCGAAGGAAGGGCCAGCTCAGGAGCGGGACGTTTTGATACCAGGTGAGTTGCGTCTTGCAGTTGGGGCAGAAGGAGCGGCGCGGTTTGTTAACTGAGAGGTCGAGCGGGAGCCGGTAGATGCAGACGTTTAAAAACGAGCCAACGACTGCGCCCACGAAGAACGCGATCGCGGAGAAAAAGAAGTGGTAACCGGCGAGCGAATTACCCATGGCGCTGATCGATCGCCGCGCGCTGTTGTTTTCGCTTCACGAACCAGGTGATCCAGATGCAGCTCTCGTAGAGCAGGCAAAGCGGCAACGCCATTGCGACCATCGTGAGAACGTCCGGGGTAGGACTGATAATGGTAGCGAAGAGAAACAGGAGGACGATCGCATACGGTCTGGTGCGCGCCATGAATTCGTAGGTGATCAGGCCAAAACGGACCAGCGCCAGGACCACGACCGGCAATTCGAAGGAGAGCCCGAAGGCGAGGGTGAATCGCGTCACGAACGAATAATATTCCTGCACGGTCCAAGCCGGCGCCCAGCCGAGCGATTGGGTGTCGTGAAAGAAAAACAGAATCGTTTTCGGGAGCAGCCAATAATAAGCGGTCAGCACTCCGGTCAGAAACAAGCCGAAACTGATGGCAATGGCCGGGAAGAGAAATCGCTTTTCCATCGCGGTGAGCGCCGGCAGGACGAACTCGGCCATGAAATAAAGGAGAAGCGGAAACGAGACGACGATGCCGGCATAGAAAGCCAGTCGAAAAGAGATCGTGAATGAATCGGTAATCGCAAGAGCGCGCAGCGCCCCAACGGCCGGATCGAGATCGCGCAAAGGTCGTTGCGTGATATGAACCAGAGCGTTTCGGAAGCAGAAGCAGACGATCATCGCGAGGATGAGAGTGATCGCCATCTTCACGATCGTCCAACGCAGGTCCTCGAGATGTTCGAGGAACGGTTTCGAAGTTTCGCTCTCCGGCAGGTCCCGAAATTTGAAAACGTCGCGGAGCGCCATGGCTACGTTTTGGCGAAGGAGAATAACCCGCGCGCGAGCAAACGCGCGCAAATCGCGAGCGTATTTGCATCGCGGATTTCGTTGCGCGCGATCATGTCGCCGATTTCCGCGGGACTAAAGGCGCGGCAATCGAGAATCGATTCGCTTTCTTCGCGCGAATGCCCCTCCGCGCGTTCGCGAACCGGCCGGGCCAGAAAACAATAGCCGCGTTCATCGGTGAAGCCGGGCGAGGTAAAATAATCGCCAAGAGGAGTAAGCGCGCCGCCTTCGGCCAGTTCGAATCCAGTTTCCTCGCGCAATTCCTTTAGCGCCACCGCCGCGATCTCATCCGGTTCCGTCTCCGCTTCGTCGTCAATCTGACCCGCGGGCACTTCCCAGATCGTGGCGCGAATGGGAATTCGTTCCTGCCGGATCAGGATCAACCCGCCTTCTGGCGTCATGGCAGCAACGAGCACGGCCCGTTTCCGCCGGGCCACGGTCCAGGGCCGCGGTTCGCGTTTCTCCGGGCTTCGAACTTTCTCTTCGACGATCTCGACGTTCTTGTCTTTAAAACACGATTTCGCCGACACGATTTCCCAACCGTTTTCCACGCGGGAAGATTATGGGGCGCGCTCCGAAAAGCGAATGCTTCTGTTCTGTAGCCGTCGCCCTGTGGGCGACGTCGGTGCGGCGTCGCAACCATTTCGCTTCGCATAGCGAAGCGGCTACAGAAGGCTACAGGAGACTTTTCCAGCGGACGATCTGAGCGGCGACGTTCTCCGGCGCCGGCGCGCCGACCGCGGTTCGTTTCGCGAGTGAAGCGCGCACGTCGAAAACTTTCAGAACGTCGTCCCCGAAGAGCGGAGAGATTTCCTGCATCTCGAGCAGCGAAACGTCGTTCAGGGCTCGTTTCGCAGCATCGGAGCGCGTCACCAGTTTCCCCACGGCCTCGTGCGCTTCGCGAAACGGCATTCCCTTTTTCACCAGGTACTCGGCAAGATCGGTCGCGAGCAGGTTTGGATCGGCGGCCGCATTTTCCATTCGGCCAGCGTGAACCGTGATCTCCGGCAACATCGCGGCAAAAATGCGCAACGCCTCCTTTACGGTCGCGACGGAATCGAAGAGCGGACCTTTGTCTTCCTGCAGGTCGCGTTGATAGGAAGTCGGCAATCCTTTCAGCGTCGTGAGGAGCGCGACCAGATTTCCGTAGAGCCGGCCCGTCTTGCCGCGGGTCAGCTCCGCCATGTCCGGATTTTTCTTTTGCGGCATCAAACTGGAGCCGGTCGAGAAGGCATCGCTGAAAGTGATGAAGCCAAACTCAGTCGTGCTCCAGAGAACCAACTCCTCGCTGAATCGGGAGAGATGCATCCCGATCAGCGCGATGCCGAAAAGGAATTCCGCCACGAAATCGCGGTCGCCGACGGCATCGAGACTGTTTTGGCTGATCTTGGCAAACCCGAGATCGCGCGCGATTGCTTCGCGGTCGAGCGCGATGGTCGAACCGGCAATCGCGCCGGAGCCGAGCGGCAGAACATCGGCGCGCCGCGCGCAATCGATGATTCGGCCGTGGTCCCGTTCCAACGCTTCGACGTGCGCGAGAAAATAATGACCAAGAACGATTGGCTGCGCGCGCTGGAGATGGGTGTAGCCGGGCAGGACCGTGTTTTGAAATCGCTCCGCCAGATTTAGCAGCGCGCGCTGAAGTTCGCGCAGTCGCGTGCAGACTTTGGCCGCTTCGGTTTTCACATACAGCCGTAAGTCGAGTGCGACCTGATCGTTCCGGCTCCGCGCCGTATGAAGCTTCGCGCCGGCCGGGCCGATGCGCTTCGTCAGCGCCGCCTCGATATTCATGTGGACGTCTTCGAGCGTGCGTTCCCAGCGGAAATCGCCCGCTTTAATTTCGGCCTCGATCACGGTCAGAGCCGCTTCGATTTTTCCGTGCTCTTCCTTGGTGAGAATGCCGGCCGCCGCCAGGGCCTTTGCGTGGGCGAGCGAGCCCTTGATGTCGTGTGGATAGAGCCGCCAATCGATTGAGACCGATTCGCTGTAGAGCTGAGCGGTTTCGTTGGCCGGTTCGTCGAATCGTCCCTGTCGCATCGCTATTCCTCGGAACGTTCGCGTGTCACCGTGACCGAAACAAATTCAACTTCCGGCAGAATGTACTTCCGCAATTCGACCGTGATCCGGCAAATCTCGAACAGCTCGAGCAAATGCCTGGCGAGCTGGTCCACCAGCGTTTCGATCAATCGATCGCGGCGTTGCTCCACGAAGGTCTTCGTTTCGATGCAGACAGTCGCGTAGTTGACCGCGTGCTGAATATCATCTTCCAGATCGCCAAAACGACGCAGCGGCCAGAGCGTGAGATTGAAAGTGAGCCGCTGCGACTTCGCCCGCTCGTCCTCCGGCACACCGATGTAAGCCTGGACCTCCAATCCCTGAATTAGAATGCGATCGCTCTCGTCCATGCTCGTGCGCCAATCCTGGCGTATATAACGCCGAAACATGAACACAGTCCCGCGCGTATTTGCCTATCTGCGCCGCTATCCGTGGCTGGCGGCGGGAACACTGGCTTGCGCTGTCGTAGGTACGGCGATGGTGGTGGTGTTTCCGGCCGTGACGAAGAGGGTGATTGATGAGGTCCTGATTCAGCGCCATCCGGAGCGGTTGGGGGTGCTGATCCTGATGGCGGCGCTCGCCGTCCTGCTGCGAAATGGGTTGGATTCGCTTCGGATCATTCTCAACAACACGTTCGAGCAGCGGGTGATCTTCGATCTGCGGAGCGATCTTTATTCGCATATCCAGATGCTGCCGTTGCGCTGGTTCGACAATCGCGCGACCGGGGATTTGATGACCCGGATCCTGGAGGACGTCACGTCGGTGGAACGCATGCTGATCGATGGGATCGAACAGGGCGTGACGGCGGTGCTGCAAGTAGTGATCGTTCTCGGGATGATGTTTTATTCCAGTGTTTCGCTCACGTTCGTCGCGCTGGCGCCGGCGCCGATACTGGCCGCTGGGGCGCTTTGGTACACGCTTACAGCGCATCGGAGATACCGTCTCCAAAGGCAGGCCTCGTCGGCCATGAATTCGCTTCTCCACGATAGCCTGGCGGGGATTCGACAAATCAAAAGTTATGTCCGGGAGCGCGACGAGCATGTCCGGTTCAATTCGGTCAGCGAGAAACTTCGACAGGCGACATTGATCGTGATGAGGGTTTGGGCGCTTTACTCACCGACGATGGTTCTGGTCGGCACTCTCGGGATTGTCCTGACCGTGTGGTTCGGAGGGCGGATGGTGCTGGCGGGTAGTATGCAGACCGGCGACCTGATCGCGTTCCTGATGCTGACGGGATTTCTCTACGAACCGATTCACAAGCTGCACCAATTGAATCAGCTGATCCAGGTCGGCCGCGCCGCGGGTGAGCGCGTATTCGAGATCATCGATGAGCCGATCGAGCCGGGCTGGGAAAAAGAGACGCCGGCCGGCCGCGTCCTCGGCGACGTGCGTTTCGCAGACGTCGGCTTCAGTTACGGGAAAGAAGGCGCGCCCGCGTTGCAACACATCACGTTTCACGCGCAGCCGGGCGAAACGATCGCGCTGGTCGGCACCACCGGTGCGGGGAAATCGACGCTGGTGAATTTGCTGACGCGTTTCTACGAATACGATTCGGGCGAAATTCTGATCGATGAAAAGCCGATCCGCGAATTTGGAATGCGCGGGTTGCGCGAAATGATCGGGGTCGTGACGCAGGAAAGCTTTTTGTTCAACGGCTCAATCCGCGAGAATCTTTTGATGGGACGACCCGGGGCCAGCGACGCCGATGTGCTCGCCGCGGCTGAGGCCGCGAACGCACGCGGCTTCATCGATCGGTTGCCAAATGGGCTCGATAGCATCGTCGGCGAGCGCGGGGTGAAGCTGAGCGTCGGGGAAAAGCAACGCGTCTCGATCGCGCGCGCGCTGTTGAAGGATCCGCCAATCCTGATTCTCGACGAAGCGACGGCCAGCGTGGACACGACAACGGAGCGGCTGATCCAAGAAGCGCTGGAACATCTGATGTCGCACCGCACTTGTTTTGTGATCGCGCATCGGCTTTCGACGATCCTGCGGGCGAACCAGATCCTGGTCCTGGAGCGCGGGCGGATTATCGAAAGAGGAACGCACACGTCGCTCCTCGAGCTGGGCGGAAAATATGCGCGGCTTTGGGAACAAAGTTTCCTGGAGAAACCGGCGGAAGAAGAGGCGGCAAACGTTCCCGCAATGCGGGACCCAATTCCCGAAGAGCCGCTCGACGCCGTCTAATCTTCTGTAGCCGCTTCGCTGTGCGACGCGTTGGGGATTAACTTTTTCGCCGGGGCGCTTCGCACAGCGAAGCGGCTACAGAAGAATTAACCGCCAGGTGAGGCGCTGGGAGAAGTGGCCGCGGGCGGAATCATGATCGTTTGGCCGATCTGGAGTTTCCGGTCGTTCTCGATGTGATTGAACTTCTGCAATTCTTCCACGGTCACCTTGTGCATCTTGGCGATGGAAGTCAGCGTTTCGCCCTTCGCGACGAGGTGACTGTTGCCGGATTGCTGGACCGGCTTCGTCGCTTCGGTTGACGGGGCGCTACTTGTCGCGGGCGAAGGTGAAGGCGTTTCCCCAATGATCACGCCAGGCCGCGTGTTTTTGGAGATTTGTTGTTCGAGCTTCAGGATCTGCTGGGAGAGCGTGTCGATCTTCGCGTTCTGCTCGTCGATTTTTTTGCTTAAGGCTTCCAGCATCTGTTCCGATTTATCGGACGGCGGAGGCTGGGCGGTTAGGGAACCGACGACGAAGAGCAAGGTCACGAACGCGATGGCCGGGCGATGCATGGGCTGGCACTCTGACACTTACGCGAGGTCGAGGCAAGCTCGCCCCGGGTGGCCGGCTTGCCTTTCGAAGATTTATCCCTAACCTTTTTCGCATGCCTGAGCGCGTGCAAAAGCCGCCCATGCCCTGGGGGCCAAAGCAGGGGGACGGCGATGGTCCCCGCTCGCCGGACATCTCCCGGCCCGACACGCGGGACCTGCTGAAAAAAATGCGCAAGGTGGACCCGAACCAGTCGAAGCGTTACCGCCAACGCACGGGCCAGTGATGGACGCAGCCGCAGGCGGAGCTGAGGATTTTGTCGGGTTGCTGCGCCGCACGGGACACATTGGTCCTATAGGTCCCATAGGTCCTTTGTCTCCCTCTCAGACCCGAATCGATTTCCAACCAACCCAGGCGACCACCATTCTCGCCTTCAAATTCCAAGGGGGCGTCCTCGTAGCTGGCGATCGCCGCGCGACCGCGGGCAACACTGTCGTCTATGATCGTGCGGACAAAGTCCTCGAAATCGATCGGCATTCGATCATGGCGATCGCAGGTGTGCCGGCGACGGCCTGGGAAATGGCGCGGGTCCTCGAACATTCTTTTCAATTCTTCCGGCGCACCCAACTCCAGGAAATGAGCGTGGACGGCAAAGTCCGTGCGCTTTCCAAGTTGCTCCGCGACAATTTCGGATTCGTCCTTCAAGGCGCCGGCGTGGTCGTACCGATCTTCGCGACTTACGATGCGGACTCGGACCCGGCAGCGCGACTCTATTTTTACGACGCGATGGGGGCGCAATTCGAAGTCGCGGATTACGCCGCGACCGGTTCGGGGTCGCCGGCGGTGCGCGGAATTCTTTATTACGAAAACAACTGGGGGAAAAAGTCGCTCCTAAAAATGAGCGAGGACGAGGCGGTCACGGTCGCGCTCCGCGCCCTCGATACGGCGGCGGAATCGGACACCGCTACGGGCGGCGTAGATCGTAACGCGCGGATTTTCCCCGTGATCAAGATTGTCTCGCACGAAGGGATCACGACCTTGCCCGAGAAAAAGATCGCGGCGGTGTTCAAACGGAGCGTGGCATGATCGAAGAGCCGTATCGCTGGGTAGAAGCGATCGCCAATCGCGCGGAATATATTGAGACGCAGCTAGCGAGCGGCAGCCCGATTGTGGCTCTGGGATATCGCGACGGAATTCTTTTCCTGACGCTTGGCAAAACGCGACAGAAACTGTTCGAGATTTACGACCGGATCGCGATGGGCGCGATCGGGCACCCGGGCGACATCGAGCGGCTGCGGATGGCCGCGATCGAGCTGGCCAGCACCGAAGGCTTCACTCGCTCGGCGGCGGACGTGTCGTTGCGGCGATTGGCGCATTATTCGTTGAGCCCGGTTTTGAAAACGGCCTTCGAACAAGTCTATGGCGCGCCCTATCTCGCGCGCCTCTTGTTCGCCGAGATTGGCGCGAAGCAGGAGAACGATTTGTTTCTCCGGCTCGATTACGATGGCGCTATCGCGACCAACAGCGGGACATTCACCCAAACTCGACAGGATTTCGGCGTCCTGAGCGGCAGCCGGCAATCGACCGAATTGATGGAGAAATATCTGGCGACCGAACACTCCGCCGGCGCGACTTTCGAACGCGCTTTGAAATTGAGTCTCGACGCGTGGGTTGTCGGGCAGCTCGCGATCGGGGATGATGGCGTCAAAGAATTGCCGGCGCGCGACAAAATCGTGGCGGAGCGAAAGGAACGTTTGCGCGCGGCCGGAATCGAAGCGGCAGTGTTGGATCGCGGCGACCAAAGCGCCATCCGCTACCGAACATTAGATAACACCGAGCTTCGAACGGCACTCGGCGATTAATAGGGATATGTGGGGGCGGCGTGGGCGCAGGGGGACTGGCGAACGATCGGCCATGGCTTGGATCGGACTGCTACTCATGGCCGTCTCCTTCGTCTGTCTCCAAGTTACCGCAGTGCCGCGAACCCTCACGCGGCTTGAACCGACACCTCCGCCTGCAGCGCCGTTCGCATTGGTTGTCATCGATCCCGGTCATGGCGGAAAAGATTCCGGGACGTCCAAGAACGGAATGGTGGAAAAAAATTTGACGCTGGAAGTTGCGCATCGCGTCGAGCGTTTGCTTCAAGAACGCGGACTCGTTGTCGCTCTCACCCGCGCCGACGATACTTACGTCTCGCTGCTCGATCGCGCGACGATGGCGAACAGCCAACCAGAAGCCGTTTTCGTGAGCATCCACTTCGACGAAGCGGGACGCTCGGCGGCCACGGGCATCGAAACCTATTACGCAACTCATGCGGCTTCGTTTCCCGAACGAGTGGCTTCCTGGCTGCCATTTTTGCAGCGGACCTCCTCGGAGCCACCAAACGTCGAAAGCCAAAGCCTGGCCGCGTCGATTCAGGAATCGCTGGTGACACGCACCCAGGCCGCCAATCGCGGCACCCGGCCCCAGCAGTTTTTCGTCATCGCCAATGTGCGGCATCCCGCCGTGCTGATCGAAGGCGGGTTTCTCACTAACAAGGATGAAGTGATGAAGCTCGCCAACGCTGATTACCGCGAACAAATGGCGATCGGGATTGCGGACGGTATTCTAAGGTATCGCGATACCTTGCTAGGAAAAGAAACGCCGCTCGCGGTGGACCTTCCAACGCGATGAATAGCGATAACGCCACGGCGTCCAAGATCACACTGCCGATGAACCGTAAACTGTTTGTCACCGCGCTCCTTTTGCTTGCCGGATTACCCATGGCTTGGGCGGATTCAGCTGTCGAATCGGCCCAGCAAAAACTCAAAGACGACGGTTTTTATTACGGCGAGATCAACGGCAAGAAAGACGCGGATACGACCGCGGCGATTCGTCGTTACCAGATCCGCAATGGCTTGCAGATCACCGGCGAGCTTAACGCCGAGACGCTGCGTTCGCTGGGCCTGACTTCCAAGCCCGCGTCCACTCCCGCCACCCGTCCTGCTCACACGCCCGGGCCAACCCCGCCCCCAGGCTTTCTCGAAGAAACGCCCGCACCAAAAGTAACGCCGGCGCCGCGACAAGAGCCGCCGCCTGAGCCGAACGGCGAGGAGGAAAACGCGCCACAACCTCAGCAACCACCGCAGCCGCGAGTTGAAAGTTCAAACGTTTTCGGCGGCACGCCCTACGAAGCCGCGCCGCCGCAGGTCCAGCAGGACATCGTCGCAAAAGCGCAGGTGATCCTGATGCGGCAGGGATATTACCGGGAAGGGATCGACGGGCTCTATGGGCCGGCGATGAATTTCGCGCTCCGAAATTTTCAGGCGCGTTTCGGTCTCCAGCCGAGCGGACGGCTAGACGTGGAGACACTCGCGTCGCTCAATTTGCTTCCGGAACAGCGAACGAGCGGACCGCGCCGTTTTTATCGGCGGTTCTTTCCGCGGACCCGAATCGGGCCGGGAGACGAGCCCATTTACATTCCGCGCTGATTCGAGCGGGCGCTACGATTTCGGTTTGTCGTAATCGACGGCCTGGAGTTCGCAGATGACGCTGCCGACAAAAACCTGCGCTTCGATTTTTAAGAGGACGCGGTCGGGATCGTCGGAAAGCCATGCGCTGGCCCGCCGGAATTTCCGGTGGGGCTGGAGCTGGCCGTCTTTGATCCGGTTGAGCTGAAGATCGAACTTGATGGCGTTATACGTGCCGGCAGGAACCGTGACGCGCTCGCGGCCGAGCACAGTCACCGTCGCCAGATAAGGCGCGGTCGCGGCATACACCACAATTCGCTGAACGTCGCGTTCCTGGAGCGATTGGCTGCGCAGATAAAGCAGCGCCGATTGGAGATCGAACAAATGCGGAAACTCGAACCGGCGCACTTTCGTTCCGGTGCCCGGCGTTTCCGTGACTTTCGAGACGACGCCGCTCGAATTGAATGAAAGGTTCGTCACGATTTTCTTTCCACGATCGTTCTCGATTTGCTCCATCGAGATGGGGTGCAACGTCGAAGCTTCCACGATCGAGAGGTGGGTCGCGTCGAACTTCCAGAGCGCCCGGGCCAGCCCAGTGGTGCGGGCGGCGATGTGAAGCTCGAGACGATTGCCGGGGGGTTTGCTCAACGCGACTTCCGCAGTGGCGCACGGAAAACCGCTCCAGCCGAAACCGTAGCGCGCATGCATCGGGCGCGGATTTGGAAACGCCGGCGCCGAAGAGGCGGTGATCGTTGATTCCCACGATGGGGTCGCGGCAGCCGCGCTCTGCAACCAGAGCATCGAAATCGCAGCTAACCCGATTCGCGCGATCATTCCTACAACAACTATCGGAAAAGAAAAAACACGCGGACGCGCCGCGTGTTTTTCCAGATCAAAATTACGAAAGAGCGTTACGGCTTCTTCGGGCTCGAAGCGGCGGGCGAAGTGGTCGTTGTCGTCGTAGCTGGGCTCGTCGCCGGCTTCTCGGTGGTGGTCGTGACCGGCTTCTTGTTTAACGCCGTGATTACATCCGTTGTGAAATCAAAGCTGTCCTTAGAATGGAGGACGACGTTGACGCCGTTCATGCTTGGGCCGGTTTTATCCAGCACCAGATCGTAGTTCGCGCCTTTCACCTTCTCCGCAATCACGTCTGTGATTTCTTTCACGATGTTTTCGCGCATCCGCATGGCCTGCTCTTGCAACTGGCGTTCGCGGGTCTGGCGGAATTCGTTTATCTCCCGCTCCATGTTCTTGATGTTCGCGATCTTGTCGTCGCGGTCCTTGGCCATGGAAGTTTTCTTGTCCGCACTCAAGGCCGGTGAATCGAGCTGCTGGTTGAGCTTGTTGATCTCATCGAGCGCTTTCTTGTAATTCTCGGCGCGATCGTCGTACTCCTTTTTGGCCGCATCCTTGGCTTCGTTGATTTTTTTCTCGGAGTCCTTGGTCTTGTTGTACTCCTTAAAGCAACGGTTCATGTCGACCGTGCCGACTTTAAGATCTGCATAGCTGACGGCGGGAAAAATCAGGGCCGCCGCCGCCGTCAAAAGAAGAATTTTTTTCATAGGAAAGCGTTACAGGTCGCAGGAAAGGGGTTAGACCGCAACCCTCTTTCTTCGTTCAAAATTGATAGCCGACGTTGAAGTTAAACTTCCCGCTGCCGGCGTCCTTGTAGCCGCCCTTGTTGATCGGAATACCGTAATCGATTCGCAACGGCCCAATCGGAAGATCCAGCCGCATCCCAATGCCGACGTCAGAGACAACGTGGCTCGGGTTAAAGTCCCACGGCCCCGCATTCACGAAACCGGTGTCGTAGAAAATGGCCGCACGCGCCTTCTCCACGATCGGCACGGTGTATTCAGCGGTGAAGGTAGCCATGCTCTGGCCGCCCAATGGTTCGCCGTTGATGTCTCGGGGACTGACCTCGCGGTAATCAAAGCCGCGGATGTCATTGGCGCCGCCGAGAAAGAGCCGATCATAGATGCGCACCCGATCGCCGTTTCCCCAGACATCGACGGACGCGGCCTCGGCGCTGAAGAGAAGGATCGTATCTTTCGGGAGATGGAAATATTGGCGGGCTTCGAACGAGACCCCCACAATTTGCTCGGTGCCGCCGAGCGGTCCGCCCGCGATATAAGGCGTCAGAACCAGGC
>DATBCW010000158.1:0-12524 GCA_036270255.1 Chthoniobacterales bacterium
CTCGACAGCGACACCGCGACGCTTCGCGACGACGCCGACCTGCGCGCCCGCGCATTTCATCCCCAAAAGGAAGTGTCAATGCAATTGCCAGCGCGGATCGGCGACTACACGGATTTTTATTCGTCGTATCATCACGCGCACAACGTCGGCACGATGCTGCGCGGTCCGGAGAACGCGCTCATGCCGAATTGGAAATGGCTGCCAGTTGCGTATCACGGGCGCGCCAGCTCCGTCGTAATTAGCGGAACGGATGTGCGCCGGCCCCATGGCCAGATCAAACCGCCTGATGCCGCGGCGCCTATCTTCGGGCCGAGCCGAAGCTTCGACTACGAATTAGAAACCGCGTTTTTGATTGGGCCGGGGAACGCGCTCGGCACGCCGATTCCTGTCGACCGGGCGACCGATCACATTTTTGGATTGGTCCTAATGAATGACTGGAGCGCGCGCGATATCCAGGCGTGGGAGTATCAACCGCTCGGGCCGTTTCTCGCGAAGAACTTTTGCACGAGCATCTCACCGTGGGTGGTAACGCTGGACGCGCTGGAGCCGTTCCGAAAACCGTTGCCGGTCCAGGATCCCGAACCGCTGCCCTACTTGCGACGGCCTGACGACTTCAGCTTCGACATCCAGCTCGAAGCGCAGTTACAGACAAACAAGCTCGCGGAGTCGCATGTGATCACGCGGACGAACTTTCAGAATCTCTACTGGAGCATCTCGCAGCAGCTCGCCCATCACACGGTCAACGGCTGCAATCTTCAGCCGGGCGATCTGCTCGCGAGCGGAACAATCAGCGGCCCGACCGAAGAATCGCGCGGCTGCATGTTGGAACTGACCTGGCGCGGCGCGAATCCATTGGCGCTGCCGAATGGGGAAACCCGGAAATGGCTCGAAGACGGCGATCGGCTGACGATTACCGGCTGGGCCCAAGGCGACGGGTACCGGGTCGGGTTCGGTGAAGTCACCGGTCGGATTTTACCGGCCTAACGACCGAATTTTCGCGGAACCGATTGGAACTGAGTCGTTTCAGGAACGGCTCTTGCTATAATTTCCATAATTCTGGGCCGGTTCTCCTCGGCTCATTTGCAGTCATTCAAACAATCAAATCAAACAATGAAATCCATTATCAAATACCTAAACCTCGGGTGTTGCATCGGTCTAACAGCCGCCGTAACCGCCCTCGCCGAACCAACTCCCTCCGCAACATCAACGCCGCATTCCGAACCTTCGGCATCGCCGACCCCGTCCGGCACGCCGCATCAAGAACCGACACCGACGCCTACCGCCACGCCGGACGGCGATCACGATCACGGTGAAGTAAGTCTGCGCGGCGTCTATGGCGCCACCACGCCCTCGGGCGGTCTCATCGTGTTTTGCATCGAGAAGAACACCTTCGTGCAAATCAACATGCTCGACATCGCCGGCCAGGTGATCGGGTTCGCGGAAGGTCCGCTCTCTCACGGATCATTCTCGTTAACGCTGACCACGGGCCAGGCAATCGTGGGGACGGCGAATGAGAACGGCATTGCGTTCACGCTCGCCGGACAACCGTTCCAAGCTTCGCGTTTCGCGACCTTCGGCACGGATTCGACGATCGCGGGCCGCTATTTCGGCGTCGCGCACGGTCCGACTGGCGAAAGCCAGGTCATGTTCATCATCGATTCGAACAAGCACATCATCATGATCCAACGAACCGGATCGGTCTTGACGGGCGGTTTCGGAACAGTGACGCCGCCGGCATCGCCGACTGCGCCTTTCACGTTCACGCTCGGTTCCTTCATCGGCAGCACCAGCCCGATCACTGGCAGCTTCACGATTACGGACGGCGTTTTCACCGGCATGTTCCAAACCAGTGCGGGAACATTCACGGTCAACACGTTCAAGAACTCGCTCTTCAATCGGATGGCGAATATCTCGACGCGCGGTCTGGTCGGAACCGGGCAGGGGCAGCTCATCGGGGGTTTCATTATCACCGGCGGACCGAAGTTCGTCATGATCCGGGCGATGGGGCCGTCACTGGCCGCCGCGGGAGTTTCGCCAGCGCTGGCGAATCCGTCGTTGGCGCTTTACGCGGGCAGCACGCAGCTCGCGGCGAATGATGACTGGAAAACTAATGCGAACGTTGCGGACATCATCGCAAGTGGCATCGCGCCGGCCGACGACCTGGAAGCGGTGCTTCTGATTCGTCTCGAGCCGGGCGCTTACACCACGGTAGTCAGTGGCGCAGGCGGCACGACCGGCATCGGTCTTGTGGAAATCTACGAAGTCGGTTCCGACTAAACGAACTGTCTTCGGAAACGAAGGCCTCGCGTCGATCTCGGCGCGGGGCCTTTCGTTTTACTCCCTTAGAGGTTCGCGATCGTTTCGCTCATTCGTCGACGTTGCGTCGCATCGGGAAGACGGCCGACTCCTGCCTGCATGTTGTCTTCCAAATGAAGAACGTTGGCTGTCGCTGGAATCGCACAGGTCACGGCGGCGTGGGAAACGATCCATTTCAAGAGGAATTGGGCCCATGAGTTGCAGTCGAATTCGGCCGCCCACTCTGGCAACGGCTTCTGGCGGACTCGCGAAAACAGATCGCCCCCACCGAATGGGCGGTTCACCAGCACGGCGACGCCGCGATCCTGGGCGAGCGGAAGAATCTCCTTCTCCGCTTCCCTTTCACCTAACGAGTAGTTGATCTGGAGGAAATCGATCTTCTCGCTCCGCAGCAGCTTCGCGACTTCAGAATAGGCGCTCGAAGAATAATGGGTGATGCCGATGTAACGCACGCGACCCTCTTCCTTCCAGGAGCGCAAGGTCGCCAGGTGAGTGTGAGCATCGATCAAATTATGGACCTGGATGAGGTCGAGTTTCTTTGTCTGTAATCTGGCCAACGAGCGTTCCATCGAAGCGATGCCTTCCGCTTTGCCGGTGGTCCAGACTTTCGTTGCGAGAAAGAGAGCGGAGTGAAGGGCAAGGTTCGCGGCGATATCGCCGATGACTTGCTCGGCGCGGCCATACATTGGCGAGGAATCGACGACACGCCCGCCCAGGACTACAAAGCGCGAGAGCACTTGTTCGAGCGGTCGTCGCTCATCCGCTTGCGGACCGACGTCGAACACCTGCCAGGACCCCAGACCAATGACAGGCAGGCGTTCTCCCGAGGAAGGTATGGCGCGTTGTAACAAAGCGCGCTCTTCAAGCTTCGGCGTTTCTGCCGTCATGGCGGTTCGGGTTAGTAACAATCCGGCGGACGATCGAGCGATGAGAAGCGCCGCCTCTCGCCGCGAGATCCTGTTCATCTCAGTATCGAAACTGGTAGTCCGCGCCGGATAAGTTTCCGACCTGCGTCACGCCGTAGGGCATGATTACATAACCACGAAGCTTCTGCGGGTTGCGTCTCGATACGAAGATGCCGCCGTCATGCGCGACGCGGCCCGCAAACGATCGCTCATAGACCTTCACCGGGGCCCGATAGTAAAAGCCGCGTTGATCTTCGCTCTCGAGTGAATAGAGGCCGCGGAGAAAATGAATTGTTCCGGCGGAAGTATCAGCACGCAATTCGATGAACCGCGCCGTCGAAGCAGCGGTCGTAGCCGGGTTCACCGGTCGTCGTCGGTCCGTCCCGCCGCAGCCGGCAAGAACGAAGGCAGCCAGGACCAGAACAGCTCCTGTTACAACGCGAGTCGATTTGAACATGAAGGTCAATTCGGTGCGCCCCTTCCTTCCGTCAATGGGAAGTTGCGTTTGGGAAAAACGCCGACCATGC
This sequence comes from Chthoniobacterales bacterium, assembly GCA_036270255.1. Taxonomy (GTDB): domain Bacteria; phylum Verrucomicrobiota; class Verrucomicrobiia; order Chthoniobacterales; family UBA10450; genus AV80. The sequence goes on from DATBCW010000158.1 coordinate 3,749, forward strand.
TCCAAGCCGCATGACATCAATAAAGCGAAGACAGTTCATTAAGGTCTCGGCCGCGGCCGGCGGCGCTCTAAGTCTGGGAGTTTTCACCACTAAAGCGGCGGAGAAGCCGAAACCCCTGCGGATTTTGATTCTTGGCGGCACCGGCTTTACCGGGCCATTTCAGGTTCGCTATGCCTTGGAGCGCGGCCACAAGGTTACCGTGTTTAACCGTGGCAAGACTCATCCCGGCGAAGTACCGAACGAAGTAGAACAGCTTGTCGGAGATCGCAATGGCCAGCTCGACGCTTTAAAGGGCCGCAAATGGGATGTCGCAATCGATAACCCGACCTCGGTCCCAGTCTGGGTGCGTGATGCCGCTCAAATCCTTAAAGGCAACGTCGATCGCTACATCTTTATCTCGACCATTTCGGTTTATGCCGACACAAGCAAGCCGAACATTAGCGAAGACGCGCCGCTAGCGAAGTACACAGGCGCCGATCCGATGAAGGAAACGCGCGACACCCTGATCGCGTCGAAGTTTCAGCTTTACGGGCCGCTCAAGGCTCTTTCCGAACAGGAAGCGGAAAAGTGGTTTCCAAAGCAGACCTTGATTGTTCGGCCGGGCTTGATTGTTGGGCCGCGCGATGAAACGGATCGGTTCACCTATTGGCCGGTGCGGATCGATCGCGGAGGCGAAGTCATGGCGCCCGGTGATCCGAGCGATCCCGTGCAATTCATCGACGGTCGCGACCTCGCGGAATGGGTTATCCGCATGGCGGAAAATCGGGAGACCGGCGTCTTTAACGCGACTGGGCCGGATAAGACGCTGGGAGTAGGCGCCATGTTGGAAGGGATTAAGAGCGCAAACACTTCAAAGGCAAACTTTACCTGGGTGAATGCCGACTTTCTGGAAGCGCAGAAGGTTGCTCCGTGGGGTGACATGCCGGTCTGGGTGCCGCCTCGCGGCGAAGAAGGTGGGATGGGTGGCATCAATATTCAGCGGGCCATCGGCAAAGGTCTTACCTTCCGCCCACTGGCCGTAACTGCGCGCGATACCCTGGCTTGGTTCAAGTCTCAGCCAGCCGAGCGGCAGAAGCTAAAGGCCGGAATAACTGCGGAGCGCGAAGCCGAAGTCTTGGCCGCGTGGCACAAGGAAAAAGGCTAGACGATTTGCCATTAGCTTCCGCAGCCGAATTGTGGGACCGGTGTCGGAATGAGAATGGGCGGTGAGGGTTTCGAACCCCCGACCTACTGGGTGTAAACCAGCCGCTCTACCACTGAGCTAACCGCCCGAAGTGCGCGAACTATAACCAACCTGACACTGACTGCTATCTTATTTTCTTCTACGTTGATCGAGTAACTTCGGAGATAGTTCCTCTTACTTAACAAAGTATTTCGCTTGCAGTTCTTCAAACGACAGCTATCTACTGAGCCCATGGACTTATCACTTCACCAACTCACGCAAGCTCTTTCCATCAGAAAGCAGATCGGCGCGCTAGAACAACGGCTCTCTACTCTCTTTGGTGGTGGCTCAACGACTCCTACTCGCGGCCGACGCGGTGGTGGACGTCGCGGTCGTCGCAAGATGTCTCCGGCCACCCGCGCGAAACTCGCCGCTGCCGCCCGCGCCCGCTGGGCGAAACGCAAAGGAACAACGACCGCGGCCGCTCCGGCAGCGAAAGCACCGGGCCGGCGTCGCAAAGGATTGACCGCGGCTGGCCGCCGGAAACTTTCGGAATCAATGAAAGCCCGTTGGGCAGCCAGACGTAAGACCGGCGGATCCGCGCCGACAACCAAGGCAGCGGGCAAGAAGAAACGTGGTCTTACTGCTGCTGGTCGTCGCAAGCTTTCGGAAGCGATGAAGGCACGCTGGGCGGCGCGTCGGAAAGCGGCTGGCAAGAAGTAACAACTAAGATTTGGTTTTCGCATCAACGCGAGCTGCCTTTCGGTAGCTCGCGTTTTTGCTTTCTAGGTCTGGCCAATCCAGCCTGCCGGGGCTATTTCTTCCCACCGCTCGCGGATCGCGGCGTACTGAACATCTGAGAGGCGGCCTTTCGCGACCAGTTTCGCGTTCTCCTGCCAGCGCTCCGGCTTGGTGGTCCCTACAATCGCCGTGTGGACGCCAGGCACACTCAGGGTAAAGCGTAGCGCGTGATCGACGGAATCCTCCATCGGAAGGTCGCGGATAAAGTCGTAGCGAAGCTTGTTGAGGCGCTCCCAATAAACGTGGTGATACCCGCTAATCGGCTTGTGGCTTTCCTTCCAGGCAGCATTAGCGATTGGGCGTTTTGCGATAACACCCATTCCTTTCTCGCGGGCAACAGGTAACACCAAATCGATGGCTTCCTGGTCCGCGATGTTAATCGAAGTCTGCAACGTATCGAAAGCTCCCGATTCCACGGCGTAGCGCGCTGCCTGATTGTCACCGCTGTAGCCGATGTAGCGCGCATAGCCTTTCGAGCACGCCGTTTGCAAGGCGGAGATAGCTTCTCCTTTACGCAGCACCGTTTCGGAACAGCTATGAAGCTGGATTAGGTCGAGCCAGTCGGTGCGCAGTCGGCGCAAGCTTCGCTCGATGCTTTCCAAAAGAGACGCCGTTGACCAGTCTTCGCTCCCAATTCCGCGGGGATGGCCGCATTTGGTGAAGAGATAATAATCGTTGCGCCGATCGGCCACGGTCTTTCCGATAAGCTCCTCGCTTCCTTCATAACACTCGCCCGTATCGATGACGTTCAACCCCGCGTCGAGCGCGCCTTTCAGCAAGCGCGCCACCGTTTCTTCGGTCGCACCTTCAAAGCCAATCTCAGCGCCGCCGAAGCCGAGCACAGAAACGTGCATGTCGGTCTTACCAAGCTGCCGCTTTTCCATCTTTGAACTGTAGGGCGTTTCTGGGAAAGGCCAATCGCCGGCTGACTAGAAGGTAATCCGCGTTTTTCCTGATCCCCTTACGATGCGTCCAATCGCTTTTGCCTTCAGCAGGCGCGCCGCCTTTTGAGATTCGTTCGCCGAGACGATCGCGACCATCCCAATTCCCATGTTGAATACCTGATACATTTCCAGCGGATCGACTTTTCCTTCGCGTTTTAGAAACTCGAAGATCTCGGGCACACGCCAGCTTTCTGTTTCAATGAGCGCGTCACAATTCTCGGGCAGAACCCGCGGCAGATTATCGATCAGGCCGCCGCCGGTGATATGAGCGAGGCCGCGGATCATTCCAGTTGGAAGCCGGGCGAGACGTGGCTGGTAGTTTGGATGAATGCGAAGAAGCTCTTCACCTAACGAACGCTTCAATCCGGGAAGGCGTGAGCTGGGTTTCAACTTCAAGCGTTGGAAGAGAATATTGCGAGCGAGCGAATAACCGTTGGTGTGGAGCCCGTTTGAAGGCAGGCCAAGAACCACGTCGCCCTGTCTTATCCCGCTCCCATCGATCATGCGGGCCCGGTCGACCACGCCCACGATGCAACCCGCCAGGTCGTACTCGCCTTTACGATACATTCCCGGCATCTGCGCCGTCTCGCCTCCGATCAGGGCGCAGCCAGCGGCACGGCAGGCTTTCGCAAAGCCCGAGAGTAACTGGTCGAACACACGCGGCTCGAGCTTCTCCGCCCCGATGTAATCCAGAAAGAATAACGGTCGCGCGCCCAGGACCGCGATGTCGTTCACACAATGGTTCACCAGATCGGCGCCGACGGTATCGTGCCGATTCATCGCGAAGGCGATCTTCAACTTCGTCCCGACCCCGTCCACACTTGCGACCAAGACGGGCTCGCGCATTCCCGAAAAATTCGGCGCGAACAATCCGCCAAAGCCGCCGACCTTTCCTAACACCTCGGGACCATGCGTGCCTTTGACGCGCGACTGAATGCGACGTTTGACCAGGTTCCCCAGATCAACGTCCACCCCAGCGCGCGCGTAGGCCTTTTTCTTGTTTGCCAAGGCTTACTTCAGGTTCGCGAACAGATTCGGATGTGCTTCTTCAGCAGCGAGGGCCTTTGAGCGGCCTTCCCGTTTTTCCATGATGTATTTGTCCAGCTCAGGATCGACGGGCAGGGGATAGTTGCCGGTGAAACAAGCGAGACAAAATTTGTTGGTCGGTTTCCCGGTCGCGCGCACCATTCCTTCGACGTCGAGGTAACCCAGGCTATCGACGCCGAGATATTTGCAGATCTCATCCATCGGCATTTGATTCGCGATCAATTTTTCCGGATCGGGAAAGTCGATTCCGTAGTGGCAGGCGAACCGGTGCGGCGGACAGCTTACCCGCATATGAACTTCTTTCGCGCCGGCTTCACGCAGATTCACCACCCGCGCGCGCGCCGTCGTCCCGCGAACAATGGAATCGTCCACGACCACGACGCGTTTTCCTTCCACCGCTTCCTTGATCAGGTTCAGCTTCACCCGCACATCGAAATCGCGAATAAGCTGGCTCGGCTGGAGAAACGTCCGCCCGATGTAGTGATTCCGGACGAAGGCATGTTCATAGGGCAGATTCAGTTCCTGCGCGAAACCGAGCGCCGCGTAGTTCCCCGAGTCCGGCACCGGGACGACGATATCGGCGTCGACTGGGAAACGCTTTGCCAATTCCCGGCCCATCTGGGTCCGGACCTTGGCGACGTTAACCCCTCCCATGATGCTGTCCGGCCGGGCGAAGTAGACGTATTCGAACATGCAAAACGCTTCTTGTTCCCGCGGGAACGGCCACTCCGAGCGAATGCCGTCGTCGCTAATGATGACGACTTCGCCCGGCTTTACTTCGCGAATGTATTCCGCGTGGACGAGATCGAAGGCGCAGGTTTCCGAAGCGAGGATGTAAGCACCATCGAGTTTGCCGAGAACGAGCGGCCGGAAGCCAAACGGATCGCGCACGCCGATGATTTCGCGTTCGCTCATGATGATGAGGCTGAACGCGCCTTCGAGCCGGCGCAGAACGCTCAGAGGCGTCCCGCCGTTTTTCGAAGGTTGGGCGAGCAGGTGGGGGATGATCTCGCTATCAGCGGTGGTTTGAAAAATGGAGCCTTTGCGTTCCAGCTCGTCACGAAGGACAGCGGCGTTGATCAGGTTGCCATTGTGAGCGACAGCGATCTGGCCGCGAAAACAATCGACCACGAACGGCTGCGCATTTTTCAGGGTGCTGGAACCGGTCGTGGAGTAACGCGCATGTCCGAGCGCGCGCGTGCCTTTCAAGCGCTCCAGCTCTTCGGCGCCGAAAACCTGCGAGACCAAACCCATGTCGCGGTGGAGTTGGAAGGTGGAACCCGGTCCGCTGCTGGTGACGATGCCGGCGCTTTCCTGTCCACGATGCTGGAGCGCAAACAGGCCGTAGTAGGCGAGGACCGCGGCATTCGGATGACCGAACACGGCGAAGATGCCGCACTCGTGCTGCGGGAAAGCCAGCGCGGGATGTTCAGAATTTAGAGCGGACTCGTGGGCCATCGTATCGACATCATCCGCCAATCGAAACGCGAATCAATCGTGGGGATGATTACAAACTGCGGACCGGTTCGGCATCGCTCTCGACCGCCCGACGGATGGCGTTGAACCAGTCGTCGTAGATCGTTTCGATCGGCCAGGAAAACTCGTTGATCGAAAGGGTTTCGTTGGTGACCGCCCCGAGTTTTTGGTGCGGAATATTTTTCGCCCGCAGCATGCCCTGGATCTTTTCCGCATCGTTCGGTGCGCAGGAGATCACGATCCTCGACTGCGACTCATTAAAGAGCGCTGTAGCCGCGGCCCGGCCTGCCACGCCGGAGCTTGGCGAAGGCGGGTGGGCTGCGTCATCGAAGTTAATTTGCGCCCCGAATAATTTTTCCGGATTGAAACACGATTCCGCTATCGCGACGGCGAGCCCCCCCTCGGAACAATCGTGGGCGCTCCGCACCAATCCCGCGCGGATCAATTCCCGCACGGCGTTTTGCACCGCCATCTCGCGCTCGATATTCAGCCGCGGCGGCAAACCGGCTTTCCGCCCGTGACAAACCTTGAGGAGACGGCTGCCGCCAAGTTCGTCGCCGATTTGGCCCACCAAAATAACGATGTCGCCCGCCGCTTTAAAAAACTGGGTCGTGATGTGTTCTTCCTTTTCGATCAACCCGACCATGGCCACGGTTGGCGTAGGATCGACCACGCCGGCGGGGCTCTCATTATATAGAGAGACGTTGCCGCCGACGACGGGCGTCCCGAAGGCGCGACAGGTTTCGGAGATGCCTTCGACGGCCTCGCGCAATTGCCAGAAGTTTTCCGGTTTATAGGGGTTGCCGAAATTCAAATTGTCGGTGACGGCCAGCGGCGTCGCGCCAGAACAGGTCAGATTGCGAGCCGCTTCGGCGACAGCGATGCGGCCACCTTCTCGCGGATCCAGGGCGCAGTAGAGCGAATTACAATCCGCCGTCGCTGCAAGAATCTTGTTGGCTGCGCGGACGCGAAAAACCGCCGCATCCGATCCCGGCCTAACGACCGTTCCCGTGCGCACCATGTGATCGTATTGCCGATAGACCCAGTTCTTCGAAGCGATCGTCGGATCGCGCAGCAGTCGCCGAAGGGATTCAACCGCGGGTGTCGCGGATGATTCGGATATCTTTTTGATCCAATCCGCGTCATCCGTGTGCTCCGCGGTTCCCTTCTTCGCTTCGCGGGAGTAAAGCGGCGCTTCGTCAGCCAGCGGTTTCGCTGGAATTTCCGCGGCGAGCGAGGCGTTGTTCCGCACTCGCATCATTCCATCATCGGTGACCCGCCCGATTTCGGCGCACGGCACGTCCCATTTTTCGAAAATATCGCGGACCACATTTTCCCGGCCGCGTTTCGCGATGATCAGCATCCGTTCTTGTGATTCGCTCAGGAGAATTTCGTACGGCGTCATGCCCGGTTCGCGCTTGGGCACTTTCGCCAGATCGATTTCCACGCCGGTTCCACCGCGGCTCGCCGTTTCACATGTCGAACAGGTCAACCCCGCCGCGCCCATGTCCTGAATTCCAGCGACCGCATCCGTCGCGAGAAGTTCAAGGCACGCTTCCAATAAAAGTTTCTCTTTAAACGGATCGCCGACCTGCACCGCCGGCCGATCCTGCTTCGACTCTTCAGTCAGTTCGCGCGAAGCAAACGCGGCGCCGGCCAAACCGTCGCGTCCCGTTTCCGCGCCGACATAGAAGACCGGGTTCCCGATCCCGCTCGCCGCGCCCCGCGCCAGTTGCTCGTGACGCAGCACGCCGAGGCAAAAAACATTCACGAGCGGGTTTCCCTCGAAACTTTCGTCGAAATAAATTTCCCCGCCGATGGTGGGAACGCCGATGCAATTCCCATAATGCGCGATGCCGGCAACGACTCCGCTGAACAAACGGCGGTTTGTCTTCACGTTTGGCGAGTCGCCGGTAATCGGGCCGAAGCGAAGCGAGTTCAGGCAAAACTCCGGACGCGCACCCATTGTGAAAATGTCCCGAATGATTCCACCTACGCCGGTGGCTGCGCCCTGGAACGGCTCGATGGCGCTGGGGTGATTATGACTTTCGATCTTGAACGCAATTGCCCAGCCGTCCCCGATGTCCACGACGCCGGCATTCTCCTCGCCGGCCTTCACGAGAATGTTCGGTCCGGTGGTCGGAAATTTCTTCAGTTCGCGCCGGGAATTTTTATACGAGCAGTGCTCGCTCCACATCACGGAGAAGATTCCCAGTTCGGTGAAATTCGGTTCGCGTCCGAGGATTTTTCTTATGCGTTCGAACTCATCCGACTCGAGGCCGTGCTGCTTCACCAGCTGAGGAGTGACGATGGGATCGGACGCAACGGCCATGTGCTGCGCACCTTAGCGAATGTGATGAAGCGCTCAACTCGCGAAACTTTTTCCGCCTGTTCGCGAGATTGAAAATTTCGTTGAATAGCCGCGCCCCGGGAACTGTCTAACCTTCACTGGCGCCGCTTTATCGAAGGCCGTCCGGTTGACGGTTTAGAAACGATTCTAGACCGAGACAAAATAATAACACTGGAGGGAAATATTATGAAAAAGAGCATCCTCATTCTGGCTTGCGCGGCGATCGCGCCTTTTGCTTTCGCGCAGACAAGCACAACTACGACGGAGTCGACCACTACGAAGACAAATCCCGTAGCGAGTACGACTGAAACCACCACAACGACTACCTCGACCGATGGCACCGTCACGACTTTCGAGCCGGGCAAAACCATCGTCGTTCGTCGGACTGAGGCGGACGGTCCAATCAGCTATGCGCTGGGCAAGACAGTTCGCTTCATGAACAAGGCCGGCGCTGAGATTAAGGCCGAAAGAATCCGCCCGGGAACCCGTGTGCACGTTTATTATGACGGCAACGGCGAGGCCCGCGTCGTGAATCGCGTCGTGGTCGACGAATAAGCGTTAACGAAACATTAACCGAGAAGCCGCAGGTTCCGCGTGAACCTGCGGCTTTTCATTTTCCCCCCGACTTGCCACAATGCCGGAATGGATATCAGCACGATCGCGAACGTGGCCACGGCCATCACGGTGCTGACCGGCGTCATTTTCGGCTGGTTCGAAGTGCGGCATTTCCGGCGGGAACGCGAGGAGCGGGCCGCGTTTGAATTGCTTCACACGATGCTGACCACCGGATGGCTGCGCTCGGCTGTTCTCGTCGATACGGTGCCCGACAACATCGCGCCTGAAGTCCTCGAGGCTGATGCGCGATTGCTCGATGCGGTGCATTCAATCGGATTGATCCTGGAAGCGGTCGGTTACGCTGTTTACGCGCGGATTGTTCCGATCTCGATGGTGGATGACATGATGGGCGGGATCGTGCGCGTGACCTGGCGGAAGATG
>DATBCW010000159.1:0-6723 GCA_036270255.1 Chthoniobacterales bacterium
GGTTCCCTGGTGATAAGCGCCATCGCGCGAACGCAGATCGCCCGCGTAAATCGGTTTGTAATCCGGATGCTTGGGCGAGAGCGAACGGAGACCGACCGGCGTGAGCAATTCGTTCTCCGCCACGTCGACCACAGATTTCCAGCGCGCCTGATCGAGCACCGGATGATCGAGTGAGATCGCGAAGAGTTGGTTAGGCCGGCAGGCCGAATCCGTCGCGTCGCCCCCGTTTACGTCCACGACATCGTAAAGGTATCCGCCTTCCTCGAACCAAAAGCGTTCGTTGAAACAATTTCGGGCGCGCTCGGCGTGATCGGCATAACGCTGCGCCGCCTCTGTATTCCCGGTCTCGCGCAACCAGCCTTCGAGAAGTTTCAGGGCGTTGAACCAAAGCGCGTTCAGCTCGACCGCCTTCCCGCGCCGCGGCGTTACGACCCAGTCACCCATCTTCGCATCCATCCAGGTGAGCTGATAACCTTCCTCGCCTTGCGCGAGCAATCCGTCCCGCGGGTCGACATGGATGTTAAACTTCGTCCCGCGCAGATGATGCTCCGCGATGTCGATCAGAATCGGCAATAACAGCCGCAACGTGATTCGATCGTCCGCCTTTTTCAGATAACGCCCGAGCGCGTGGAAAAACCAGAGCGTCGCGTCGGCGGTGTGATAGAGGCCCTGTTTCTGCCGATCCGGAAACATGTTGGGAATCAGGCCATCGCGAACGTAATGCGAAAACGTCCGCAAAATATATCCCGCTTCGAGGCAACGGCCGGTGACCAGCGTCAATCCTTCGAGGCTGATCATCGTGTCACGACCCCAATCGGTGAACCAGTGATAGCCCGCGATGACAGTGCGCACTTCATCTCCCGACGCGTGGGCGCGCGCCGCCTCTTCGGCGCGGCCGGCCGGCGTGATAACAAATTGGTCTCCGGCAAAAACAAGTTCTGCGGCCACGCCTTCACGTGCCGGCAACTCCGAGTCTTCGAGTAAACGGGCGCGGCGCTCGCGTTCCGCAGCGAGCACTTCCGACGGGCTCAGAACATCGATGATGTCCCACGGCTCAGTCGAGCCGATCAGCGTCGCGGTTTTTTCCTCGGCGAGATCGACCTGGAAAAATCCCGGGCTCCACAAGGCCCCTTCGTAAGCGTATCCCCGGGCCTGCTCGGTGCGATAAACGACCTGTTGCAGGGTGGATTGCGCAATCGTGAAAGCAGCCGCGCGGCCGCACAATCGCATCCGGAGCGGCGGAAATTTACGGCGCGCCGAAACAATTTCGTAACGATCGTTGACTGCCGTGAGTTTGTACGGTTCGTCCAAGGTCTGGTCGACTTCGTTTTCGTGATGACGAAAATGGAATGCCGGCCGCAACTCGAGCCGCGGCGACTTCCCATCGCCGGTGATCTGATAGCTGACGTGGACTGTGTTTTGGAGATGCGGCATCGAGACGCGCTTCTCGATCACGAAATCGCGGACGCGATAAATCCAGACCGGCATCCCGTCTTCGAGCCTGAACTCGCGGAGATATTCGGCGCCTTTCAAATCGAGCTGCCCGCCGGCCCGTTCCTCCGCGCCTAACGACACCACGTCGTCGTCCGCGAACCGGAGAAATTCGGAAACGTGATTCCACATCACGACGCGTCCAAGCGGAGCCGGCAGCGCCGCGACCAGGATCCCGTGATATTTTCGGGTGATCGCACCCGACACCGTGCCCGACGCGTAGCCACCGAGACCATTCGTCACGAGCCACTCGCGATTCAGCAAAACTTCGCGCGACGGATGGGCGGGGTCCCATTCCATCGAGCGCACGACTGTAGGTCGATACGGACTCTGCATCGGTAAGTATCGACCTTAGCGAGCCTTTGGCTTTTTGCGCGGTTTTGTCAGCGGCACTGCGCGCAGAGCCACGGCCGATTCTGCGTAGATCGTCCAGCCCACATCGGTCGCGACGGTGCGCATTCCGGTGCCGCCGTATTGAGGCGCTTCACTCATCCACAGCGTTTGCCACTCGTGACCGGCCGGAGGGGCCATGAGGGGTTCCGGTGAAGGGCTGAACTCTTCCTGCGTTCCGAAGTTCACCATCAAAAGACGCGCGTCTCCCGGTTCGTCGGCGAAATAACGCAGAACAAACGAATGCCGGCCGAGGACTGCCCCATCCACCCCGCGCGGAATCAATTTGCGAAAACGCGAGTCAGTCTTTCGCAGCTGAATCAAGTCCCGATGAAGTTCGTAAAGCTCCGGATTCCGCTCGCGATCCGCCCAATCGAGTTTGCAACGTTCAAAGGTCGAGCGTTCCGATGGCACCGGGAGCCGGGCCTGAACGTCCGGGGCGGCGACCGACGGAAATTGAGCGAGAAATTCGAAGCGCCCTTTTCGGATTGCCTCTTTCAAATTTTCGTCGCCGACGTCGGTGAAAAATTGGAACGGCGTAGCGGCTCCGAATTCTTCGCCTTGAAAAAGTAATGGCGTCCACGGACCGAGCAACAAAAGGGCGGTAAGCGCGCGGTATCTTCCTGGGGAAGTAAGGAAGCGCACCCGTTCACCAAACGCGGTGTTAGCAACCTGGTCGTGGTTCTCGATGAACGAGACGAACGCAGCCGGAGGCGCACCGAGCGTCGGCCAGCCGCGCGGCGCTTCCTGCCAGCAATAAGGCTGACCCTGAAACAAGTATCCGTATTTCGCCGCGGAAATGAATTCCTGCGGCCGGCCGAGATAATCGGTGAAGTAGGCCTCGCGATTTCCAGTGACGGCGACGAGCGCGGTGTGATGCCAGTCGTCATTCCAGAGGGCGTCGAGATCGTCGCCGCCTTCGTCTCGCGGCCGGATAAGCTTCGTCTCCTGCGGCTCGTTCTCGGCCACCAGGATAATGCTGCGACTGCCTGCCGCCTCGCGTGCCGCGCGCCCGACCGCGCCGACAATGTATTCGCCCGATTCGTCGTGAATACTCTGGGTCGCGTCGAAACGGAAGCCGTCGAAATGGAATTCGTCGATCCAGTAGCGACCGTTGCTGATGAAAAATTCCCGAACTGGCCCGGAATTGCGGCCATCAAAATTAATGCAGTCGCCCCATTCGTTGGCGCGCTCGCAATTCATGTAGTCGTCGGAGAACGCGCCGAGGTAATTGCCGTCCGGCCCAAAGTGATTGTAAACGATATCGAGAATGACCCCGAGGCCGAGGGCGTGCGCGCGGCCGATGAAAAAGCGCAGGTCGTCCGTGGAGCCGTAGAGATGACAGGGCGCGAACAGGTTGACGCCATCATAGCCCCAGCCGAATTCGCCGGGAAAATCGGCGATCGGCATCATTTCAAGCAGCGTGATCCCGTCCTCTTTCAAACGGGGCAGTTTCTCCGCGGCGGCGCGCCAGGTCCCCTCCGGCGTGAACGTGCCGATATGCATCTCGTACATGATGTGGCCGTCCAAGGTGATTCCTTTCCACGCGTCGTCACTCCACTTGAACTGTGTCGGATCCACGACGCAGGACGGGCCATGCGGACCTTCCGGTTGAAATCGGGAAGCTGGATCGGGATATAAATTCCCTTCGCCATTTAGGCGGAAGCGGTAGAGCGCGCCTTCGTTAGCTTTTACCGACCCGGAAAAGTATCCCGACGGTTCGCGCTGCAGCTCTACCAATGTCGGAGGGGCCTTTGCGCCCCGACTCCCCTCAATCGCCACTTCCAACCGTTTCGCTTTCGGCGCCCAAATACGAAAATGGGCGCGTCCCTCTCCAATCAATTCCGCCCCGATCGGATATCGGCGCTTAACATTCGACTCAGTCATCCCACTGCTTCGCTCGGCGTTAACGCTGCGGTTGTGCATGATTTCTCTTTCGGCTGCGAGACTGCGACGCTAGAAAAGCAGCGCGGAGTGCGCGATGGCCGGAATCCTTTCACGTTACACAAAATGGCTCCACACGCAGTGGCCGGCCGGGACGGTGGAGAAGTTACCGGTTTCCGGGCCGGGCGGAGTCACGGCGCTGCCGGGGGTGCGGATTGTGGGCGATCTGACGGGGATTCCGCTGTTAAAATTTTCTTCGCATACGGGAGCGGAAGCAGTGAGGGAGGTTTTGAAGGCGGAGGGCGGAAGGAGGAAGGCCGAAGAGGGGGAACTGGATTTGGCGATTATTGGAGCCGGAGTTGCGGGGATTTCGGCGGCGATCGAGGCGAAAAAGGCGGGGCTGAATTTTGTGGTTTTCGAGGCGACCGAAATTTTTTCCACGGTCGTCAATTTTCCGAAGGCGAAACCGATTTACACCTACCCGACGGAGATGAAGCTCGAGGGCGGCCTCCAATTTTCCGCCGACATTAAAGAGGCGTTGGTGGAGGAAATGGAGGCGCAGCGGCGCGCGGCGGGCATCGAGGTGACGCCAGCGCGAGTGGAACGGGTCGAATCCCGCGGCGGCGTTGTCGTTGTGCACATGGCCGACAAGACATCGGTGTCGGCGCGAAATGTGATCGTCGCGATCGGTCGGAGTGGGAATTTCCGGAAGCTCGGCGTGCCGGGGGAAGATCTTGATAAGGTTTACAACCGGCTCTTCGATCCGAAAGAGTTCGCGGGACAGAACGCGCTGGTGGTGGGCGGCGGCGATTCGGCGCTCGAGACAGCGATCGGACTGACGACGTGCGGAGCGCACGTGACCCTGAGCTATCGGCGCAAGGAATTGTCGCGGGCGAAGCCGGAGAACATCGAGAAAGTTGAAGCGCTTGTGGGCGATGCCGCCGCCGATGTGCAGGTCGAAAAACCAACGTCGGAGCGGGTAACGACCGCGGTGACTTCCGGCATGCGTGGGCGATCGCCAGGTTCGCTGAAGCTCGCGCTCGGTAGTGAGGTGACGCGGATCGAGCCAACGCTCGTTCGCTTGAAGAATGGCAACGAGACGACTCTGCCGAACGACGTTGTTTTCACGATGCTCGGCCGTGAAGCGCCGCTGGAATTTTTTCGTCGCTCCGGCATTCCGGTCGCGGGCGAAGGGACATTGCGCGGCTGGATCGCGCTGGCGGTTCTCTTCGTGTTTTGCGTTTTTGTTTACGCCTGGAAGTCGGGCGGGTTCGCCGAGAGCTGGCTCAACCCCTGGCCGGAAAACATGCCGGCAATTCTCAGTTCGTTAGGTGGCTGGTGGCAAACCCAGCTAGCGGACCGCTCAACCCTGCTCGGCACCGTGGCCGTTTCGCTCAAGAGCCGTTCGTTTTATTACACGCTTCTCTATAGCAGCTTGATCGTCGGATTCGGTATCGCGCGCATTCGTCGGCGCAACACACCTTACGTCACGCTCCAGACCATCGTGCTCATGCTCGTTCAGGTCATTCCGCTTTTTATTCTGCCGGAAATTATTTTGCCGTGGCTCGGCTACAACGGCTGGTTCGATCACGGTTTTGGGAAAACGATCGCCGATCATCTCTTCGAATCGTACATTCCCGGTGCGCAATACGCCGCCCATCAATGGCCGGACTGGGGACATCCGCGCGCGTACTGGCGCGCTTACGGATTCATCCTCGCCTGGCCGTTGATGGTCTACAATGTTTTCACCGATGCGCCCCTGACCTGGTGGCTTATCATCGCGTTTATCCAAACGTTCGTCCTTATTCCCGCGATCATCTGGCGTTGGGGGAAGGGCGCGTATTGCGGATGGATTTGTTCCTGCGGCGCGCTTGCGGAGACGATGGGCGACCAGCAACGCCACAAAATGCCGCATGGCCCGTTCTGGAACCGGCTCAACATGGCGGGGCAGGTAATACTCGCGGTCGCGTTCCTTCTTCTCGTCGTGCGGGTGCTTGGATGGATTTGGCCACAATCCGTTTTCGCGTCCGCCTTCCATTTGCTTCTCGAAGGCAAGAACAGCAGCGGCCAGCTCGCGACCTATTTCAACTACAAGTGGCTGGTGGATGTTTTCCTCGGCGGCGTCATCGGCGTCGGCCTTTATTTCAAATACTCGGGTCGCGTCTGGTGCCGGTTCTTTTGCCCGCTCGCGGCGCTCATGCACATCTACGCGCGGTTTTCGCGCTTCCGAATTTTCCCCGAGAAATCGAAATGCATTTCGTGCAACGTCTGCACATCGGTCTGCCACCAGGGGATCGACATCATGAACTTCGCGAATAAAGGGCTCCCGATGCAAGACCCCGAATGCGTGCGCTGTTCTGCCTGCGTCCAGCAATGTCCGACCGGCGTCCTGGCGTTCGGGCATTACGACGGCCAGCAACGCATTGTGCTGGACCGGATTCCGGCGTCGCCAGTCCGGATACGGGAAGGAGCAGCCGGATGAGCGGGAAAAACGTTCGCGTCCTCGATCATGCCTTGGGCGCCGCGAGCCTTTCGATTTTGCGCGCCAGGCAAACGACACCGGAGATTTTTCGAAGTCACCTCCAGGAATTATCCATTCTTCTTTTCGTCGAAGCATCGCGAAACTGGGGAACGAAAGCGGTCGAGATCGAAACGCCGCTCGCGCCATACACCGGCGCGGTCCTGGCGAAACCAATCGTGCTCGTGCCAATTCTTCGCGCGGGACTTGGAATGCTGGATGGAATTCAGCGCATCGCTCCGGAGGCCGCGATCGGCCACATCGGACTTTATCGGGACGCGGAAACGCTCCGGCCCGTGAGTTATTATGACAAGGTTCCGGTCAACGTCGCGGCGGCCGAAGTGTTGCTCCTCGATCCGATGTTGGCCACCGGCAACAGCGCCTGCGAGGCGGCTTCCCTCCTCAAAAGGCACGGCGCGCAAAACATTGAGTTTCTCTGT